>NZ_QKTB01000011.1:0-103294 GCF_003234405.1 Curtobacterium sp. MCLR17_045
GGGGCGGGCGCGCACGGGCGGGTCGATGCGGAACGACACCGTCGACGTCGTCCGACATCGAGCCTGTCGTTCACACGCGCCTGCAACTGTCCGCGCACGCTACAGGTGACCGAGTCGGTGTCGTACGACATCGACCCTGTCGTTCGGCGTCCACACGAAGCCACAGTCGCGCAACGTAACGGGCCCGATCCCTCGTGGCAGAGTGGCACTGCAGCGCACCGCGAAGCCTCGCGCGCGGCCCCCGACTCCCGACAGTCCGCACCCATCGAGAGGAAGGCAGCGCATGCCCTTCGAGAACACCGACCGCATCCAGGCCACCACCGCCGGATCGCTCCCCCGCACCCCGGAGCTCATCGCCGCGAACGCCGCACGGCCCGTGGCCGCCGACGGCTTCACGCTCGAGACCACCGACGAGGTCCGCGCCCTGACGAGCGCGGCCGTCGACGACGTCGTCGCACGGCAGACCGCGCTCGGCATCACGCAGCCCGGTGACGGCGAGTTCGGCAAGGCGATGTCGAACAGCGTCGACTACGGCGCGTGGTGGGGCTACTCGTTCCAGCGCGTCAGCGGCCTGAGCCTGACCGACGAGAACATCTTCTCGCAGCAGCCGGTCCGGTCCACCCCGGGGAACATCCGGCTCACGAGCTTTCCGGACCGCCGCGACTGGACGATCTTTCACGACGCCTACACCGACCCCGAGTCGGGCATCGGCACCGGCAAGAACGCCACCGCGTTCCCGACCACGACCGGTCCGATCACCTACACCGGCCACGAGGCCGCGGCCACCGACGCGGCGAACCTCAAGCACGCGGTGGAGGCCGCCGGCGCGGACAACGGCTTCATCACGGCGCTCTCCCCCGGGTCCGCCGCCCGCATCGCGAACGAGTACTACGCGACCGAGGAAGAACACATCTGGGCGTGGGCGGACGCCCTGCGCGAGGAGTACACGACGATCCTCGACGCCGGCCTCGTGCTGCAGATCGACGACCCCTCGATCGCCGAGAACTGGGACCAGATCAACCCCGAGCCGAGCATCGAGGACTACCGCGCCTTCACCCGCATCCGTGTCGAGGCGCTCAACCACGCGCTGCGCGGCCTCGACACCAGCCGCGTGCGCTTCCACCTGTGCTGGGGCTCCTGGCACGGCCCGCACACGACCGACATCGAGCTCCGCCACATCGTCGACCTGATGCTCGACATCGACGCCGGTGCGTACTCGTTCGAGGCCGCGAACGCCCGCCACGAGCACGAGTGGACCGTCTGGCAGGACGTCGCCCTGCCCGAAGGCAAGGTCATCGTCCCCGGTGTCGTCGGCCACGCGACGAACGTCGTCGAGCACCCCGACCTCGTCGCGCAGCGCATCGAGCGGTTCGCCTCGGTCGTCGGGCGCGAGCGCGTCATCGCCGGCACCGACTGCGGCCTCGGCGGCCGCGTGCACCCGCAGATCGCCGCGGCGAAGCTCGAGTCGCTCGGTGAGGGTGCCCGGCGCGCGAGCGCGAAGCTCTTCTAGCCGCCCGTTCCTTCCCAGAACGGCTGCGGTACCTGGTGAGATCGGGCGTACCTGCCAAGAAGAACACGGCAGGTACGGCCGGTTCCGCCAGGTACGCCCGATTCCGCCAGGTACGCCCGATTCCGCCAGGTACGCCCGGTTCGGGCAGGTACGCCCGATTCCGCCAGGTACGCCCGGTTCGGGCAGGTACGCCCGATTCCGCGAGGTACGCCCGGCTGTGCACGCGCGCACGGACGATCGGGAGGCCCGGTGCCAGCTGGCACCGGGCCTCCAGGCCGTCAGCGGATGCGTCTACCGACGCGAGCGGCCGAGCACGACCGCCGCGCCCGCAGCGGCGACGCCGAGCCACACGAGGGGGCGCGTGACGCGCCGTCGTTTCGCGACCCAGCCGCCGTCCGTCGCGTTCGCGGCGTCGGCGGGGGCGTAGAGGTTCCCGTCGGTCGGCGCGCCCTCGCCACGGAGCGCGAACGTCTCCACCATCGGCTTCGTGATCTTGTGGAACAGGCCCGGGAACACGTACTGCAGCGGCACGAGCGATGCCTGGATCCGTCCGACGAAGCGGTAGCGCTTGGGGTGCGTGGCGGCCTGCACGACGGCACGGCCAGCTCGCTCAACCGAGACGGTGGGCGGCAGCGGGTGCGAGGTCTTGCCGGTGTAGTTGGCACCGTTCTGGTAGATCGGGGTGTCGATCGTGGACGGCAGCAGCGCGGTGAACTTGATGCCGGTGCCCGCGAACTCGTCACCGAGCACGTCGACCAGGCCGAGCGCAGCGTGCTTGCTGGTGACGTACGCCGACTGGTACGGCGCCGAGAGCAGCGACTGGATCGAGCCGACGAGCACGTAGGTGCCCTTCCCGCGCTGCTTCCAGTGCGGCAGCAGGTGCGTGATCGCGTTGAGGTGCCCGTACAGGTTCGTGTCGACGACGCGCTTGAACGCCTCGGTGGGCGTCTGCTCGAACAGGCCGTAGACGAACAGGGCCGCGTTGCCGACGAAGACGTCGATGCGACCGAAGCGGGTCGTCACGGTGCCGATGAGGTCCTTGACCTGGTGCTCATCGGCGACGTCGGTCGGGATCGCGATCGCCTCGGCGCCGAGCTTCCGGCACTCGGCGGCTGCGGCCTCGAGCGAGTCGTGCCCGCGTGCGGCGAGCACGAGCGTGGCGCCCTGCCGGGCGAACTCGTGTGCGGCGGCCCTCCCGATGCCGCTCGATGCTCCGGTGATGACGACGATCTTCCCGCGGTACCGATGTCCCATGTGTCCTTGGTACCCGGCCGTGGTCCGTTCCCGCACAGCCGGGTCGTACCCCTGCACGCGGTGCGAAGATGGAGCATGCGCAAGGACGACCTGACCGTCGACGAAGCCGCGGTCATCGCCGAGCACGCCCGCGCCGGTGTCCTCGACGTCGACGACCCCGAGGTGCGGAAGGTCGTCGAGCAGGCGAACCGGGTGCTGGTCCGTGCACAGATGTGGGGCGAGGAGCGGAGCCCGAAGCTGCGGCGTCGCCGACGGCTCATCGCGGTCGGCGCCCTCGTGATGGTGCTCGTCTGGGTCGCGGGCCTGCTCGTGCCGCTGGCGATGCGCTTCGGCTGACCGGTGCGTCCCGCGGACGAAGCGGGATCCGGGCCTGTTCAGGTGCGGCCGGATGGTGCATGATCCGACGACCACACCACCATCGCGCTGCAGGGAGCACGACATGGACCAGCACATCGATCGACGGCGCTTCATGGCGCTCGGACTCGCCGGAGCCGCGACGACCGCCCTCGGCGCGACGGCGATCGGCTCGGACGGCTCGGCACAGGCCGTGACCGGAGCTGCGGCGCCGACCGCTGCGCCCGTGCTGCTCGCCGCCGACGAGTTCGACGGCCCAGCCGGCAGCGCGCCGAACCCCGGGATCTGGCGGTACGACCTGGGTGCCGGCGGCTGGGGCAACGCGGAGCTGCAGACCTACACGGACTCGCGGCGGAACGCGGCGCTCGACGGTGCCGGCAACCTCGTGATCACCGCACACCGCGAGGCCGACGGCTCGTACTCGTCGGCCCGGCTGAAGTCCGAGAGCACCTACACCGCGCAGTACGGCCGCATCGAGGCGCGGATCCGCATCCCCCGCGGCCAGGGCATCTGGCCGGCGTTCTGGATGCTCGGCGCGGACATCGGGCAGGTCGGCTGGCCGGCGTGCGGGGAGATCGACGTCATGGAGAACGTCGGGGACGAGCCGGGGAGCGTGCACGGCACGGTGCACGGCCCCGGGTACTCCGGCGCGCAGGGCATCTCGGCTGCCTACACGAACCCTTCCGGAGCAGCGTTCGCCGACGACTTCCACGTGTACGGGGTCGACTGGCGCCCCGGCTCGATCACCTGGACGGTCGACGGTGTCGCGTACCGGACGGTCACCCGGGCCGACGTCGGCTCGGCTCCGTGGGTGTTCGACAAGCCGTTCTTCGTGATCCTCAACGTCGCGGTCGGCGGGAACTGGCCGGGTTCGCCGGACGCCTCGACACGGTTCCCGCAGCAGATGACGATCGACTGGCTGCGGGTCCACCAGAACGGCTAGCCGGGATCGCCGAAGCGGACGAGCGTCAGGGACGGCGGTTCGCCCGGGCGACGAGCCACAGGTAGGTGCTGTGCCCGACCAGGGCGAGTCCGAAGAACACCGCGGCGACCGCGTAGACCCGGTCGAGCTTGCCCTGCCCGATCACGAGCATCACGACGCAGAACGCGACGGCGATCGCGAGGACACCGACCTGCACGGTCGACCAGATCCGTCGGAAGCGCGGCATGCCAGTCTCGTTCACACCACCCATTCTGCCCGATGCCGTCAGTGCTTCTCCGGGTCGTGGCCCCAGTTCATGAGCGAGTACCGCCAGGGGGTGTCGTGCACGTCGCCGTCGGGCCGCTGCTCCGAGTGCCGGGCGACGTAGCCGACGACCTTCCGCATGTGCGCCAGGTCGTCGTCGGTGCGGTCGGCCTTGTGCTTCTCGAGGATGCGGACGATGTGCCGACCGCTCTCGTGCCCGGTCGACTCGCCACCGCCCGAGGGCTTCTGCCCGACGGACTTCGACTCGTCGGTGTCGAGCCACTTCCGCAGCTCGGTGGCGGTCATGTTCACCGCGTCGTCGAAGTCGGCTCGGGTCTGCTCGTCGTCGTGCTCGCTCATGCGGTCGAGACAACCCGACGGTGCTGGACGACTGCGCAGGGCGGATGCGCCTCCGACCGCGCCCAGCCCCTCGCGCGTTTCCTGACACTGCGAACCCCGCACCCGAACAGGAAGAGGCATCACATGCGCGCAGTCGTGTGGCACGGCATCGGCGACATCCGGCTCGACGAGGTCCCGCAGCCGACGATCCAGGACCCGGAGGACGCGATCGTCCGGATCACCCGCAGTGCGATCTGCGGCACCGACCTGCACTTCGTCCGCGGCACGATGGCACCGATGGTCGAGGGCACGATCCTCGGTCATGAGGCCGTCGGCGTCGTCACCGAGGTCGGGGACGCGGTGCGCGGCTTCAGCCCCGGCGACCGCGTCGTCATCAACTCCACCGTGTCCTGCGGTGCCTGCCGGTACTGCCGGATGGGCAAGACCGCCCAGTGCGACCGCTCGAACAGCAACGGACCGCAGGCGGGCACCGCGTTCTTCGGCGGCCCCGCCTCGACCGGACCGGTCGACGGCATGCAGGCCGAGTACGTCCGCGTCCCGTGGGCCCGCAACACCATGCACCCGCTCCCGGACACCGTCTCCGACGAGCAGGCGATCCTGCTGTCCGACATCTTCCCCACGGGGTGGTTCGGCGCGGAGCTCGCGGGCGTCACGCGCGGTGACGTCGTGGTGGTGTTCGGCGCCGGGATCGTCGGACAGTTCGCGGCGGCCTCGGCGTACAAGCAGGGCGCGGCCCGCGTCATCGTCGTCGACGGCGAGGAGACCCGGCTCGCCGCCGCGCTCGCCCAGCACTGCGAGGTCGTCGACTACAACGCCGAGGACCCCGTCGAGACGATCATGTCGCTGACCGACGGCATCGGCGCGGACTGCGTGATCGACGCGGTCGGCGTGGACGCCGAACGCCCGAAGCGCGGCCCGGCGGCGGTCGACCAGGACCAGGCGGCGGCGTTCGACGCCGAGGTCGCGGCGGTCGCACCCGATGCCGCGCCCGACGGCTTCGGTGCGCAGCAGCAGTGGAAGCCCGGGGACGGCCCCTCGCAGGTGGCTCGCTGGGCGGTGGCGAGCGTGGCGAAGTACGGCCGCATCGGGATCATCGGCGTGTACGGACCGACGGCCGAGCACTACCCGATCGGCGAGGCGATGCTCAAGAACCTCACCGTGCGGATGGGGAACTGCGATCACCACTCCGTCACCCCGCCGCTGATCGACATGGTGGCCGCCGGACAGTTCGACCCGACGGCCCTGATCACCGAGCACGAGCCGATCACCGACGCGATCGCTGCCTACCAGGCGTTCGACCGACGCGAACCCGGCTGGATCAAGGTCGAGCTCGGCACCTCCTGAACCGAACGCGACGCGCCGGAACGCGACGCACTGGACCGCGCTGCATCGGACCGCGCTGCACCAGACCAGGACGACACCGGGTGGGAATGGAACGGCCCCGCCCGGTGTCGAACTCTCCACCGACCACGAAGGAGCCCACCATGAGCCTCGACCTCCACAAGAGCACCGGCGCCGGAACCGTCACCGACGAGCGCGCCTGCCTGCCGAAGCCCGTCCTGCCCACCCTGCACGACGAGCGCACCCCGTCCTTCGGTCGCTGGCTCGGACAGATCAACCACACCGACTGACCCACCGTCGGGAGCGAGGGCGCCCACGGCCCGGCCCCTCGCCGCGCACTGCTACCGTGCACCCATGTCCTGGGGCCGGCGGTACTACGCGCTGCAAGCCGTCGGCGGAGCGGCCTGGTGGATCGCCGTCGCGACGCTGCCCTGGATCCGCACGGCCACGCTCGGCTCGCTCGACCCGGTGCTCGTCGCCGTGTTCGACGTCCCGCTGTTCGTCGTCGCCTCGGCGCTCGCCGCCGCCGGTGTCCGAGCCGCCGCGGTGGGCACGACGGTGTGGACCGCCCTGGTGCTCGTCGCCCTGAGCGTCTGGGCCACTGTGACCGGCGAGGCCGGCTGGGGCGTGCTCGTCATGCTCGCCGCCACGATCGGCTCGGCCCTCGCCCTCGCCCTGGTGCTGCTCGGACGGGTCCCGACGGAGTGGGTGACGAGCGGTCCGCTGCGGATCCGCACCGCCGACGCCAGCGCCCCGCGCTCCCGGCACGTCACCGCGACCGTGCTGCAGATCGTCGTCTTCTGGGGCCTGTTCCTCGGGGTGCTCCCCCTGCTCATCGCGTTCGCCGAGCAGCGCTGGGGCCTGCACCCGGACCTGCCCGCACCCTTCGTCACCACCCGCACCGTCGTCGGTGTGGTCGTACTCCTGCTGGCCAGCGCGCTCGGCATCGCGTCGGCAGCGGCGATGTCGACGAAGGGCGAGGGCACGCCGCTGCCCTCGGCCACCGCGAACCGCCTGGTGGTCGCCGGGCCGTACCGGTCGGTGCGGAACCCGATGGCCCTGGCCGGCATCACGCAGGGCGTCGCCGTCGGGCTGCTGCTGTCGTCGTGGCTGGTCGTCGTCTACGCGGTCGCCGGTTCCGTGGTCTGGAACTGCATCGTCCGCCCGCTCGAGGAATCGGACCTGGCGGAACGGTTCGGCGACGACTTCCGCCGCTACGCCGAGCAGGTCCGGTGCTGGGTGCCGCGGTGGCCGGTGCCGGCGCGCGTGGGTTCGCTGCCGCTCAGCTCGTCGCGCCGCTGATGTTGACCAGCCACGACACCCCGTGGCGGTCGGTCAGCATGCCGAAGGTGTCGCCCCAGGGCGCGGTGGTGAGTGGTTCGATGATCGTCGCGCCCTGGGCGAGGCCGTTCCACCACCGCGTCAGCAGTTCGTGGTCGTCGCCGCTGAGCGAGAGCGAGATGCTGCTCTCCGCCGGTGTCGGCATGCCGGACGGCGCGTCCGAGGCCATCAGGAGCAGGCCCTGGTCGCCGTCGAGCTGGCCGTGCATCACCTTGTCGGCGTCGGCGGGGTCCTGGCTCATGCCGGCTTCACCGAACGTGCCGATGGTGAGCGTCCCGCCGAAGACCGAGTGGTAGAACTCGAGCGCTTCGCGGGCTCCGCTCCGGAACCCGAGATAAGGGTTGAGGCGAACGGTCATGACGGTCTCCCTCGTCCTGCGCGGGCGCCGTCGCCCGCGTCGTGATCATCGTGGCAGGTCCCGCGTCCCCTCGGAAGGAGACGCCGTCGTCTTCGTCCGGCGCCGCCAGGTCGTCGAGACGCCTCCACATTCGGCGGCGTCTCGACGACGGCAGGGCGTCGCAGCAACACACCGGCGTGTTCGAAGCAGCACCAACGCCGGACTGGAGGCGCGTGGCGGCGCCGCCACGCGCCTCCAAGCCGTCACGCGGCGGGGTCCACCACCCGCGGTCGCGCGGACGGGGCGAGCTCACGGATCCGCTTCGCGGGGACGCCGGCGTAGACGCCGTGCGCCGCCAGGCGGCCGACGACCACGGCGCCGGCGGCGACCACGACGTCGTGCTCGATGTGGGCGCCCGGCAGGATCGTGGCGCGGCCGCCGATCCAGACGTGCTCCTCGACGACCACCGGGCGGCCGGTCGCGACGTCGCTCCACCGGCCCTCGGCGTCGATCTCGTGGTGGCTCGTCATGATGAGCACCTGCATCCCGATCGCGGTGTTCGCACCGATCGTCACGGGGGCCACGGCCTCGACGGTCACGTTGCGGTTGCAGAAGACGCCCCGGCCGATGGTGAGGTGCTTCGGGTCCCCCGTCAGCGAGAACCCGGTCCCCACACCGGACTCGGCGCGTGCCCCGGCGGCACGGAGCAGCAGCCGCCGGACGATCCGGGGCAGCAGCGGGGATCCGAGCAGTGCCGTGAAGACGAGGTGCTCACGGGCGTAGGAGGCGTCCTCCACGAGCCGACGGCCGAACGTCGACGGATCGGTCGTCGGCGGGACGGCCGTGGTCGGGACGGGTGGTGCTGCTGAGCCGGCCATGGGGTCTCCAGTCGTCGTGGCTGCGTGTCCGTGCAGCGCAAACGTAGGGCGACGATCGTCGGCGATCGGCCGGACGGTGAGCGGTTGCGGGATTCTTGCGGGGCCGCGCGGCTGCTCGCTACGCGCGGGCGCCGTCGCGCGCGGTGGACGCCGTCTGCCGGGGCAGCTCGCCGAACTCCTCGCGGTAGCTCCCTGCGAACCGGCCGAGGTGGGCGAACCCGGTGGCCCGGGCGATCTCGGCGATGCTCCGCCCGTCGCCCGACTCGAGCTGTTCGCGGGCGAGCAGCAGCCGGATGCGACGCAGGTACATGGTCGGGGTGATGCCGTGGTGTCGCTGGAACGCCGCCTGCACGCCGCGCACGCTCAGGCCGGCGGCCTCGGCGACGTCGTCGACGGTGATCTGCTCGGTGGCGTGCTCGAGCAGGAAGGTCTCGGCACGGGCGAAGCGGGCGGTGGCGGCCATCGCCGGCTCGTGCTGCCCGACGGGCCAGTGCGGGATCGCGGTGAGCAGCCCACCGGCGGCGAAGCGCGCGAGCTCCCGCTCGCGTTCGACCGGGACGGCGTCCGGTCCGGCCAGGACCTCTTGTGCGATGGACCGCACCATGAGCCACCAGGCAGCGAGCGGCGCGCCCTCGGGGACGTGCCGCGGACGGAACTCGATGGGACCCGGGGCCCAGTCGCCGCGCTCGGCCGCGACCTGTTCGACGATCGAGCGGTCGATCCGCAGGACGTCCTTGTTGCAGGCGATCCAGCGGAAGCGCTGGGGCCCCTGACGGAAGAGCGTCGGCCGGCCGATCTTCACGGTGTTCTCGTCGAGCTGGGCGACCCCGGACTTCATCCAGAAGATCATCATCGCGTCGCCGGGCTCGATCGTGCCGCTCAGGACCCCGGTGCAGCGGGTCGACTCGAGCGACAGCAGCGCCGTTCCGCGCACGCGCTCCTCGAACACGAACTCGGCGTCCGTCGGTTCGACCGACAGTCCGTGGGTGATGTGCGTCCGGGCCATCGCCTCGGCCGCCACCGACGGCTCGGCGGTCTGGATCTCCCGCAGCAGGCGGTGCATGGTCTCGGGCACGTGATGATCCTGACGACAAGTCGGCGTCGGCGCAACGAGCGACGCGCCGTGTTCCTGTACGGCGGCCAGCAACGGCGCTGTTGGCTGTGCAGATGGAGGCCCGGACATGAAGCAGATCCAGTACGACCGTTCCACGATCTTGACGAGCGACGACGTGGCCGATGCCGTGATCGAGTACGCCGCGGCCCTGGCCGGTGGCAACCGGGCGGACACCGTCGCGATCCCCTCGGTGGCGACGGACGGCACCATGACGACCACCAAGGTCCTCATCGGTCCGTCGAGTCAGCTCGTGGTCGAGGACGCCGAGGAGGACGAACTCGAGCGCGAGGACACGGTGTTCGTGGCACGGCTGCGGGCCGCCGCGCTGACGTTCGAGCACGACGAGGTGATCCACGCGGACACCCGGACGGACCTGACCGAGGGGCCGGTGGCGTAGGGGCGCCGGCTCAGCGCCCGAAGTCCGGCGGCGACGCGTTGGTGTCGACGGCGAGCGCGGCCTCGGTGCGCCGGTCGAGTTCGACCAGGAACGCCTCGCCCTCGGGTTCGAGGTCGTCGTCCGGAGCAGGCTCGAGGGCGACCGGGATCGCCGGGGCCAGGAGCACCTCGATCGTGCTCGCCACCCCGAAGTCGTCGGCCGTCGGGATTGACACGACGTCGCTCAGCCGGCTCTGGTGCAGTGCGGCGGCGTACCGGATCACCGCGTCGGCGATCGAGTCGCTCGTCAGGATGCGGACGGTGCCCGCGTAGTTCACGTACTTCAACGTTGCTCCCTGGTGAAGAGGAGCTTCCGTCGCGGTGACGGTTCCCTGATCCGGTGCCACGGTAGGCCGCCGTCGTGCCGGGTACACATCTTCGGGCACCGAACGGGGTACGCCGTGACCCTGGACAGGCGTTCAGTGGCGCCCGCCCAGCATCGGGGACGTCCAGGGAAACCGACCACAGGGAGAGACATGACCGAGCAGCAGCAGCCCCCGGGGAGCGACCAGGAGCTCACCCCGAAGGCCGACCACGGCGAGGAGTCGTACCGCGGCTCCGGCAAGCTCACCGGCAAGCGCGCCGTCATCACCGGCGGGGACAGCGGCATCGGGAAGGCCGTCGCGATCGCGTTCGCGCGCGAGGGTGCTGACGTCCTGATCAGCTACCTGCCGGAAGAGGAGGACGACGCGCAGGACACGAAGCGCTGGATCGAGGAAGCCGGTCGGAAGGCCGTGCTGTTCCCGGGCGACGTGAGCGATCCCGCGTACTGCCGATCCGTCATCGACCAGGCGGTCTCGGAACTCGGCGGGCTCGACGTCCTCGTGAACAACGCCGCCTACCAGATGACCCACGAGACGATCGAGGAGATCAGCGACGAGGAGTGGGACCACACCCTCGCGACGAACCTCAGCGCCTACTTCCACCTCGTCAAGGCCGCGCTGCCGCACCTCGGCCCGGGGTCGTCGATCATCGGGTCGAGCTCGGTCAACTCCGACAACCCGAAGCCGAACCTGGCACCCTACGACGTCACGAAGGCCGTCGTCGCGAACCTGTCGGCCGCGCTGGCGCAGCTGCTCGGGGAACGCGGCATCCGCGTGAACAGCGTCGCCCCCGGTCCGATCTGGACGCCGCTGATCCCGTCGACGATGCCGCCGGAGCAGGTCGAGCAGTTCGGCAAGCAGTCGCCGCTCGGCCGTCCCGGCCAGCCGGCCGAGCTCGCACCCGTCTACGTGCTGCTCGCCAGTGACGACGGCAGCTACGTCTCCGGCGCGCGGGTCGCCGTCACCGGCGGCACCCCGATCCTGTGACGGGACGCCGGTCCGGCAACGGGACACGGTCCGGCAACGGGACACGGTCCGGCAACGGGACCAGGTGACGGACGGGAGGCCCGGGGCACGACGTGCGCCGGGCCTCCCGTCCGTCGTCGGGGGACGCTCCTGGCTGAACCGCCGCCCACCGGGGCCGGCCTACGTTCAGGGCCATGTCCACGCGAGCGAAGACCGTCACGGCGCTGTTCGGCGCCGCCACCGTAGCCCTCCTGCTCACCGCCTGCGACCCCGGCGGAGCGCAGAACATCAACCCCGTCGGCAAGGTCCCCGGCTCCGAGGAGAAGTCGCAGTCGGCCCAGTGCGACGTGGCCGCCAGCGCCGCCGTCGACATGATCGACAAGGCGGTCGGTTCGCACGACACCACCGAGTTCGCGAACATCCAGAAGGGTGACGGCGGCTGGTACCTCGGTGCCGCCATCGTCCCCGCGGACAGCAACGACTCGAACGACGACGAGGTCACCATCTGGGCGACCACCGCCGACCCCACGGCCGACGACTTCGACGGCCCGCTGTACGCCGTGAACGACGTCGCCAAGCAGGCCGTCGCCGACGAGACGACCACCACCTCGGATGCGCCGACGCCGTTCGCCGACGACTCGAAGGCCGCCGAGCAGGTCGAGAGCTGCGTCGTCGAGGCGTCCGACCGCTAGTCGTCGGACACCGCGCAGTGGCCGATCAGTCCTTGGGCTGGTCGGCCACTTCCACGTCCTACGCGGCGCCCGAGATCGGGGACCGGCGGTTCCTCGACGATAGCGGGAAGGTGCGAGGACGTCTGCCACGAGTTCGGGTCAGGAGCAGACGTCCTCGCGCTACGACGCCGTCGGGTTCGACGCGGTGGTCATGACGAGGCCAGCCCGGGAACGGGGGGTCGGGCACCCGCCGGTAGGGTCCGGCGGGGCAGCTTCCGGAGACTGTACGTCGACCACGGCTCAGACGTGTCCATGTTCCGCAGGAACCGGACAGTGCCCGACCGTCCGCCGCGCGCCCGGCTGGGCGTCCGCCCGGGGACTCGTGAAGGCCCGCTCAGCAGCGTCGCAGTTCACTAGACGATCGTCTTCTGAACGCCTACGGTTCCCAGCACCCCGTTCCGCTCCCGAACCGTGAGAGACCGCATGCGCAGCCCCCGCCAGACCACCGAGCTCGAGACCGGCCGCTGACGTGGCCGCGGCGAAGGCGACCGTCCTGCTCGTGAGCGACTTCCCCCTGTCGGCGATGCGGGGTGAACGCGCCGCGCTGGTCGAGCAGGCGAAGGCCTTCGCGGAGTCCGGTCACGTCGTCTGGGTGGCGACTCCGCGCTCGAGCGAGACCGCGGAGCTGCGGAAGCACGGCGTCCGCCTGTTCGAGGTCGAACCGTCGATCAGCGCGCCGGAGAGCGACCTGCCGGTGGTCCGCAACTCGGTCCGTGTCCGCCGGTGCCTCGGCACGCTGATGCTCGAGGAACGGATCGACCTCGTCGTCACCCACTCGGACTTCGGCCTCGCCGCGGCGGCGCTGACCACGGCGCGATCCCTCGAGCTGCCGACGATCCACACCGTGCACGGCTCGGCGCCGGTCCGGGGCCGGACCGCGGCGGCGATGGCGCCCCTCGCACGGCACGCGCACCGTGTGGTGACCGGGATCCGGCCCACGCGGCACCGCTTCACGGGGCACCCCATGGACGACGCTCGCCGCAACATGGCAGTGGCCGTCTCCGGGGCGGCCGACGTCGTCGTCACCCCGACAACGCGGCAGGCCCGCGTCCTGCGCGAGGCCGGCGTCGGCCCGGTCCACGTCGTGCCCAACGCCCTCGGCCGCCGACCGGTCGAACCGCCGCCGGCGCCGGAACTCGGCCCGCTCCGGCTCGTCTGGGCGTCGCGGTTCACCCCGGACAAGCGCCTCGACGTCCTCCTCAACGCGATCCGGCTGGTGGAGATCCGGCTCGGGGCACACGCCGTGCGGGTCGACGTCGCCGGCGGGACCGTTCCCCCGACCCGCACGCCGGTGTCGGTCCGTGTCCACGGCCGCCTGTCGTCGCAGGCCGTCCACGACCTGCTGCTGTGCGGGCACGCGGCGGTGGTCTGCTCGCTCGAGCACGACGGCCAGCCGATGACCGCGCTCGAGGCGTTCCGGGACCACCGTCCGGTCATCGTGTCCGACATCCGCCTGGCGAGCGAGTTCGGCTCCGCCGCCGTCCTGACCGACGACGAGACCGCGTTCGGGCTCGCCACGACGATCATCGAACTCGCCTCGGACCGGACGCTGCTGCGGCCGCACACCGCCGCCGCCATCGAGCACGCGCGGCTCGCGACGGCGGAGCGGCACACCGATCAGGTCCTCCGGCTGGTCGCCGGCAGCTGCCGGCCCTGAGTGACGGCTCCCCCGCGAGCGCGCGCCGCCCTGGGCGCACCACGGGACGGACGGGAGGCACGGTGCGGGCCCGCCCCGGGCCTCCAGTCCGCAGGCGGTCGAGCAAGGAGAACGCCCCGATGAGGAGGGGGGATCTCATCGGGGCGTTCCGTTCGTGGGGCCGCGTCAGGCGGCGAGGCGCGCAGCGAGCGCGGTGGCGCGGGACCGGAGGTCCGCGTAGGTGGCCTCGTACGCGTCCGGCGTGCCGAGGCGCGAGGGGTTCGGCAGCGACCAGTGCAGGCTGTCGCCGTCGTCGATCGACTCGTGCGCGCGGTCGCAGACCGTGACGACCAGGTCGCCGTCGGCGACGAGGTCGCGGAAGGCACGCGGGACGTGGTCGCCGAGGTCCAGGCCGTGGCGTTCCCCGACGGCGACCGCCCCGGGGGCGATGGCGGCCGCGGGACGCGTCCCGCCGGACAGCGAGCCGATCTCGCTGACCTGCGCCCAGACGCCCGCGGCCAGCGGGGAGCGCGCGGAGTTGCCGGTGCAGACGAACAGCACGCGGGACACCGGTCGGCGCACCGCTGCCGAACCGTGCGGGACGCCGCTCGGCTCGAGGTGCAGGTAGCTGCGGCGCCCGTCGCCGTCGGAGCGGCGTCGCGTGACCAGACCGGCCTGCTCGAGGACGCGCAGGTGGTGCGCCAGGAGCGGCCCGGAGATCCCGAGGGCGGCCCGCACCTCGCTCGGGCTGGCGTCGGACGCGGCGAGCAGGTCGACGATCGCCAGGCGGGCGACGTCGCCGAGGGCCGCGTGCTGCGCCGCACGCCGCTCGAGGTCCTGCCGCCCGGTGTTCATCGGTTCAATGTTGACTGAACCATCTGCCGTCGTCAAGATGAGCGGGTGACGACGAGCCCCGAGCCCCTGCGGTCGTCCGCGGCATCGGTGTTCCTGGTGTTCCTGCGGCTCGGGCTGACCTCGTTCGGCGGGCCGGTCGCACACCTCGGGTACTTCCGTGAAACCTTCGTGGTGCGTCGCCGCTGGCTGCGGGACGACGCCTACGCAGACCTCGTCGCGCTGTGCCAGTTCCTGCCCGGACCGGCGTCGAGCCAGGTCGGGATGGCCCTCGGGCTGCAGCGCGCCGGACTGCTCGGGCTCCTCGCGGCGTGGTGCGGGTTCACCCTGCCGTCCGCGGTGCTGCTCGTCGCGTTCGCCCTGCTGGTCTCCGGCACGCCCGACCTGGCCGGCGCCGGGTGGCTGCTCGGGCTGCAGGCAGCCGCCGCCGCGGTGGTGGCGCAGGCGGTGCTCGGCATGGCGCGCTCGCTCACACCGGACCGCCGTCGGGCGACCATCGCGGCCGCCGCCGCGATCGTGGTGCTGCTCGTCCCCGGCCCGGCAGCGCAGGTCGCGGTCATCGCGGTGTGCGGTGTGGTCGGCGCGGTGTGGCTCCGCGGCGTCGTCGCTCCGCCCGAGGACGTCGCCGACGCCGACGTCGCCGTGCGCCTCCCCCGCTGGGTCGCCGTGTCGGCGCTCGTCGCGTTCGCCGCCCTGCTCGTCGCGGCACCCGTCGCCGCGAGCGGCACCGGGGCCGTTCGCCTGTTCGGGGTCTTCGCGCAGGCGGGCTCGCTCGTCTTCGGCGGCGGCCACGTCGTCCTGCCGTTGCTCGAGTCACAGACCGTGGCCACGCACCTGGTGGGCCACGCGGACTTCCTGGCCGGGTACGGCGCCGCACAGGCCGTGCCCGGGCCGCTGTTCACCTTCGCCGCGTACCTCGGCGCCGTCGCCGACGGCAGTCCGAGCGGGCTCGTCGGCGCGGCGGTGGCACTCGTCGCGATCTTCCTGCCGGCGGCACTCCTGGTCATCGGTGCGCTGCCGTTCTGGCACGTGCTCCGCGCCCTGCCGTGGGCCCGGCGCGTGCTGGCCGGCGTGAACGCGGGGGTCGTCGGGCTCCTCGCCGCGGCACTCTGGGACCCGGTCATCACCGAGGGGGTCCGCTCAGCACCCGCACTGGCGCTCGCCGTGGCCGCCTTCACCGCCCTCACCCGCTGGTCCGCTCCCCCGTGGGCCGTCGTCATCGGAGCCGGCCTGCTCGGCGCCGTCGTCCTCTGATCGGAGCACCCCATATGCCCACCGTCCTGTTCGTCTGCGTCCACAACGCCGGCCGCTCCCAGATGGCCGCCGGCTTCCTGCAGCACCTGGCGGGTGGCCGCGTCGACGTCCGGAGCGCCGGCTCCGAACCGGCCGACCAGCTCAACCCCGTGGTCGTCGCGGCGATGCTCGAGGAGGGCATCGACATCCGGAACGAGCAGCCCGCCCTGCTCAGCACCGATGCCGTCCGCGCCGCCGACGTCGTCATCACGATGGGGTGCGGCGATGCCTGCCCGGTGTTCCCGGGCAAGCGCTACGAGGACTGGGAGCTCACCGACCCCGCGGGGCTCGACCTGGACGCCGTCCGGCCGATCCGCGACGACGTGCGCGCGCGGGTGCAGGACCTCATCGCCCGGACCGCTCCCTGACGCGGTCGAGCAGGCGGTCGACGAGCTGCTCGCGCCACGGGACCGACGACCAGACGTGGTCCGCACCCTCGACCGCGGTGAACGTCGCCCCGCTGAGCAGTTCGCCGTAGCGCCGGCCGTACTCGACCGGGACGATCTCGTCGGCGGTGCCGTGCAGCACGTCGACCGGCCCGTCGTACCCGCGTGCCTGGGCGTAGACGTCGAGTCCGTCCCGGACCTCGTCGACGAACCCGCGCCCGAGGGCGGTCCCACCGAAGTCGAACCAGCCGCGGTCACGGACGGGTGCGAGCGGCTGCCCCTGGATGGTGTCGTGCACGGCGATGTCGTCGACCACGACCCCGGCCGGCGACCACAGGGTCAGGCTCCGGACCAGGTCGGGGACCCTCGCCGCCGCCATCGCCGACTCGACGGCGCCCAGGCTGTGGGCGACGACGTCGATCGGTGCCCCCTGGTCGTCCGAGAACGCCCGGATCATCGTGACGACCTGCTCGACCTCGTCGCCGATCGAGATGTCCGCGAACCGTCCGTCGCTCGTGCCGTGCCCGAGACGGTCGTAGGAGCGGACCGTCAGACCGGTGTCGGTCAGGGCGGTCGCGGCCTGCACGAAGAGCTGGCGCGGACCGATCGACGAGTCACCGAACCCGTGCACGAACAGCACCGAGCCACCGGCAGCCGAGGGTGCCGACGGTGCCGACGCCGACGCCGACGCCGACGCCGGGCGGTACTCCCACCCCCGGAGCGCCCCGCCCCGGTGCTCGAGCCGGATGCTCGTCAGGGCACGCTCCAGCGGGCGTTCCGCGGTCATGCTCAGTTGCTCCGGTCGGCGAACCCGGCCGGCAGGTCGGCGGGCGCAGTGTCGACGACGGTCTCGTCGTCCTGGCCGACGAACTCGAACAGGGTGATGTGGGCGAACTCGGGGACGACGTAGATCGGGTAGGTGGGGCCGGCGTCGCGGTACTCGCGCATCCGGTCCAGGTGGTCGTTCTGGAACAGCACGGTCTTGCTGCCGTCCTCCTCGACCCAGTGCGGGAAGAAGATCGTGCCGTGCAGCACGCGCTCCCCCGGCACCACGGTCACGACGACGCTCGTGCCGGTCGGCTCGTTCCACGACACCTTGTAGACGCCGGCGGTGAGCACCACGAGGTCGACCTGCTGGTCCTTGACCCAGCGCCCGCCGACCATGCCGGAGTGGATGCGGTAGTCGATGGTGGTGGCGTTCTTGACGTACATCTCGTACTGCCAGCCATTGGCGTACGTGTAGATGAACCGGTGTCCGACGATGCCGGAGAGGTCCTGCGACGGGACGGGCTGTGCGACTGAGGTGGTGATCGTCATGCACCCATCCTGCGCCAAACATAGTTTTGTTCCAAACCTTTTTCGAGGACCTAAGCTGAGGACATGGGCAGCGAGCACGACACCGCAGGACTCCGGGACATCGCCCGGCGGCTCAGCGACCAGGTCGGCCCGTTCCGCCGCACCCTGCTGAACGCATCACGCCGTGACGGTGCACTGCCGGAACTGCCTGACGCCCAGATCGAGGTCCTGCGACGACTCGACGAGGCCGGATGGCTCACGCCGACGGCGCTCGGCCGGTCCCTCGGCCTCGCCCGCTCCACGGTCAGCAACCTCGTGACCGCGATGGAACGCGGCGGGCTCGTCCACCGGCGGCTCGCCACCGGCGACGGCCGCAGCACCGAGATCGCCCTGACCGAGCTCGCGTCCGAGCGGCTCCGGGTCTACGACGCCTCGGCCGAGCACGTCCTGGTCGGCGCGCTCGAACGCCTGGGCCCGGACGGGGTCGACGCGCTGCGCGCCGCGCTGCCCGTGCTCGCCGAGCTCCGTCTGGCCATCGAGGAGCCCGGAGCGTAGGGATCGGCTGACAGTGCGCGTGAGCCGTCCCACAGGTCCGGACCGTCGATCACCAGCGGGAACGGGTCACCCTGGCAGCGCGTGCACAGGCCACCCTGGAGGCGCGCACCGGGACTGAGAAGCCGGTCACGGTCGCAGCGCGCGGCGGCTCCAGGGCGCACGGCGGCCCCCAGGGACCGGTTCCATCGTTCTGCCGTGCAGACGACATCACTTCTCCCCATCATCGCCAAGGCGTGTGCGGTGGCAGCTCCGGTCGCCAT
The DNA here is from genome assembly GCF_003234405.1 of Curtobacterium sp. MCLR17_045. Classification (NCBI taxonomy): domain Bacteria; kingdom Bacillati; phylum Actinomycetota; class Actinomycetes; order Micrococcales; family Microbacteriaceae; genus Curtobacterium; species Curtobacterium sp. MCLR17_045. The sequence continues at coordinate 18,409 of NZ_QKTB01000011.1, forward strand.
CGCCGTGTCGCTCGTGGCCGGTCCGGCCGTGGCGGCACCCCTCCACACCTCCACCTCCGACACCTCCACCTCCTCGCACCACACGGTGAACCGTGCGGCGCGGACGACCTCGGGTGGCACGGCGGTCTCGCGGCTCGACCGTCGCGCCGAGCAGCGCAACGAGGCCACGGTCCGGCACCTGTTCCGGTGCGCGTTCCGGTCCCCCGCGTCCGCGAAGGCCCGAGCGGCTGCGCGGACCGCCGTCGCGACCGGTGCCGTCGCGCACGGTGCGACGAGCGCCTCGGGTCCGTCCGCGTTGCTCGCCGAGTTCACCGCCGACCGCTCCCGGGTGCCCGGCGCCCACGCCGTGATCAAGCACATCGCCGGTGACGCGGACCTGGTGGCCGTGCACTGGCAGATCACCGCGAAGCCGAAGGACGAACGCACCGGTGACGCCGCCGTCGACCTGTTCCGCATGCGCGACGGGCGCATCAGCGAGTGGTGGGCACTCCGTCAGACGGTGCCGACGGGGACCCCGGCCAGCGGCAACACGAACAGCATGTTCAGCGACCTGTACCCGGCCGCGAAGCGTGACCGTCACCTGACCGAGCGGCAGGAGGAGCACAACCGGGTGCTCGCCGTGACCGCGTACAACCGGCTGTTCCGCGACCACGACGTGTCCGTCCTCGACGAGAAGTTCGACCCGGCGTACCTGCAGCACAACTCGGTCGCCGCGAACGGCACGGCCGCGCTCAAGCAGTTCTTCGCCGGCAGCGCCGCGCAGAGCCTGCCGAAGCAGGAGTCTGTCATCTCGCTCGCCGACGGCGACCTGGTGTGGACGTTCTCGAAGCCGGTCGGAGCGAAGGCCGACGCACCGTTCGGCGCGGCCGACCTGTTCCGGGTCGACCACAACCTGATCCGCGAGCACTGGGACGTCGTCCCGACGAGCTGAGGCTCGACCCCGGAGCCGCGCGTCTCAGGACGCGCGGCTCCGTCGTGCCCGCTCCTTGATCGCGGTGATGACGGCCGTCTTCGCCTCGGCGTAAGCGTTCATGTCGTCCCAGCTCCGGTCGAGCAGCTCCCGCTTCGTCCGTTCGTACAGCGCCCGGTCGTCGGCGTCGGCGCGCAGGTGGTCACGGAGGAGCAGGTACTCGTCGACCGCCGTCGCACCCCGCTCGTAGACGTGCACGTGGACGTCGCGGGCCGGCGTCCGGACCAGGCGGTGGCCCGGCTCGCGGACGCGCAGCTCGTACCCGGCGGCGAGGAGCTGGTCGAGGTACGTGGCCTCGGCGGTGATGTCGGCGACGACGACCACGATGTCGACGATGGGTTTCGCTGCCAGGCCGGGGACGGCCGTGGAGCCGATGTGCTCGACGACCGGAGCGTCCGCGCCGGAACCGGGGAGGGCCTCCAGGATGCGTCGCCGGTGGTCCGCGAAGACCGCAGCCCACCCGCTGTCGGCGGGGTGCAGGGTCACGGTGACCGGCTCCGGGCCGCCGATGATCTCGACGGTCGTGACGTCCGGGCGGGGGTGGTCCTCGTCGTGCTGCACCCGGACATGATCGCAGCCCGTGGTCGCCGTCGTCGATCGCGTCAGAGCTTCGCGGGGAACGCCGATCCGCGGCCGATGACGGTGAGGAGCGCCGCGACCGCCCCGAACACGATCATGACCACGGCGAGCACCAGCCCGTCGGAGGCCGTCAGCAGCGCGGCGCCGAACAGGCCGGCCGCGAAGATCGCGATGTTGAACGCGACCGGCAGGAACGCGCTCGCGACGTCGGCGTCCTCGCCGCCGGCGGTCGTCAGGGCGGCCTGCAGCTGCGTGGAGGAACCGCCGAAGCCGATGCCCCACAGGCCCGCGGCCACCAGGACCGCGACCGGCGACGTGTGGCCGACGAGCAGCACCACCCCGGCCAGGACGAACAGGCCGACGCTGCCGTGCAGCAGGGGTCGGGGGTGCCGGTCGAGCAGCGCGCCCGTCACGACGACGCCGAGGATCGCGGCGATCCCGTAGACCAGCAGCACCAGCCCGGCGCTCAGGTCGGTACCGGTCGCCCGCAGGTACGGTGAGATGTACGTGTAGATCGTGTTGTGCGCCACCATCCACGTCGCGATCACCGCGAGGATGACCGCGATGCCGCGGATCCGGAACACCTGCACGACGGACATCTTCGCGGCGCTCGTCTGCCCCGGGGCATCCGGCACGAACAGCGCGATCAGCGCCAGGACCACCACGCCGACCAGGCTCAGCCCGATGAACGACGACCGCCAGCCCAGGGCGTTGCCGATGAAGGACCCGAGCGGGGTGCCCAGCGCGAACCCCACCGGCGCGCCCGTCGAGACGATCGCGAGCGACACCCCGGCGAAGCGGGCCGGGCTGATCCGCCGGGCGTAGGTGGCGAACATGCCCCAGATCGTCCCCGACATCGCGCCGGCGACGAACCGGGTGACCAGCGCGACCGCGACGTTCGGCGCGAACGCGGTCAGGGTGTTCGCGACGAGGAGCACGGCGATGGCGGCGACGATGAGCGGCTTGCGGCGGAACCCGCGGGTCAGGGCGATCGCCGGGACCGTGGCGATGACCGTCCCCATCGCGCACGCGCTGACGAACAGGCCGACCGTGCCCTCGCTCGTGCCCATGCCATCGGCGATCGCGGGCAGCAGCCCGGCCGGCATCGTCTCCATGGCGACCAGGAGGAACCCGATCGCGGCGAGCAGGGCGAGCGGGAACCAGGGCAGTCGGCCGTCGCTGGCCCGGTCGGTCGTGGGGAGGTCGGAGGTCGTCGTGGTCACGGACCGACGGTAGGGGCATGGTCCGGCGGACAGGGAGGTTCGGCTGGACCCCGTTTCGCCGGAGCCTCACTGGGCGGGTGGTGGTGGGGCTTCGATGGTGGTGTCCACGAACAGAGGGAGCCCCGATGCCCGTCCGCACCAGACGCCGTCCCGCCGCGGGTCCGCACCTCGCGCTGGGCCCGCTCGCGCTGGCTCCGGTCGTCGCGCTGGTGGTGGGGGCGCTCGCCGGGTGCAGCGGCGTCGACCGCGCGGAGCCGCCTGCGTCGGCGCCGGCATCGGCGGCCGCGACTGCGACTGCAGCTCCCACGATCACCACCCCGACGGAGGCCGACCCCGTGCACATCACCATCGAGCTCGACGGCGAGACCCTGACCGGCCGGTTGACGGACAGCGCGACGGCGCGCGCGCTGGCCGCCCGGCTGCCGGCGACGCTGACCTTCGCCGACTACGGCGGGCAGGAGCAGATCGCCCGGCTCCCCGCGCCGCTCGACACCACCGGCGCCCCGAGTACGAGCGATGCGCCGGCGGGCACCATCGCGTACTACGTGCCCGACCAGTCGATCGTCCTGTACTACACGGACGTCGGCAGCTTCCCGGGGATCGTGCCGATCGGCACCGTCGACGACTTCGGAGCGGTGCGCGACCTGCCGTCCGGCGCCGCCACCATCCGAGTGCGCGGCTGACGGGCGTCCGCCCCTTCCCGCGTCCCTGCCTCGCCTCGCGTCCCTGCCTCGCCTCGCGTCCCTTCCACCGAACAGGAACCACACCCCATGACCGGAACCAGCACCTTCCTCATCACCGGCACGACCCGCGGGATGGGCACCGACTTCGCCCGGACCGCCCTCGACGCCGGGCACCGGGTCGTGGCGACCGGACGCGACCCCGAGCGGGTCCGCGCCGTCCTCGGCGACCACGAGCGCCTGCTCGCCGTCGCGCTCGACGTGACCGACCCCGAGTCGGTCCGAGCAGCAGTCGACGCCGCGACCCACCGCTTCGGCGGCGTCGACGTCCTGGTGAACAACGCCGGGAGCTTCCAGGCCGGGTACTTCGAGGAGATCTCGACCGAGCAGTTCCGCGCGCAGATGGAGACGAACTTCTTCGGAGCGCTCGCGGTGACGCGTGCGGTGCTCCCGGTCATGCGACGGCAGCGCTCCGGGCACGTCGTCAGCATCAGCTCCACCGCTGGCATCGTCGCCGGCGCCGGCGGGAGCGCCTACTCGGCGTCGAAGTTCGCGCTCGAGGGCTGGATGGAGGCCCTGCACGACGAGGTGGCGCCCTTCGGCATCCACACCACCGTGGTCGAGCCCGGCTTCTTCCGCACCGACCTGCTGGCCGAGGGCGACTCGACCTTCTGGGGCGACGTCGCGATCGACGACTACGCCCCGCTCTCGGCCGGGTCGAAGGAGTTCTTCCGCGGCATGCGGGGCAACCAGTCCGGCGACCCCGCGAAGCTCGCGCAGGTGCTGCTGACGCTGATCGCGATGCCCGAGCCGCCGCTGCGGTTCGCCGCCGGCGCGGACAGCGTGGCGGGGATCGTGCAGAAGGGACAACAGCTCGTCGAGCAGGCGCAGGCGTTCCCCGAGCTGTCGACGACGCTCAACCTGGATGTGTGACGACTGCCCCTTGCCACCGTCGGCTACGGGTATTAGCCTTTGAGTTACTACCCGTAGCCGAAGGAGCCACGTCATGCTCGAACACCTGGACACCGAGGGCGGCACGATCGCCTACGACCTCTCCGGAACAGGGCCGCTCGTGGTCCTCGCCCACGGCATGGGCGACAGCCGGCACTCCTACCGTTTCGTCGTACCGGAGCTCGTCGCGGCCGGCTACCGGGTGGCGAACGTCGACCTCCGCGGCTGCGGCGACTCGAGCACCGGGTGGGACGGCTACCAGCGCACCGACATCGCACGTGACCTCGTCGCCGTGGCCCGCCACCTCGGTGGCCCGGCCGTGGTCGTCGGGCAGTCCATCAGCGGGGGCGCGGCGACGATCGCCGCGGCGACCGCACCGGACCTGCTCGCGGGCATCGTCGAGCTGGCGCCGTTCACGCGCAAGCAGTCCGTCGACGTGGGCGGACTCCTGCGCAACCGCCGACACCGCGCCGGCACCGTCCAGCTCGCGCGGGTCATGACGAGCGGCAGCCTGCCCGGCTGGCTCGCGTACCTCGACATCGCGGTCCCCGCCAAGCCCTCCGACTGGGCGACGGAGCGCAGCCGGATCGAGACGACCCTGCGGCGACCGGAGCGGATGGCGGCCCTCCGCGCCATGACCCGCACGTCGCCCGCCGACGCCGGCGAGCAGCTGGGTGCCGTCCGGTGCCCCGTGCTGGTCGTCGAGGGCAGCGCCGATCCGGACTGGGCCGTGCCCCGCGCCGAGGGCGAGCGGATCCTCGCCGACCTGCCGGACGGCCTCGGCGAACTCGCCGTGATCGACGGCGCCGGCCATTACCCCCACACCGAGACGCCGGCGGCGCTCCTCGCCCTGCTGCTGCCGTTCCTCGCCCGCACGCTGCCCGTCGCAGGTCCCGTTGCCTAGGGCGGGGCTCGACCCGGCGACCGTCACCGAGGCCGCGGCGACGCTGGCCGACGAGATCGGTCTGGCCCAGCTGAGCATGAGCCTCGTCGCCGACCGCCTCGGGGTGAAGGCACCGTCGCTGTACAAGCACGTCGACGGACTCGGCGACCTCACCCGCAGGATCGCGATCCTCGGCGCGAACGAGCTCGGTGACGCGCTCCGCGACGCCATGCAGGGGCGCAGCGGTCGGAGTGCGCTCGAGGCGGCGGTGCAGACCGTGCGCCGGAGCGTCCAGGAGCACCCGGCGCGGTACCAGGCAGCCGTCGGCGTCCGGCCGACCGGTGCCGATGACCCCCTGGCGGTCGCACTCGGCCGCACCCTGGCGTCCTTCGCCGCGGCGCTCCGCGACTACCCGCTCGACCCGGCCGACGAGGTCCACGCGCTCCGGGTGCTCCGCAGCGTCCTGCACGGGTTCGCCACGATCGAGGCGTCCGGCGGGTTCCAGATGGACACCGACGTCGATGCGAGTGCAGCGTGGATGGTCGACTTCCTGGATCGCGGCTTCCGTGCCGCGACGACACGGTGACCGTCACCACGGCGGCGCGCCCGCCGAGGCCCGTCGGTCACGACCCGCTCCGTGGCGGCCTCCGGTTCCTGGCGGAGCTCGTCGCGTGGGTGGGCGTGCCGTGGGCGCTCTGGCCCCACTCGCCGGTGCTCGCGATCACCGCCGTCCTGGTCCTCGTCGTGCCGCCGGCGGTGTTCGGGACCCCGGGTGACCGCCCCGGAGGCGATCCGCCGGTCGCGGCACCGGGAGCGGTCACCATCGCGTCGGTCCTCGCGCACCTCGTCGGGGCCGTCGCTGCAGCCTGGGTCCTGTGGCCGACGGCGGTCGCGATCGTCGTCACCGCGCTGTGCGTCGCCGTCGTCGTCTCGGAACAGCCGCGGTGGCGCGCGCTGGTCGGACGCGGGCGCTGAGCCGTTCGTAGGCTGACGCCATGGCAGCAGCAGACGAGACCGGTCCGTTCTGGCACGGCACCGTGGCGGCCCTGCGACCCGGGGAGTTCCTCTCCCCCGGTTTCCGCTCGAACTACCGCCCCGACGTCGTGATGAACCACGTGTACTTCACGGCGACCCGCGACGGAGCCGGGCTCGCGGCCGAACTCGCGGCCGAGCTCGTGCCCGGCGATCGTGAGCCGCGTGTGTACCGCGTCGAGCCGACCGGTCCGTTCGAGGACGACCCGAACGTGACCGACAAGAAGTTCCCCGGCAACCCGACCCGGTCGTACCGCAGTGCCCTCCCGCTCCGTGTGGTCGGCGAGGAGACCGGGTGGACACGGCTCACCCCGGAGGCGTTGCGCCAGTGGCGCGAACGACTCGTCGCGCTCCCGCCCGAGGAACGCGGCGAGATCGTCAACTGACCGACGTCAGGCCGCGATGATGTTCGGGGCGAACCGGCACCAGTAGTCCGTGATCGGCCCGTCGGACTCGCGGATGCCGACTCCGAAGGACTCGCCGCCCACGACCCACGACCCGAGCACCGGGTGGTTGTGTCCGTTCGACCCCGGGAAGTCCGGGAGCTCGTGGTACTGCTGCCACACCCGTTCGGCCCCGGTGCCGGGGCGCCGGTACTCGCGACCGTTCGTCGTGACCGAACCGTCGGCTCGGTGCACCGCGATGCCGTCGCCCTCGCGCCCGAACACGGGCTTCACGACGAAGTCGCGCATGCCGTTCGGACCGTCCGCGAAGGCCGGCAGCAGGTTCGGGTGGCCAGGGAACAATCGCCAGAGCGCGACGAGCAGCAGCTTGTTCGACAGGAACATCTTCCACGCCGGCTCGTACCAGCGGCCGAGCCGCCCGCGGTCGCTGACCAGGAAGGCGCCGAACTCCTCGTCGCCCTGCGCCCGGTCGTCCCCGGAGACGAGGTCCTCCCACGGGTACAGCTTGAAGAGGTTGCGGATCACCGGGTACTGGGTCCCCGGCTCGTCCCCGGGCAGCGTGAACACGCTCCGCGATGAACCGGCCGGCTCCTGGTCGCCGACGAACTGGCGGGCCGTCGGGTGCCAGCCGATGTCCTTCATCTCGATGCCGGTGTGCTCCCACCCGGCCTCCCCCGCCAGGTCGCGCATGTAGGCCACGGTGTCCCAGTCCTCGCCCGCCGTGTCGAGGTCGGAGTGCGCCACGAACAGTCGGCCACCGTCCTCGGCGCGCAGGGATTCGTGCAGCAGTGTCCGCCAGCGCGCCACCATCGCCTCGTGGATGCCGTTCCACTGGTCGGTCTCGGCGGACAGTTCGCCGGTGGTGAGCCGGTCCTGCATCCAGTGCCACTGCGTGACCGATGCCTCGATCAACCCGGTCGGGGTGTCCCCGTTGTACTCGAGCATCTTGGCGGGTGAACCGTCTCCGGCGTACGCCAGGTCGAACCGCGCGTACAAGTCGGGCTCATCGTGCTCGAGCGACCACGAGGCGAGGTCGAACCCGGCTCGCGTCAGGCCCAGCGTGCCGAGGGCGCCGGTGGCGAGGTACCGGGCGGCTTCGAGGCACATCCGGTGCAGTTCCTCGGTCTGCCGCTCGAGCGCCTCGACCTCCGGCAGCGTGAAGACGTACGCGGCGGTGTCGTTCCAGTACTCGACGGGCGTGCCGTCGTCGCGGACGGACCGCGAGTAGATCAACCCGGTCTGCTGGATCCGGCGCCGCCAGTCCGGACGCTCGGGGAACTCGATGCGCTCCATCAGCCGCCGAACCCACCGTGACCGCCGGCTCCGCCGAAGCCGCCCTTGGTGACGGAGCTCCCACCGGACGAGAGGCCGGCCTTCGCGGTCTTCCCGGCGGGCAGGGCGCTCGTGCCGCCGGAGACCGCGTCCCCCACGCCGGGGACCCTCGTGGCACGGTTGGCGAAGAGCGGCAGGAAGTACCAGCCGGCGTGCCCGCCGTGGTTGTTGCAGTCGTCGTCCGGCAACCGCTTCTCGGTCGCGTTGTCGCGGCAGATCTTCGCGTAGTCGCTGTCGACGCCGGCTCCCTCGCCACACCCGGTCAACGACGCTGCCAGGGCTGCGACCACCCCGATGGAGACGACACGGGAAGCTCGGCGACGAACACTCACGAAGGGGAACAGTACCGCTCCCCATGGACCGGTGTCCGCGTCGGCACCTCGACCAGCGCAGACGATCGTCTGGCGAACCGGTAGCGTGTGCGGTGGCGGCAGCCGCCGCACACCGTCCACGAAGGGCCGACCATGCCGCGGAGCACCGATCGGGTCCGGGCGTCTCCGATCATCCTCGCCGTGGGGATCGCTGCGCTCGCCGTCGCCATCGCCCTGCCCGCGCCGTCACCGACCACGCCGGGCCCCGAGACGATCGGCCTCGGCGCATCCGGCGCACTCGGCGCCGCACTCGGGGCACCGACCGTGACGAGTGGCGCACACCGGTTCGCGATCCGCCCACCACGGACGGTCGGCACCAGCGGAGTCGTCAGGGTGCGGTTCGCCGGACTGGGCACCCCCGGTGCCGTCGTCGTCGTCCACTACGGCAGCCCCGGGGACGACTCCGGGAACGAGCGCGTCGCGGAGATCGAGCCGGGCAGCAGCGCCGTCGGCTCGACCGGCCGGTTCGCCTTCACGGCGGCGCTGCCCGAGCTGCCCCGTGGAGCCGACCGGGCGTCCTGGAGCGCCCGCCTGATCGACCCCACGTCACTGGACGTCCTCGGCCGCGTCGAGGGCGTTCACCTCGTCGAGCACACCGAGCACTGACCACCGATCCACGGCCGGCACGATGAGAGGGCGCGCAGGATGCTGGCTCCCGTCCCGTCCTGCGGTTACGTTCGCTAGACGAACGTCTGGCCAGCAGTCAGCGGCGAGACCTGACCTCGAGGAGCCCCCGTGTCGACACCCCACCGCACCCCGTCATCCCGACCCGCGTCCATCGCACTCGGGGCCGCACTGCTCCTGACCTTCGGCCTCGCCGGCTGCTCCACGGCCGGATCCGCAGCGCCATCACCCTCTCCGTCCCCAGCCGCGCAGGGCGACGCTCCCGCGACGACCGACTCGTCACCGTCGGTCGACGTGACCGTCGCCGCGACGACACTCGGCAAGGTCGTCGTCGACGGCAAGGGCATGACCGCCTACTACTTCGACGCCGACGTCAAGGACTCCGGGAAGAGCACCTGCACCGGTGGCTGCGCGACCGCGTGGCCCGCGATCGAGGCGACGACCACGACACCGAAGGTGTCCGGCATCACCGGCAAGGTCGGCACCATCACGGGCGTGGACGGCGGACGGCAGATCACGATCGACGGCCGACCGATCTACACCTTCATCGGGGACAAGAAGGCCGGTGACGTGACGGGTCAGGGCGACAAGGGCGTCTGGTACGTCGTGAACCCGGACGGCTCCGAGCAGAAGAAGTAGGCCGGGCACCCCGGCGGGACGGCAGGGATGCCACGCCCGCCGGGGTCAGTCCTCGGGCTCGGCCGGGTGCCCGCCCACGCGCACGGGCTCCACCTGCTCGAGCAACGCGTGCACACCCGGCAGACCGAGCCCGGTGAACAGCGCCGCCCACAGGTCCCGGAGCTGCCCCTCGGTGTCCCGCGTCAGCCGGGCGCTCGTCCGGGCCCACATCACCCCGAAGGTCGACGTCAGCACGAGGTCCGCCGCACGTGCCCACTCGGGGTCGGTGGCCGGTCCGGTGCCACCGCTCGAAGCCGACAGGTGCCGACGGACGTAGTCGTCCCACGTGAAGACCCGTGGAATCACCTCCCCCGCACCGCGGAGTTCGTGACTCAGGCGGATCGCCCCGGCAGCCACCGGACACCGTATGGCGTCGGAACAGGCGGACGTGAGCATGACGAGCAGGTGTTCGAGCCCCTCAGGCTGCCGGATCAGCGAGTCGATCGCCGCCCAGCGCGCCTGCTGCCGCTCGATGACCGCGAAGGCGAGTTCGTGCTTGGACGAGAACACGTGGTAGCCGATCGCCGACTTCGGGCGGTCCATCGCGGCGGCGACCCGTGCGAACGAGGTCCCCGCGTAGCCGTGGCTCGCGAACACCGCCGCCGCAGCCTCGATGATCTGCTCGCGGGTCCGGGTCTTCGCCTGCTGCCGCTGGTTCATCGCACTCCTCGGTCGGGTCTTGGTTCATCATACGAACGTCTGACCAGGAGTCGGCAGCGGTCCCACCGGGCGCAATGCCTCTGATCCCCTCAGCTTCAGGATTTCGCTAGACGATCGTCTGGCGCGTTGTTAGCGTTCACGCACACCGGGCCACCCTGGCCCGTCCCCCCACGAAGCGAGGAGTCCCCATGCGTTCGACCCCGTCCACCCACCGCTCCCCGTCGGTCCGCCGACTGACCGTGCTCGCGACGTGCGTCACCCTCGGCGGTGCGCTCGCCGCCGGCGTCCTGGTCCCCGCGCAGGCCGGAGCCGCCACGATCTCCCACACGGCGCACGCCACACCCACCTCGACCCGGGCTGCGGCCGTGGCGTTCACCGCGAAGACCCACGGCGGGCCCGACCGGAAGAGCTTCACCGGCATCACCTTCGCCGGGACCGGGAAGCCCGGGACCCTGGTCATCGTCTACTACGACGCACCGGGCAAGCCGCGGGGCCTGTTCAACAAGCACATCGCCGAGGTCACCTCGGGCGACGACGTCGTCAGCGCCAGCGGCCACTACCGCTTCACCGCAGCGTTCCCGGACCTGCCGCGCGGCACCACGACACTGCACTGGCACGCCCGTCTCAGCGACCCGGACACCCTGTCGGTGATCGGACGCGTCAACGGCACCCGCACGCTCGGCTGACCCGTGACCCGCCACGCGCAACCGGCGCTCGTCCGCTCCCTGGCCGTCGCGGTGTCACTTGCCGCCGTCGTCGGGGCCACCCTCACCGGGGCTCCGTCGGCCTCGGCCACCACGAACAACCCCGACCGGGTCGCAGCGCCGATCATCGCCGGCACCGAGGTCGGTGTCCCCGGCGGGTCCTGCACGGTCGGTGCCGTGCTGTCCGCCAAGGGCTTCCGGAGCCAGCGCAAGCAGTACCAGCGAGCGACCCGTTGGGTGGTGCTCGCGAAGCACTGCGCGCCGCTGCAGGCACCCGTGCAGCTCGCCGGCGCGACCGTCGGCAACGTGGTCTGGCAGTCCGCGGACTCGGACCTCGAACTCGCCGTCGTCCCGCCCCTGGCGTGCACCCGGGCGCGGACGGCGACCGGGTCGTGCGACCGATCGGTCGCGACCTGGACACCCCGGGCATCGGGTCGTGTGTTCAACCGGGTGGACGGGGGCCTGGTACGCGCCGCCGTCACCGGCATCGGCAAGCCAGATGCCGATCCCTTCTGCACCAGCGGGGCGGCGAGCGGGCTGCACTGCTCCTGGACGGCCACACGCGTGCCGGCAGGGAGCCATCCCGGCGTGCAGCACCTCGCCGCCGCCAGCGCCGGCGCTGGCATCGAGCCGGGCGACGCCGGCGGACCGGTGATGAGCGCCACGAACCGGTTGTACGGGATCATCTCGAGCAGCACGACGAGCACTACGGGTTCGACGGTGCTGCTCTACACGCCCGCCCGGCAGGTCCTCACCGAGCTGTTCCGGTACCGGCTGGCCCCGGCGTCCTGAGCCGCTGGGTGGGCGACTGAGCGCTGCCTCATGACCCGGACACGCCCCGGCCACCTCGCCGCCACACCGCCGACGACCCGCGCCGCGATCCTGCGGGGAGCCGGACGCCACCACGTCCGGCTCCCCCCGACCCCCGGGTCCTGATCAGATCGAGGTTGCCCCGTGTCCCCGCTCCGCCGCTCCCCACTCACCCACTCCCCACGCACCCGTTCGCCGCGCACCACCCGCGTCGCAGCGACCGCCCTCGCCGGCTTGGCCGTCGTCGCCTCCGCCGCGTTCTCCGTCACGGCAGCCCACGCCGACGACGCCCTGCAGCCGGCGCTCACCGCCGCCGACCACCCGATCACCGACGTCCCCGGGCTGGTCAACGGCCGTGAACTCGCCGCGGTCCACGGACGGTCGGGGCAGACCGTGAACGCCCCGCGCCTGATCCGCTCCGAGTCTCTCGACAAGATCACCGCCGCCGGGGCCACGACCCTGGCCGACGAGTACCACGTCGACCTCGTCGTCGACCTGCGCACCCCGTCCCAGATCGCCGCGAAGCCGGACGTCGCGATCCCGGGTGCACGCCACGTCGACATCTCGATGTTCGGCGCGGACGGCGACTACAGCGACGACACCGCGATGTACCACGACCTGGTCGACAAGGGCCGGGTCGACCAGGCGACACCCGGGTCGATGATCACCGCGTACCGCCGCGTGCTGCGGATCCTCGCCACGCACACCAGCGGCACGGTCCTCATCCACTGCTCACACGGCATGGACCGCACCGGCACCGTCGTGGACCTGCTCGACCGGGTCCTCGGCGTCGACAGCGCGGACATCCTGCACGACTACCTGCTCTCGAACACGCAGCTCGGGGTGACCTGGGCGACCCCGCAGCTGCTGCAGGGCACCTTCGAGCAGGACATCGCGACCGAGTACGGCGGCATGGGCTCGTACCTGACCGACACGATCGGCGTGACCAAGCACGAGGCTGCGGCCCTGCGCGAGCGTTTCCTGGTGTCGAACGACCCCACCGTGTCCTCGATCACGGTCGCCGGCGTGCGTGTCCACCTGCCTGCCGCTGCCTCGTCGCACGGTGCGACCGTGACCGCTCCGGTCCGGACGCTGCGCGTCGCCGACGTCCACGTGCACACGACGAACCCGAACGCGGCCGCCGCAGTGCACGTGTCCGGCCGGACGGCACGCATCACGGTCACCGCCCAGGACGGCACCACGACGAAGGAGTACCGCCTGACGCTCCGTCGCCCGGCGACGAAGCGCTAGCCCGGCACCCACGCCGACCGCCCGCTGCCCGCGCCGGGCGGTCGGCGTGACCAACTGTTCACCACCACCGTCGCCCGGTCCGGGCGTCCCTCCGGCTACCGTGACACTCGTGCAGTCCTCCAGACAACGGCGCCCGCGGTGACCGGACACCCCGCCGTCCCGACCATCCACGACGTCGCCGCCCTGGCCGGTGTGTCGAAGTCGGTCGTCTCCCGCGCCCTCGCCGGCGCGTACGGCGTGGCTCCGTCGACGACCGAACGGGTCAAGCGGGCCGCGCTCGACCTCGGCTACGTCGCGAACGCGAACGCCCGCGGCATGTCGGCACACCGCACGCACACGCTCGGGGTGTTCGTCCGCGACGCCTCCACCCCCTTCTACGGGCACCTGCTGACCGCGTTCCAGCTGCAGGCCGCGGCGCGCGGGTACCGCGTCGTCACCGCCACCGGTGCGGGGTCGTTCCCGGTCAGCGAGGAACGCCGGGCGTTGGAGACCCTGGTCTCCCTGCGCGTCGAGGGGCTCATCGTCTGCAGCGGCGCCCTGCCGATCGCCGACGTCCTGCCGTTCGCCCGGCGCATCCCGACCGTGGTCTCCGGGCGCCCCGAGACGAACGATGCGGTGAGCAGCGCGTACTGCGACGAACGCGGCGGTGGACGCGGCCTCGCCGACCACGTCGCCGACCTCGGACACCGACGCGTCGCCGTGCTGACGGTCACACCGTCCGGGTCACTGACGCAGTCGGCACGCACCGACGCGATGGTGCGCCGGCTGCGTGCGCGCGGCGCCGACGTGCTCCGGATCCGCTCCGAGGACCACGGAGCAGACCCCGAGGACCTCGACTCGTTCGTCGAGCAGGTCCTGCGGGCCGGCGGTGTCACGGCGATCATGGCACCGAGCGACCGCTGGGCCGTCGGCGTGCTCGAGTCGATGCGCCGCCGCGGCCTCCGAGCACCGGACGACCTGTCGGTCACGGGCTACGACGGGGTCGCCCCACTCGCCACCGAGCTGCTCGGCATCACCTCGTGGCGACAGCCGCTCGGCCTGATCGGGCGCCTGTCCGTCGACGACGTGGTCGACCAGATCGACGGCCGCTCGACGGGCGTGACCCACAACGCGGTCGACGGCAGCCTGGTACCGGGCCGGACCGCCGCCCGGGTCTGACCCCCTGGCAGAACGCACCCCTGGCCTGCCCGGCCCGCTCCTCAGCCGCGACGTTCGGTCGTTCGAGAGTCCGAGTGACGATGTGGTCGGCGAACACGGTCAGCACGCGGGGAGCGTGACGCTGGCGACGGCACCCCCGGAGGGGACGTTGCGGAGGTCCGCCGTCCCGTTGGCACGTTCGGCGATGCCTCGTACGAGGGAGAGCCCGAGTCCGCTCCCGCCGAGGACGGCACGCCGTGCACTGTCCGCCCGGGTGAAGCGGTCGAAGGCCTGTGGGAGGAAGTCGTCCCTGACGCCGGGTCCGTCATCGACGACGCGCAGCTCGAGCCGCCCGTCGGCGGACTGCTCGAGTGTGACCCGGATCACGCCGCCGTCCTCCCCCGCTGCGATCGCGTTCGCCACGAGGTTGTCGACGACCCGGGCGAACGCCGCGGGCTCGATCCCGTAGTGCTCGTCCGGCGCAGTCAGGCGGACGGCGAAGTCGATGTCGCGCAGACCGAGGGACGAGACGGCGCGAGCACGGTCGATCGATCCCATGAGTTCCGTGACGAGCGCAGCGACCGGAGTCGACGGAACGGCGCCGCCTTCACCCAGTCGACTGAGTTCGAGCAGGGCGTTCGCCAGCGCGACCAACCGGGCGGCATCGCTCTCGGCTGCGCGCAGCGCACGTTCGAGGGCCACGGCATCGCCGGACGAGCGGTGCGCGAGTTCGAGCCGCGCGGTCAGTGCCGCCAGCGGCGTGCGGAGTTCGTGGCTCGCATCGGAGACCATCCGCCGCTCACGCTCGGTGTTCTCGCGCTGCCGGTCGATGAAGGTGTTGAGGGTCCGGGCCAGTGCCGCGAGTTCGTCGTCGGACGCCCCGACGGGCAGGTGTCCACCACCGTTCCCGGCACTGAGGTGCTCGGCGATCCGGCGCATCCGCCCCACCGGGCGCAGGGCGAGCGTCGACAGCAACCACGCCGTCGCGGCGAAGGCGAGCAGCGCCACGATCGTGCCGACGACCAGTGACCGGTCCACCCGCGCCACCGTCTCCTCTCCGGCCCGACCGTCGTGCGCGGCCCAGACGACGAACGACCCGGCGGCGTTCCGCACCGGCACACCGACGACCGTCACGACCCGGTGTGCGGTGTGGAGTCTCAGCGTGTCGCCGTCGTCCGGCACCGTCGAGGGCAGCGCCGCACGGACGTCGCGCGGCAGGGAGTCCACGACCCATCCGCCGGACGACGACCGGATCCCGACCAGGACGTCCTCTGCCGGACGGTCCGGCGCCTCGTCCGGGTTGCGCCGGAGATCGGAGACGAAGGGCGCGGCGTCACCGGAGGCGAGGGACCGGTCGGTCGCGAGCGTCGCGCGTTCGATCTGCACGTGCAGGACGACCGCGACCCCGGAGAGCACGACTGCACCGACCATCAGACTCCCGAGGGTGATCCGGGCACGGATCGACAGACGGCGCAGGAACCTCACCTCGCCGACACGACCTCGAGGGCGTACCCCACGCCGCGCACCGTCCGGATCACGACGTCAGCGCCCGAGGCCTGCAGTTTCTTGCGGAGGTAGCTGACGTACTGGTCGACGATGGTCGGATCGAAGTGCTCGGGGCTCCCCCAGACCTCCTCGAGCACCTCGGTTCTGGTGCGCGTGTCAGGGGCGCCCTGGATCAGGAACCGCAGCAACGAGAACTCCTTGACGCTCAGCGGCAGGTCCCGCCCGCGCACCGACGCACGCACGGCCAGGGTGTCGAGCCGCACCGAACCGGCCTCCACGATGGTCACCCCACCCGCGGCGCGACGCCGCAGGTGCGCCCGGATCCGCGCGTTGAGCTCGGTGATCGCGAACGGCTTCGTGAGGTAGTCATCCGCCCCGGAGTCCAGCCCGAACACCCGGTCGTCGACGGCGTCCCGTGCGGTCACCAGGATCACCGGGAAGTCCTGGCCGAGCTCACGGAGCCGCCGACAGACCTCGAAGCCCGTCATCCCGGGCAGCATGACGTCGATCGCCGCCGCCTCGAACGACTGGGCCCGGGCCTGGACGAGTGCGGCGATGCCGTTGGTCACGACCGTGACCACGTGTCCTTCACCGGTCAGGCCGCGCTCGACGAGGGCACCCATCTCCGGGTCGTCCTCCACCACCAGGATGTTCGCCATCTCAGACGACCCCGCTCGTGCCGAGCAGGGACCCGATGACGAAGGTCGCCGCGAGGGCCAGGGCTCCACCGACGACCACCCGGGTGGTGGCGCGGCGCAGCGAGCCTCCGCCGATGCGGGCTCCCGTGGCTCCGGTCAGGGCCAGCGCGAGGAGGACGACGACGAACGTCGCGGGCACCCGGATCGCCTCCGGGAAGAGGAGGATCGCCAGGAGCGGAAGGAGCGCGCCGATCGAGAACGCTGCGGCGGATGCGAACGCGGCGTGCCACGGGCTGACCACCTCGTCCTCGTCGATCCCGAGTTCGGTGGTGAGGTGTGCGGCGAGGGCGTCGCGCTCGGTCAGTTCCGAAGCCACCTGTTCGGCCGTTGCTCGTCGGAGACCGCGGGCCTGCCAGAGCTGCGTGAGCTCCTCGAGCTCGGCGGCCGGGTCGTCGGCCAGTTCGCGGCGTTCCTGCTCGATGAGGGACTGCTGGCTGTCCTTCTGGCTGCTCACCGACACGTACTCGCCGAGCGCCATCGACACCGCGCCGCCGACGAGGGCCGCGATGCCGGCCGTCGCGATCGCCGGCACGGACGACGAGGCACCGGCGACGCCGACGACGATGGAGGCCGTCGACACGATCCCGTCGTTCGCGCCGAGGACTCCGGCGCGCAGCCAGTTCAGACGTGCCGCGAGGTCGCCGGTGTGCGCTTCTCCGGCGTGCGGCTCCGCGGTGCTCATGGTCTCAGCGAACCATGTCCGGGACGCCCTGTTCGTGTGAGGTTTCGAACGATCCGAGCCGCCAGATCCTGTTGTCTGGTCGAACCGCGCCTGCACCGTCGGGCGCTCGACGTGAAAGGCCGTCATGGACTGGCAGTTCGGCGGGATACCGCTCCACCCCCTCTTCGTCCACCTGACCTCGGTCGCCGTCCCGGTCGCGGCGTTGACCGCGATCGTGGTCGCGGTGTGGCCCGCGGCACGACGGTGGCTCGCGGTCGGCGCACCGATCATCGGCCTCATCGCCCTCGTCTCGGTCCCCCTGGCGACGTCCTCGGGTGAGTGGCTCGAGCACCGAGAGCGCGAGAGCGCACTGCTCGAACGGCACACCGAACTCGCCGACGGCCTCTTGCCGTGGTCGATCGCGGTCTTCGCGCTCCTGCTGCTGTGGTGGGCCTGGCACAGGTTCGCGACCGACCGGGTGACGAGCGGCGGGGCGCTGCGCGCGGTCGCGGTCGTGGGTCCCGTGCTGCTGCTCGCCGCCGGCGTCGTGTCGATGATCGAGGTCATCGTCATCGGACACGCGGGCGCCGCGTCCGTCTGGAAGGGCTGACCGCACGGACAGCGACGGCACCTGTTCGGCACCGCCGACACCCATCGTTCACCGTCCTGTCACGGACCGACGGGTGAGATCCGGACCCGTCCGGTCGATCATGGGGAACGTTCCCGACCATCGGGAACGTTCCCCATCGACCGACCACGGACGGACCCATGCCCCAGAACGTCACCGCCAAGCTGCCGCGCGACCCGAGCGACCCGTACCGCCACGGCATCTACCTGCGCCCGGACGCCCGCACCTGCCGGGCCGTCACGGTCGTCACCGACCAGCTCCGCGCGCAGTACGGCCTGCTGTCGGCCGGTGCCTTCCCGCCGCACGCGACGCTCGTCGGCAGCCAGCCGTTCGGCAGCCACGAGGACCAGGTCGTCGCGGCGGTCACAGCGCTGCTCGACAGCCGACCGGCGTTCGACGTCCACAACGCCGGCGTCCGTGAACAGGGCATCGGGTTCGTCTACGACGTCGCGACCCGACCGGACGGCTCGCACAACGACGACTTCGTCCGGCTCGCCGCCGACATCGAGGCCGTGGTCGCACCGTTCCGGCAGCCGATGCAGGTCCCGCTGGCGAACGACTACGACCCGGAGCAGTACCGCGCGCACCTCTCCCTCGCCTCGCACGACCTGTACGGCCGACCGGACCTGCACGACGAGGTCGGCGCGTTCATCCGCGAGCTCGACGTCGACGTCCCGACCGGGTTCCGCGGCGACACCGTCGCGCTCTACCGCACCGCGAGCCCGGACTGGTCCGGTCGCTGGTGGCAGACGATGACGTGGGAGCACGTCCACACCTGGAAGCTCGTCTGACCGTGGCCGCGACCCTCCGCGACGTCGCCGAGCGGTGCGCCATCTCGCGATCGCTCGTGTCACTCGCCCTGCGGGGCGACGACGGTGTGTCCCGGCCACGTCGGGAACTCGCGGTGCGGACGGCGGACGAGCTGGGCCTCCCGGTCGGTTCGCTCGCCAGGCGACGCGCGCAGGGCGCGCCGCTCGTACTCGGGGTGGTCGTCACCGAAGCCGCGAACCCGTTCCACGACGAAGCGCTCCGGAGCGCACGCGCGACCGCGCAGACCCTGGGGTTCGCGCTCCGGGTCGTGGACGGGTTCCGTGACCCTGCCCGGCTGGCCGACGGCCTGGAGGCCCTGCACGCCTCCCACGGATCGGCCGACGGTGTCCTCGGGGTCGCGGTCCTGAGCAGTCGGCTCGCCCCGGCACGGCTCGCGGCGGTCGCGCGCGACCTGCCGGTCGCGGTCCTCGGGTCGAGCGGGTCGGCGCTCGCCGGCCTCGGACTCGACACGGTGCGCGCCGACGAGGAGTCGGGCATGCGCGCGCTGGTGCTCCACCTCGCCGCACTCGGCCACCGACGCACGTGCTTCGTGGCGGAGTCCGACCACCCCTCGACGACCCGTCGTGCCGTCGCGCACGCCGCGGTCACCGCGCAGCTCGGCGAGCCCGGCGACCACCGCGTCGACGACGTCGAGGCCCTGGCAGCCGACCCGGCGCGGATCGCGCGACACCTCGGAGACGGGGTGACGGCGTTCGTCGCGACGAACGACGCGACCGCGGCTCGGCTCGTGGCGATCGCCGACGGCGCGGGGCTCGCGCTCCCCCGGATGGCGGCGGTGACCGGGTTCGACGGCACCGGTCTCGGCGAACGGCTCGACCTGACGAGTGTCGACCAGCCGCGCGTCCGGATGGGCGCGCGGGCGGTCGAGCTCGTGGTCGAGCGGCTCCGGGGTCGCCGCGGCGACCGGCACGAGGTGCTCCCGACGCACCTGCTGCCGCGTGGGTCCACCGCCAGGGCGGTCGCCGGGCACCCGCTCGGCTGACCGCTCGCGACGCCCGCGTTCAATCGGTCGGCGGCCCGGTCTGCGGCTCAGTCGGCGGGCCGGCTGGCGGCCCGGTCGGCGGCTCAGTCGGCGGCGGTCGTGGCCGACAGCTCCTGCACCCGGCGCACCAGCTCGGCGTGCGATCCCCCGGCGCCGGCGGCGACGTAGTCGTCGGCCAGGTGGGCGCGGCCGACGGCTTCGCCCCGACGGAAGCCCCGAAACCACCCGCCGGCGCGCTCGAGCACCAGTGCCCCGGCGGCGACGTCCCACGGGTGGGTGGCGAAGCCCATCGTCACGTCCGACCACCCGGCGGCGACGTGCACCAGGTTGAGGGCGCCGCTGCCGAGGCTGTGGTGGTGGCGGTACCGGAGCGTCAGGTCCCGGAGCAGGTCGAACGCCGCTGCTTCGCCGAGCAGGTCGAGGTCCTGCTGCACCGGGAAGCTCGTCAGGACCGTCGCTGCGTCGTCGGGCCCGGACGACGAGTGCATCGGCGCACCGTCGAGCCAGGCACCGTCGTCGTCCGCCGCGAACACGTGGTCGGCGACCGGGTCGAAGACCACGCCGGCGACGACCTCGCCGTCGACCTCGGCCGCGATCGAGATGCACCAGTACGCGAGTCCGCGGGCGAAGTTCGCGGTGCCGTCGATCGGGTCCACGATCCACCGCACCACGGGGTCCGCGGTGCTGCCGACGCCCCCGGCGGTGCCGGTGGTGTCGCTGCCGCCGGTGGTGCCGCCTTCTTCGCCGAGCACGACGGAACCCGGCACGGCGGCGGTGAGCACCGCCGTGATCGCCTCTTCCGCCGCGCGGTCGTGCAGGGTGACCACGTCGTGCGCATCGCGCTTCGTGCTGATCGTCATCGGGGCGCGGAACACGGCGAGCAGGTCGGGAGCGACGGTGCGCGCGGCCTCCTCGGCGATCGCCCGGAGTGTCTGGGGAGCAGGAACGGTTCGCATGGTCCCCGGTTCTACGACGTCGAGGCCCCTGGACAGCGAACCACGCCGGTCGACGGACCGAACCCGAGGTGAACGCGCGGCGTGCGGCGGTGAACGACGGCGCCCGTTCGGCGGAGGGGTTGAACGCGGCGTGAACGGGTGACGGCGGGTGGCCGACGTGCCTTGACCGGTCTCCGGCCCCCGCCGCACAGTGGAGTCGTTCCCGGTTAGGGAACGTTCCCTACTCGGAGGAGTCCGCCCCATGACGGTCCCCGTCAGGTCCGGCCTGGTCGCCGGTCCCCCGCGTACCGCAGGGTCGCCGCGGTCGCCGCGGTCGCCGCAGTCGCCGCGTCCACCCCGGGCGACCCGGACGACGCGGTCCTCGTTGCGCTCGGACCGACGGCTCGGTCTGGTGCTCCTCGCACCGGCGCTGCTCGCGTTCGCGGTCTTCGTCTTCTACCCGCTCGGCCGCGTCCTGGTCCTCAGCACCCAGGGCACCGACATCTTCGGCCAGCCGGCGGGCTCGGTGGGGCTGCAGAACTACGTCCGCACGTTCACCGACCCCGCGTTCGGACGGACGATGCTGACCACCGCGGTCTTCTGCGTCGGCGTGGTCGTCGGCCGCATCGTGTTCGGTCTGCTCGTCGTGATCCCCCTGACCGTGAAGCTCCGCGGCCTGCCGGTCTTCCGCGCACTCCTGACGGCACCCATGGTCGTGTCCGTGTCAGCGGGGTCCGTCGCGTTCGCGGCGATGCTCGCACCCGGCAACGGGCTGCTGAACACGGTGATCACCCAGTTCGGCGGCGCGCCCGTCCCGTTCCTGACGAGCACGCAGTGGGCCTTGGCGAGCGTCATCGTCGTGACGATCTGGGGGTCGCTCGGGTTCACCGTGCTGCTCCTGCTCGGAGCGTTCGGTGCCATCGACCAGGACGTCATCGAGGCGGCGCACCTGGACGGTGCCGGGCCCGTGCGGACGCTCTGGTCGATCTCGTTGCCGCTCGTCACGCCGACGATCTTCTTCGTCGTCGTGACCGGAACCGTCGAGGCACTCACGACCTTCGGGCAGATCCAGATCCTCACCGGCGGCGGTCCGGCCGACTCCTCGAAGACCCTCGTCTACGCGATCTACCAGCAGGCCTTCGGGTCCGGCAGCGCGAACTTCGGCCTCGCCGCCGCGCTCGGGGTCGTGCTGTTCCTGCTGGTCCTCGGGCTGTCGCTCGTGCAGTTCGGCGTGCTCGAGAAGCGGGTGAACTACTGATGCGCCCCGTCACCGCGCGCCGGCTTCGGAGCGTCTTCGTCTACGCCTGGCTCGTCATCGCGGTCGTCGTCGTCTGCTTCCCGCTCTACTACGTGTTCGAGGGCGCGCTCACCCCGACCCGGTACCTGGACCAGAGCCTCGCCGGTCTCGTGCCGATCCACCTGACGCTCAACAACATCGTCCGCGCCACGCAGGTCGTCCCGCTCGGGCAGCAGTTCCTGAACAGCGTCGTCGTCACCCTCGCCCAGACGGTACTGCAGGTCGGCATCGGCATCATCACCGCCTACGCCCTGGTGTTCTGTCGGCTCCGGGGCACCCGTGCCCTGTTCCTCGTCCTGCTCGCCAGCATGATGATCCCCGGCGAGACGACCCTGATCGCGAACTACCTGACCGTCTCGTCGTGGCACCTCATCGACACGCTCCTGGTCGTCTTCCTGCCGTTCGTGGCCTCGGCGCTGACGATCTTCCTGTTCCGCCAGGCGTTCCTGAGCTTCCCGGACGAGCTGCGCGAAGCCGCGGTGCTCGACGGCGCCGGACACTTCCGGTTCATCCGGTCCATGCTCCTGCCGCTCACCCGCCCGACGCTCGTCTCGGTCACCCTGGTGAGCGCGACGGCCGCCTGGAACGGGTTCTTCTGGCCGCTCCTCGTCACCAACTCGCCGGAGCACCGCACCGTGCAGGTCGGCATCGCCCAGCTGTCCGACGCCGAGGCCGCCGACATCGGCGTGGTCCTCGCCGGCGCTGCCATGGTGACCCTCCCCGTCCTGGTCCTCGTCCTCGTCGCCCAGCGGTTCCTCGCCGGCGGCCTCACCGCCGGGGCGCTCAAGTGACGACACGCTCGATCCCCTCCCCGACCCCCGCCCGCCCCACACCCGAAGGACGCACCATGCCCGCACGTCGTTCCACCGCCCTCACCGCACTCGCCACCGGGGCCGTCGCGGTCCTCGCCCTGACCGGGTGCTCCACGTCGAGCTCCGCGTCGGACAGCTCCGGCCCCGTCACCGTCGACTTCTGGCACGCCATGTCCGGGCCGCCCGCGACCGAGCTCGACGCGCTCGTCGCCCGCTTCAACAAGGAGAACGACCAGCACATCACCGTGAAGTCGTCGTTCCAGGGCGACTACGCGGCCGTCCAGACGAAGTACACGGCGGCGGTGCAGTCCGGCTCGACGCCGGACCTGCTCATGATGAACGACGTGTCGACCGGTTTCATGATCGACTCCGGCCAGACGGTGTCGCCCGCGAAGATCAGCGGCTCGACATCGGGCGCCGACACGATCGCCCCGGCCGCCGCGACCTACTACAGCGACGGCAAGGCACTCGCGGCGATGCCGTTCTCGGTCTCGATGCCCGTGCTCTACCTGAACAAGGCACTCGTCGCGAAGGCCGGCCTCGACGCGACGAAGCCGCCGAAGACGTTGGCGCAGGTCGCGACCTGGGCCGAGAAGATCCACGCCGCGACCGGTGGCTACGGCATGAGCATGAACATGGGCGACTCGTGGATGCTCGAGGAGCTCAGCGCCTCGGGCGGCCAGCCCTTCTGCACGCCGGACAACGGGCGGAAGGGCAAGCCGGTCACCGGCGTCTCGCTCACCTCGGACACCCAGGTGCAGTTCATGACCACGCTGCAGAAGCTCTACCAGGACGGCGCCGCCCTGAACCCCGGCACCGACTCGACCGTCCAGAACTCAGCGTTCTCGAGCAACAAGGTCGGGATGCTGCTGACCTCGTCCGGTGCCTACACGACGGTCGACCCGAACGGCTCGAAGTCCGTCGTCGCCCGGTTCCCCACGACGTCGGCCTCCGACGACGCCGGGCAGGTCATCGGCGGCAACGCGCTGTGGATCTCCGGCAAGGGCCACTCGTCCGCCGAGCAGCAGGCGTCGTACACGTTCGCCAAGTGGCTCCAGACGCCGGACGTGCAGGCCGAGTGGGCGAAGGCGACCGGCTACGTCGCGATGAACACCGACGCCCAGGACACCACCGTGGGCAAGCGCTCCCTGTCCGACCCGAACATCGCCACGATGTACCAGCAGCTCGCCGACGACCCCACGAGCGTCGCCGCGGCCGGCTGCATCACCGGAGCGTTCCCGACGGTGCGCGCCACCGTCATCGGCGCCTTCAACCGGATCGTCGAGGGTGCCGACGTCGAGTCGACCATGACCGATGCGGAGCAGCAGGCCGGCAAGCAGATCGAGTCCTACAACGAGGCCGCTGGCAAGTGAGCACGGTCGGCGCGTGAGCGCCCCGCGAGGCTGACCAAGGGTTCATGGAGCACGACCGTCGTTCGCCATACGGTTGTCTGACGAAGCGGGCAGGCAGCCCGCGCGACGATCGGAGCCCTGTGGTGTCTGCTGCGAACGGCCGGCCCGGCTACGGGGATCCGGAACCCCTGCGCATCGTGTTCTCGTTCCCACGGGGGCGGGGACACCTCGCGCCGATGCTGCCGCTCGCCCGCGCGGCCAGTGCTGCCGGACACCGGACCGCACTGAGCGGCGCACGCGAGGCGGTCCTCGAACAGACCGGGTTCTCGCACCGGCAGCCGCGGGACGTGGAGCTGCCGGCGAGCAGGCCGGGCACCGGCACCCTGACCCCGATCGACCCGAGCACGGTGCTCACCCGCGTCCCCCAGGTGTTCCTGGGAGACGCGGCCGCCGGGGCCGTCGTCGACGTCGGACGGCTGGTCACACGGTGGACGGCCGACCTCGTGGTCTGCGGGGAGTTCGACTTCGGCGCGATGACCGCCGCCGAACGAGCCGGGGTGCCGTGCGTGGTGGTCCTGGCCTTCGCCTCGGCCGGTGGGACCTGGCGCGACGCGGTGCGAGAGCCGCTCGAGGCGCTCCGCCGACGCGCGGGACTCGGGCCCGACCCGCAGCAGCACATGCTCGGCGGCGCGCTCACCGTCATCCCGTTCCCGGCGTCGATGCGATCCGGGCAGGAGCTGCATGGTCCGGTGATCCGGATGCGACCGGACACCTGGTCGTCACCACCGTCGGACGCCGCGGCGTGGTTGGCCGCCGGCAACGGACCGCGCGTCTACGTCACGCTCGGCACCGAGTTCAACACGAAGTCAGGTGACCTGTTCGCTCGGCTCATCGACGCCCTCGCCGCCCTGCCGGCACGGATCCTCGTGACGACCGGACCCTGGGTCGACCCGACGACCTTCCCGGTGCCGGCGGGGCCGGGAGCGATCCGGATCGAGCAGTACGTCCCGCAGGACTCGGTGCTCGGGCTCGTGGACCTCGTGGTGAACCACGGCGGGTCCGGATCGGTGACCGGGGCACTCGCGCACGGGGTGCCCCTGCTGGTCCTGCCGCTCGGTGCGGACCAGTTGCCGAACGGCGGCTGCGTCGAGGCCCTGGGCGCCGGACTCGTCCTCGACGCAGCGACGGCGACCCCGGCGGACATCCGCACCACCGCGTCGCGACTCCTGACCGAGCCGTCGTTCCGCGTCGCAGCCGGACGGGTCCGGACCGAGATCGCGACGGGCGAACCTCCGGCCGTCGTCCTGGCCGCCGTCGAGCGCCTGGTCGGCTGGACGCCCGCCCCGCGGTGAGGAGCGCAGGTCCCGCCACACCACGGCGGCGCGGCTGTCCGACGGTCAGCTCGTTGGTGAGCGAGGGTCTGTCGGCGCCTGCGGCCTTGGGCGAGTTCGGCGCGAGTTCCCAACCTGCATCGCTACCGCTGTCCGGCCGCGCATGACCCTCCTCCGCGGCCGTCGGTATGCCTGCGGCGCCGAGCTCATAGCTGAACAGCCGATGCAGGACCGCGAAGCGGCCATCGAGGCACCTCGCCGCTCACGTCTCGGATCGTCAGCAGGTTTCCTAGGGGGCAAGGTTGCGCTTCTCGAGCCAGTTCTCGGTGACGGTCATCTTGACCTGGCCGCCGATGCTGTCCTCTGTGGCGTCGAATCCGTGCCAAGCGAAGGGGACCTGCACGATCGTCGCGTCGGCGCCCGCTTGTTTCGCCTGTTTCATCACCTCGTCGTTGCCCTTGGCGGGGATGAAGTCATCTCGCTCGGGCTGCAGGACGAGAGTCGCCGGGATCGCGGCGCTGAGGTAGGTCGAGGGCGACACTGCTCGGACGTGGTCGGGGACATCAGCAGGTGCGCCACCGAGGAAGAACCGCGTGAACTCCTGCGGGTTGAAGCTCGGCAGGGGTGAGGCGCCGTGGTCGTACGTGTAGTCGATGTTGCTCACGGGATACCCGGCCACGACGGCGTCGGGAACGGGGACCTTGCCAGCTCCGGGGCACGTGGAGGGGGCGGCACCCGCGGCGGCGGACCAGCCGAGGAGCATGGCGAGGTGGCCGCCTGCGGAGTCACCCATGACGGTCAGCTTGCCGGTGTCAGCGCCGACGTCCTTCGCCAGCTTGTCCGTCCAGGTCAGGGCGCAGGCGACGTCGGCGGGGGCTTCGTCCCATGTTGCGTGCGTGGCGTCCGCGAGCCGGTAGTCGACGTTGACGACGTACCAACCCCGATCGGCCCACCGCTGCGCGAGACTGTCGGACTCTTCCGCAGTACCGCCGTACCAGCCGCCGCCATGGATGTACATCATCACCGGCGCGCCCTTCGGGCCGCCCTTGGGTTCGTAGATGCGCGCTTGCTGGGCCTTGCCGCCAGCCGTGACGTAGGTCGTGATCTTGGTCGGGGTCACGGGCGTGTTCGTCAGCGCCAGAGTGCGGGCGAAGTTCACGGAACCGCCGTTCGCCGTCGCCGAATGCACCAGGGCTGCGGTGATGCCGGTCGAGGCGACCAGCGCCCCAAGGGCGAGAACAGAGGCGATGCCCCGGATCACGGGTCGTCGCCGTGCCCGCCAGAGGGGAACGCAGAGAAGAACAGCGATGACACTGACGATCACCAGGTGTGGCGCGAAATAGCCCCAGGCCATCGAGCCGCCGAGCGTCACGATGTTGCTCGTCGCGGGAACGAGGTTCCCGGCAGCGAGGACGACAACAAGGCCCCCCAGGACGGCGCCGACCACGGCAGCGACGGTCCGCGCCCACCGGAAACGCGCCGGACGGTCTCTGCCAGTCCGCTCGTCCTGCGGAGGTAGGGACTGGGGTGACTGCTCGTTCGTGCTCATGGTGCCCTTCATGCAAGCCGACGTGGTGAATCGAGACTACGTCTAAACATCGACGCCGTCTAGCTCTTGGGCGTTACACTCGGCGTATGAGTTCCCCTGCAATCCCGCGCGGACGCCGCGAGATGTTGAAGGCCCGCTCACGACGCGCGATCCTCGACGCGGCCATCGCGTTGGTCGCCGAGCGGGGTGGCCCCGCCTTCACCGTCGAAGAACTCGCCGAGCGTGCTGACATGTCTCGGGCGACGGTGTTCAACTACTTCCCTTCGGTGTCAGACGTCTTGGTGACGGCGAGTGTCGAGCAGTTCGAGACTGCGTGGGCGACGTTCGACGAAGTGAGTGCGGCCGCGCCAGGGACCGACGGTTCTCGTGCCGCTGTCTTTGACGAGGTGTCTCGGTCATTGCGCGCCACGAGCATGCCCGACGTGATCGTGTCCGTCGGAGCAGTCGTCGGGCGAGGCGACGAAGCGTCACCCCGGCACGAAGCCCTGCTCCGACAGGTCATGGACCGAACCTCGCTGCACCTGGCCGAGCACGTCTCCACCCGCTACCCGAGTTGGAGCCGTCTCGAAGTCGATCTGCTCGTTGGATCGCTCATGAGCGGCGTCACGGTCGCCTCGAGCCACTGGCTCCTGAACGAGGGCGGGGACCTCAGCACAGAGTCCAGGGCCACCTGGACCCGGATGCTCGACAGCGCAATCGAGGGGTCACGAACCGGCTACGGCCAGAACAACCGACCCACCTGAGCTGTCGATCCACTGCGCCGGAGCGACGACCCGACGACTCCCGGGTCAGCGCACGAGGCAGATCGTGCGGAAGTCGACGTCCGGACCGGGCCGTGTGTACGACGAGCCGCTCTCGAGCCAGTCGGCGGTCGGCGCGATCTGGTCGGGCACCGTGTCCTCTTCCGACCGCGCGTCGATGCCCTCGGACGCCCAGTACTCCCGGACTCCGTCCACGTCGCGGTTCGCACCCTCGATCAACGTGTGGTCCTCGGGCAGCAACTCGTTGCCCTGCTCGTCGGTGTACTCCCCCGGGTCGTACCAGTACATCCACCGCACCCCCTGGTGGGCGTTCGACAGCTGGCACTCCTCGCTGTACGCACCACCGGCTCGCTCGCCATCGCGGTAGGCGGACTTCCGGTCGCCGCCGAGGATCCGCACGGTGCGGTCCCCGATCCGCTCGAGCGTGGCCCGGGCGTCACCGTGGGCGAAGTGCCGCTCGGCGGCGGTCGCGGGCTGCGCGCGCTGTCGGGCATCGGCGACCATGCTCCGCACCTGTGACGTCAGGACCAGGCCGTTCCACGGTACGGCGATGACCAGCACGACGATCGCCGCGACCACGGCGGCCAGCGAGTGCCGCGGTTCGCGCCGACGAGCCCGGACCTGCACGACGAGCACGACCACTGGGATCCCCACGGCGAGCACGGCGCCGATCACCAGCCGTGCCAACACGCCCCCGGCACCGAGCCGGTCGTCCATCGACCCGAAGTCGCGCGCCAGGTACGCCCCGATCTGGACCGCCCAGCTCACGACGAGCAGCACGGGCAGCACGAGTGCGATGGCGATCGCGTTCCCTCGCCCCGTCGTCGGGCCCGTCCCCTGGTCACGCCAGTCCTGCTGTTCCGTGCCCATGCCGGCCCCCGCCCCCGTGGTGTCGGGGACCATCCTGCCAGCAGAACGAGCCCCGGGTCCGCGGGCGACGCCTCCGCCCCACCCCCGAAGCGGTGGTGTCCAAGCGGCCTCTGTTGCTGCCAAGATGACCGACGTGACCACGACCACGCCTCGCGCCGATCCCGACGCCGCTGCCGACGGCTTCGAAGGCGGCTGGTTCCGCGTCGACGACGACCTGGAGCACCTGGACGACGTGGTGTGGCGACCCGCCACGGACGCGGACGACACAGCGACCACCCCCGGCCCTGCCGCCGTCATCGTCGGTGGCGAGCCCCGCGAGCACGTCGGTTCGACGCTGCCGTTGGCGCAGCTGGCGGAGATCGACGTGGCACGTCAACGCACCGTGCGGAAGCTCTGGCTCAGCCCGATCACCATCGTGGTTTGTCTGCTCGTCTTCACCGCGCTCGAGGTCTCGGGTCTGCCGTGGCGGACGGACCTCGGCAGGCAGCTCCTGGTCGGACTCGGCACGGCTCTGCCGGTCGACGCGCTCTGCATCGCGATCTGGTGGCGGATCACGCGTGACCCCTCGGGCGCCGTCGTCCGCAAGATGGGCGGCCACCGGACCCGCCAGCAGTACGACCAGCAGCGCGCCGTCCTCGAACGCTGACCGTGCCGCGAGCGCGCCCCGACCCCTCAGCGAACCGGCGCCGACACCGCCGCTGCGGGCGATGGCTCCGACGACGGCCGCACCCCGCGCCCGGGCCGCAGCACCGCGTCCACCCGATCACGGTCGAGCTCGCCCTGCCACCGCGCCACCACGAGCGTCGCGACGCAGTTGCCGAGCAGGTTGACGCTCACCCGCATCGCGTCCATGATCCGGTCGGCACCGAGCAGCAGCGCGACGCCCGCGACCGGGAACAGCCCGAGACTCGTCGCCGTCGCGGACAGCGCCAGGAACGACGAGCCCGGCACCCCGGCCATGCCCTTCGACGTCAGCAACAGCACCCCGAGTGCGGCCACCTGCTGCTCGAGCGTCAGCGGCACCCCGAACGCCTGGGTCAGGAACAGCAGCGAGATCGACAGGTAGATCGCCGCCCCGTCCAGGTTGAACGAGTACCCCGTCGGCACGACGAGCCCGGCGACGCTCCGTGAGACGCCGACCTCGGTGAGCCGCGTGATCATCCGCGGCAGCACGGCCTCGGTCGACGCGGTGCCCAGGGCCAGCCCGAACTCGGCCCGGGTGTGCCAGACGAACCGCCAGATCGGCACCCCGGACAGCAGTCGTCCGCCGACGAGCAGCGCCACGATGAACACCGCCGCTGCGCCGTAGCAGGCGGCGATCAGCAGCCCGTACGAACCCAGGGTGTCGATGCCGTACTGCCCGACCACGTACGCCATCGCCCCGAACGCACCGAGCGGCGACAGACGCATCACCCAGCCCAGGATCCGGTAGACGACCTCCAGGCACAGGTCGAGGCCCCGCACGAGCGGCCGCGCACGGTCACTGCCGATCGCGGCGATCGCCGCGCCGACGAACACCGCGAAGACGAGCACCTGCAGGATGTCGTTCGTCGCGAACGCGTTCACGACGCTCGACGGGATGAGGTCGAGGATGAACGTCCCCGCGTCCGGAGCCGTGCCGCCCGCGGTCTTCGCCGCCACGGCCGAGGCGTCGAGCGACGACGGGTCGATCCGCAGGCCGGCCCCGGGGCGCACGAGGTTGCCGACCAGCAGGCCGAACACGAGCGCGCACGACGACGCGAGCAGGAAGTAGATCATCGCCTTGCCGGCGATCCGTCCCACGGAGCGCAGGTCACCGACGTGCACGATGCCCGTCACCACGACGATGAACACCAGCGGCGCGATGACCATCTCGATCAGCCGGATGAACCCCTGCCCCACCACGTTGAGCACCGGCGCGGCCGCGGGGAAGCAGACCCCGACGGCGATGCCGAGGGCCACCCCGATCGCGATCTGCACGAACAGCGAGTGGTACCAGCGAGCGGGAGCACGATCCGTGGTGGTGACGTCCATGGATCCACCCCACCGCGCGCGTGTTTCGTCGACGTTGCGAGTCTGTTCCCACCTGCCGCGCCGCACGTCCACCGAAACAGGGCCGCACGCCCACCGAAACAGGGCCGCACGCCCACCGAAACAGGGCCGCACGCCCACCGGAACAGGGGTCAGCTGCCGCCGACGACCGTCAGGGTCGGCCGGTGCCGAGCACCGGACTCGTCCTGGCTCGTCAGCACGCTCCACGACCGGACGACTCCGACCGACGGACCGACCAGGGTGTGGTCGATGGGCATCGCCAGCCGCGGATCGAGCCACGTCGGCCACGTACCGAGCGCCGCGGCGTGCACGGTGGACGCGGCGTCCCGGCACGAACCGAGACGTCCGTCGTCGAAGCTGTCGACCGATCCGTTGAAATCCCCCGACACGACCACGTCAGCGCCGCGGCCGCACTGCTCGCCGATCCACCGCAGATCGGTCCGCCAGCCCGCCAGGCCCCGCCCGATCGGTTGCGGCGCGTGCACGGCGACGATCGTCGGGATCGACGGCCCGGACACCGTCATCGTCTTCACCCGATCGATGCCGGGCGACATCGAGGCGCCGGACGCGCGGTCGGCCCCGACGAGCACCGCCACCTGCGTGCCGGCACCACCCATGAACACCCGCACCGGCCGACCGTGCTGCCCCATCGACCGCGCCACCGCGGTGGCGGCCCGTCGGTCCCCCGCGTCGGGGAGCACGACGACGTCCGCCCGTGCGGACAGCGCCGCACGGGCGATGCCCTGCGCACCGACGAGTCCGCCGTTGGTGTTCCACTCGAACACCCGGAGCGCACCCCGGGCACCGTCGACCGGCCGCACGTCCCATCCCCGCACGCCGAGCACCGCCGTGTTCGCCACGGCGACGACGAGCAGGGCCGCACCGAGCGACGCAGCGACCAGCCGCACGGCTCGCGTGCGTCGCAGGACGACGGCGACGAACACCAGGGCGAGACCGGCAGCGACCAGTCCCGCGGTCACGAGGGACCGGGCCGGCAGCACGGCGGCGAGCACCGGAGCCCGCCCGACACCGAGCCACGGAGCAGCGACGAAGACGGCACCGAGGACGGCGACCAGCAGCACGATCACGACCACCACGGCGGTCCGGACGGCAGCACGACGACGAGGCACCCTCGGATCCTCGTGCACGGCAGCCTGCAGCCGCCGGTGAACGGCGACCTCGCGCTGAGGATCCTGCTGGGTCCCAGCACCCGCCGCACCCGCAGCGGCGTGGGGCACCAGCCCACGCCGTGGGGCGTCACGACACCGGACTGGAGGCCCGGTGCCAGCTGGCACCGGGCCTCCAGTCCGTCACCCGCGCACGTCGCGAGCCGCACACGCGACCGCGGGCAGCTAGCTGCCGTTCGCCTCGACCACGTGCCACACGAGCATGCCGACCGTCACGAGGGTGCCGAGCACCGAGACGATCGCCGCGACGACGCCGAGCCGGCGTCCGCGACCGGGCCGCACGATCGCGACCACCGAGAGGATCGACGCGACGAACTGGAACGGCCACCCGAGCACGAACACTGATGGCCAGCAGCTGCTGTACAGCCCGGTCAACGCGAGGAACAGCGCGAGGAGCGCGACCCCGAGTCGGTTCGCTCCCGTCTCGCGAATTCCGGCGGTCCCACCGTCCGGGTCGTCGTCGAGTGGGCCGCCCGGGTACGGGTTGTCGGGGCGGAGCGCCTGCAGCGCCCGGATCCGTTCGGCGTCGAGCGCACCGTCGCGGGCACGGGCCGCATCGGCCAGCGCGAGGCCGTCGTTGCCGTGCCCCGCAGCCTCGTGCTGGGCGATGGCCCACGCGAAGAGCGCGCGCTGCCGGGGGTCCGAGCGGGTCGCGGCGTCGACCGCCCAACCGAGCGTGGTGAGGAAGAGCAGGCCCCCGAACGCGAGCAGGACCGCTCGCCCCGGCTCGTCGGGGTCCACCCGGAAGAGCACCACGCTGCACGCCACCAGGCCGACGCCGAACAGGGCCGTCGCCCCGATCTGGCCGCGCCAGTAGCCGTTGCCCGAACTCGCCCCCGCGGGTGTGGTCATGCAGCGACCCTAGCCCCGGGCTCAGCGACGCCGACAGGGCTCCGGTCAGGCGGCGGGTCGGACTCCGTCGAAGGTGACACGGAGCTCACTCGGACCCCGGAGGAGCGCGTTGCGGCGGTACGGCGGCGGGTCGAGCACCAGCCTCGGGTTGACGAGCCGCCGGAACAGGGTGGCGAGGGCGATCTGGGTCTCCAACCGCGCCAGTGGGGCGCCGAAGCACGCGTGGATCCCGGCGCCGAAGCTCAGGTGGTCGTTGCCCGCGCGGTGCGGGTCGAACCGGTCCGGCTCGGGGAAGTGCCGGGGGTCGCGGTTCGCTGCAGCCCAGGCGATCCAGACGGGTGCGCCCTCGGGGATGGTGACGCCTGCGACGGCGACGTCGGCGAGGGCGATGTACTTCGGGGTCACCTGCGCCGGCGGTTCGACTCGGATGAGCTCCTCGAACACCTGCGCGATGGTGTGCGGGTTGTCGCGGATCAGCTCGATGGTGTCGGGGTGGCGCAGCATGGTGAGGGTGCCGTTGGCGATCATGTTGACGGTGGTCTCGTGCCCGCCGACGAGCAGCATGATGGACGTGTTGAGCACCTCCGTCTGCGACATCGGCCCGTCGGGGCCGTGGTCGTTGACGAGTCCGGAGAGCAGGTCGCCCTGCGGTGTGCCGCGCCGCGACTCGGCGAGTGCGCCGAGGTACGCAGCCAGCTCACGGCTGGCCTCGTCTGCTTCGCGCCGCTTGACCGCGGCGTCGGCGTCGTCCGTGGCCTCCGGCGGCGCGATGATGGCTGAACTCCAGGCGTGGAAGCGGGGCTCGTCCTCCGGCGGGACGCCGAGCACGTCGCAGATCATCGCGACCGGCAGCGGGTACGCGAACGACTCCACGACGTCGATCTCGGTGCGTCCGGCGAACCCGTCGATGAGGTCGTTCGTGATGGCATCGATGTCCTGTCGGAGCCCGTCGATGTAGTCGGCGGCGTGCGGCGGTCCGAAGTGGCGCATCGTCTGCCGGCGCAGGCGGTCGTGCACGGGCGGGTCCGTCATGACGAACGCCGACGTCAGCGCGGGTTCGCCCGGATCGGCACCCTCGGCGCGGTGCTTCGCCATGGGGTCGGAGCTGATCCGCGGGTCGTGCATGAGCTGCACGACCTCGTCGTACCCGGTGACGAGGAACGCGTCGTTGTCCAGCTGCTGCACCGGGTGGGTGCGCAGCTGCGCGTAGAGGGGGTTGGGGTCGTGCCGGTTGTCCTGCTCGAGCAACGTGTCCCACGTCGTCGACGCGGTGTGCGGGTTGTTCGTCATTGGGTTCTGCTCCTGTCGTCTGGCTCTGATCGGTGGTGGTGGGAGCGGTCCGCTAGCGTGCTGCGGCCACTCCGGGATCCCGTGACGGGTCGACGGTCGGGTCCTCGAGCGGGAAGGTCGCACCAGCGGCGATCTGCGCGCGGTAGTACGGCAGCCACTTCGCCTGGTTGACGGCGACGGCGGCCACCAGGCGTCCGTCCCTGCCGAACGTGACGACACCGGATCGCTCGTCGAGGGACCCCTGGGCGACCTGCGCGGAGTCCGCGACGGACGGCTCTCCGACGGCCTTGAGGACGTTGCCGAACTGCATCGTCCAGAAGACCGCGGTGCTCTCGTGCGGCACGTGGCTGTCGTGCACGAGGTTCCGCGCTGCGACGTCGGCCTGGCTGACCGCGGCACCCCAGTGCTCGCTCGTCCAGGGGCCGGGGCCCGCCGACGGGTTCGGGTGCCGCGCGACGTCGCCGGCGACGAAGACGTCGTCCATCGGTTGCCCGTCGGTGTCGAGCGCCCGTTGCGCGACGTCGCACAGCACCCCACCGGCGTCCTGTGCGACACCGGACCCGGTGAGCCATTCACTGTTGGGAACGGCCCCGACAGCGACGACCGCCAGGTCGACGTCGACGGTGGAACCGTCGGTGAGTCGAGCACCGCAGAGCCGTCCGCTGTCGTCGTCGAGCAACGACACCACGCCGGTGCCGGTCCGGAGGTCCACACCGTGTTCGCGCTGGACATCCGCCATCATCCGTCCGATCGCGGTCCCGAAGACCTTCACCATCGGAGCCGGCCCGCGATCGACGACGGTGACGGGGATGCCGAGCGTGCTGCACGACGACGCGATCTCGCCGCCGGTGAACCCACCGCCGATCACCAGCACTCGACCAGGTCGGTCCTCCAACCGGGTGCGGATCCGTGCGGCGTCGTCTGCCGTCCGCAGCACGAAGACGCCGTGCAGGGCGGCCTCGGACTCGACGGGCCACGGCCGGGAGCGACGTCCGGTGGCGATCAGCAACCGGGTGTACCGGACGCGCTCCCCACCGTCGAGGACGACCTCCCGGGCGGACGTGTCCAACGAGACCGCTGCGTGGCCCAGGCGCCAGTCGACGTCCAGGTCGGCCGCGTGCGGGAGGGTCGTCGTGGTGGTGCCGACGACGCCGGTGAGCACCTGTTTCGACAGCGGCGGGCGGTCGTAGGGCCGGTGCGGCTCGTCCCCGACGATCGTGAGCTCGCCGGTGAACCCCATTGCGCGCACCGTCTCTGCGGCACGGAGGCCGGCGAGCGATGCACCGACGATGACGACCGCGTCGCTCGACGTCAACGGCGCGGCACCGCGCACGGCGGTATCGGCGTGACGGACCGGGAGGCGCGTTCCCCCGACACGGATCGCCTGCACCGGACACGCCGCCGCGGACTCCAGGACGCGAGAGCGTTCCTCGTCGCTCGGGTTCGGGTTGTAGACCAACGCTTCCTCCCCCTCGAACCGGAACACGCCGGGTGCGAGGAAGCAGCACTGGGCGTAGCTCTGGCACTTCGTCATGTCGACTGCGATGTCCATGGAGTCCTCTCGTCGGGGTGTGGTGGTCCTCAGCGTGCGCCGATCCGGAGCGCGAGCGGTACTGCAGCGGGAGCGCCCCGACTACTGCGGACGCAGTACGTCAGCAATGCGCCGACGTGTGTGCCGTCCTGTGCTCGAGGACTCTCACCCACTCCCAGTCCGTGCCGCGCCACGCGCCTGCTCGCCGCGCCTACGCTCCGAACGTCCGGCCATCCCCCGACGGAAGCGGCCCCCGTGTCCTCGTACCTGCTCTGCGCCCCGCCCGTCTACGGCCACCTCGCACCCCTCGTCGACGTGGGCCGCGACCTCGCCGAACGCGGCCACGAGATCACCGTGCTGACGGGGTCCAAGTACCGCGAGCTCGTCGTCGGCGCCGGGCTCCGGTTCGTGGCGCTGCCGACCGACGTCGACTTCGACGACGCCGACCTGCAGGACCGGCTCGCCGACGCCACTGCTGCACGCGGGATCGCTGTTGTCCGCGAGGGCATCATCGCGATGTTCGTCCGGCCGATCCCCTCCCAGTACCGCGCGCTGACGGCGCTGCTGGCAACGAGCCGGTTCGACGCGGTGCTCGGCGAAGCGACGTTCACCGGGCTCGCGCCGTACCTCGCGCTGCCGCCGGGCGACCGCCTGCCCGTGCTCGGGATCGCGACCACCCCGGTGACGCTCACCAGCGTCGACGCCGCCCCCTTCGGCACCGCACTCGCGCCGGGTCGCGGGCCACTGGCGCGGGTGCGCAACCGACTGCTCACCGCCGCGATCCACCCCGTGCTCACCCGGCCGCTGCGTCGAGCGGTGGACGCCGTGCTCGCCGAGGTGGGGGCACCGCCGTCGACGATCGACACCTTCGACTTCGCGTACCGCGCGTTCGACACCCTGTTCCAGCTGAGCGTCGCGGAGCTCGAGTACCCCCGGCGCGAGCTCCCCGACTCGGTCCGGTTCGTCGGTCCGGTCGTGGCCCGGGCGGCACCGACGCCCGCGGCCGACCTGCCCGCGTGGTGGGGCGACCTGGACACCGACACTCCGGTGGTGCTCGTGACCCAGGGCACGATCGACACCGTCGACCTCGGCCGGCTCATCGCGCCGACACTCCGCGCGCTGGCGGACGAGGACGTCCTCGTCGTCGCGACCACCGGTGGCCGCCCCGTCGACCAGGTCGACCGCGCGCTCGGCACGGCACTGCCCGCCAACGCCCGGGTGGCGACCTTCCTGCCCTACGACCAGCTGCTGCCGCGGTGCAGCGTCGTCGTCACGAACGGCGGGTTCGGCGGCGTGCAGCGTGCCCTCGCACACGGCGTGCCGCTCGTGGTCGCCGGGTCCACCGAGGACAAGCCGGAGGTCGCCACCCGGGTCGCGTGGGCCGGCTGCGGGCGGAACCTGCGTTCCGGGACGCCACGACCGGCGGCGATCCGTCGGGCGGTCCGCGAGGTCCTGGCGACGCCGACCCACCGCGCCCGCAGTCGACAGGTCGCGGCGTCGATCGCGGCCCTGCCGGACCCCGTCGACGTCATCGAAGCAGGGTTGGCGGCGGCCGCCGCCGCGGACGGCGCACAGCGACGCTGACCCCGCCTGCCGGCCCACGTCGTGGGGTCGCGTGGAGACGGACGGGAGGCCCGGTGCCAGCTGGCACCGGGCCTCCCGTCCGTCTCATCCCGCGTCGTCGTGCCCGGTGCCGGTCCGCGGTGCCGGTGCCGTTGCGGACGCCGTCCGGATCCGGAGCGGCACCGTCCCGGCGACGTACCGGTCGTCGCCGGCCTCGAGCGGGCGGCCGTCCTCGGCGGTGCTGGACCGGCGCACCTGCAGGAGGGCCGCGCCGGGCCGGACCCCGAGGAGCGCGGCGTCGGCGTCGTCGGCCAGCAGCGCGTCCACGGTGGTGACGGCGGCACCGACCCGGATGCCGAACCGGTCCTCCAGGGTCGCCGACACCGACGTCTGCCCGCCGGGGATCGTCCGGATGACGGCGGCGACCCACGGCGCGTAGGCGGTGCGCTCGAGCATGACGTCCACACCGTCGAGGGAGCGCACCCGCACGACGTGCAGGACGGGCTCGTCGTGCGCGGCGCGGAACAGGCGCCGCTCGCGCACGGTGGCCGGCCGTTCCTCGACCGCCACGACCCGCCCGCCGGGCTCGTGCCCCCGGGCCCTGGCCAGTTGACCGAAGGACTCGAGCGCGCCCGCGTCGTGACCGAGCGTCGTGGTGCGCACGCGCCAGCGGGAGCCGGCACGTGCCGTCAGGACCTGCCGGTCGCGGAGCAGCTCGAGCGCGTTCCGCACGGTGCCACGCGCGACGGCGTAGTCGGCCGCCAGGTCGTGCTCGGCCGGCAGGACACCCGTGGCGTCGAACTCACCGCGGAGCACCCGGTCGGCGAGGTCCTCGGCGATGTCCCGGAACAGTGGTCGCACCCGGTGATCCTCCCCCGCTGCAGCCCGAGCTGTCCAGGTGCGTCGGAGTCCCCGCGGGATCGACACCGGAACCGCTGGGCCGAGCCACGGCGCACCTGGACAGGTCGATCCCGACTCCACCGGACGCGTTCACCCCGCCGCCACGGCCGGGCAAGGCACGGTTCAGCGCACCTCGTTGTCATGCTGACGGGCGCTCCTCCCCCGCAGCGCCCGCACTCCCACCGACCTGGAAGGCCTGCGATGAGCACGAGGAAGCCCGAACACGGCGCACCCGACGTCAGCCTGGACGCCGCACCACCGCTGGCCCCGGACGCGGCGTACACCGCAGCGGTCCGCCCCGGCCTGAGCCGCCGGACGGTCCTGGTCGGCGGCGCAGCAGCGATCATGGCCGGCGTCGCGGCAGGGTCCGCGTTCGGACCGGGCGCGGCCGACCGCGCCAGCGCCGCGACCGCCCGTGCCGTCCCCACCGGCACGATCGCCGACGTCAAGCACGTCGTCGTGCTCATGCAGGAGAACCGGTCGTTCGACCACTACTACGGCACGATGCCCGGGGTCCGCGGGTTCTCGGACAAGCAGGCGCTCGAGCTGCCGACCGGACACGACGTCTTCCACCAGCCGGCGGCGGCCCGCACCGACGGTGGCGCGATGCTGCCGTTCCGGCTCGATACCACCCGGTTCAACGCGCAGAACGCCGACGGCCTCGACCACTCCTGGGGCGGTGGGCACACCGCGTGGAACGGCGGTGGCTGGAACCGGTGGGTCGACGCGAAGAGCGCCCAGACGATGGGCTACTTCACCAGCGAGGACATCCCCTACCAGCGCGCACTCGCCGGGGCCTTCACGGTCTGTGACGACTACCACTGCTCGCTCAACGGGCCGACGACGCCGAACCGCCTGTACCAGTGGTCCGGCACCATCGACCCCCGCGGCGCCCAGGGCGGACCGGCGACCGACAACCCGGCGGACTACGAACCGGTGTTCGCCTGGACCACCTACGCCGAACGGCTGCAGGCGGCCGGCGTCACCTGGAAGACCTACGCCAACGACGAGGTCGGCGACAGCTCCGCCGACCCGTACGTCGGCGACTACGGCGACAACCCGCTCTGGCTGTTCGAGCAGTACCACCGCGCGCTCGCGTCCTCCGATCCCGCGCAACAGGAGCTCGCCGCGCGTGCCGGGCTGCACGACGGGTGGAAGCCGAACTCCGGCAAGGGCCTCGACGTCACCCACCTGCTCAGCCAGTTCGGGCAGGACTGCGCGACCAACAGCCTGCCGACCGTGTCGTACGTCGTCGCCCCCTACGGCTGGAGCGAGCACCCGGCCGCCAGCCCGGACTACGGCGCCCACTACACGAACGCCGTGGTGCAGGCGCTCTTCAGCAACCCGGACACCTGGGCCTCCACCGTCCTGCTCGTCAACTACGACGAGAACGACGGGTACTTCGACCACGTCGTCCCCCCGTTCGCCGAACCCGGCACCCCCGACGAGTACGTCGACGGACTGCCCATCGGCATGGGCGCCCGCGTGCCGATGACCGTGGTGTCCCCGTGGAGCCGTGGCGGGTGGGTCAACTCGCAGGTGGCGGACCACACGTCCGTGATCCAGTTCCTCGAGCACGTCACGGGCGTCCGCGAGCCGAACATCTCCGACTGGCGGCGGACCGTCTCCGGGGACCTGACGAGCTGCTTCGACTTCAGCGCCCCCGACGCGAGCATCCCCGGCGCCGACGTGGTCCCCGGCATCGAGCAGACCCGCGCGCTGGTCGCGGCCGCCGACGCCGACCAGGCGAAGCCGCCCATCGAGGAACCCGCGATCGGCGCGCAGACCGTGCCCGTCCAGGAGCCCGGCACCGTCCGCCGCCGGAGCCTGCCCTACCGACAGCACGCGGACGCGACCGTCGACCACCGGACCGGCCGGGTCACGGTGACGCTCGCGAACGACGGCCGCCAGGGGGTCAACTTCCTGGTGTACCCGAACACCGCGATGCCGTTCGCCGCCCACCCGAAGACCGTCACGGTGGGCGCCACCGCCGACTGGGCATGGGACACCACGACGACCGCCGGCGCCTACGACGTGAGCGTCTACGGACCCGACCGGTTCCTCCGGCGCTTCGCCGGCACCGTCGAGGTCGGTGGTCCGGCGACCGGCGGTATCCCGCACGTCTCGGTCGTCCGGGACACCCGCGGTCGGCGCACCCTGCAGCTCCTGCTCGAGAACACCGGCCGGGCCGAGCTCCGCTTCGTGCTCGTGGCCAACGACTTCGTGGAGCACCGCGAGACCGCGCACGTCCGCGGCTCCGGGCACAAGACGATGCACTGGCCGCTCGACGAGTGGGGGTACTACGACGTGGTCGTCACCGCCGACGGTGTGCCCGGGTTCCGGTACCGCTTCGCCGGGCGCGCGGAGCGCTGAGGCGGGCCGACCCGCGTGGGTCGGCAGGGGCGGTCAGGCCGCGTCCACGACGGACGGGAGGCCCGGTGCCAGCTGGCACCGGGCCTCCCGTCCCGTCTCGTGACCGTCACACGTCCGTCCCGCGTGCCGTCTCGCTTGCCGTCTCACGCGTCGGCGGCGGTCCCGGCGGGTGCCACCGGTGTGACCGGGGTCGCGGCGTCGGCGGCGTCGGCGTCGGCGTCGGCGTCGGCGTCGGCCTCGGCGTCGGCGTCGGCTCGCGCAGCCTGTCGGGCCAGCGCCGCGTCCAGGAAGCGTTCGACGAACGGCAACGCCACCACGATCGCACCGATGACGGCCGCGACGGGGACGATCACCGTCCAGCCGCGCAGGATCGAGTAGATGGTGGCGCCGAGGACGACCCACACCACGACCGTGAGCGGCCGCACCGGACCGGCGTCGGCGAGCAAGTTGATCGCGTCGACGGCCGCGGGCAGCCCTCGCCGTCCGAGCAGTGTCAGCATGACCCCGATGACGATGAACCCCATCGCCCGGACGGTGCCGACCCACGCGACGTCGCTTGCCGGATCTGCCAGCACACGCTGGATGAACACCACTGCCGCAAGGACCCCGACGGCGAACAGGGCGACGATCACGATGACGGTCAGGAGACGGACGGAGCGGCGCACGAGGACTCAGCATAGGGACCCGTCGGGGGCGCCCGTCGCGGCGCCCCCGACGCACCAGCTCGACTCGCTAGGCGACGACCACCTGCGCGTTGACCAGGATGTCGTGCAGGTCGGGACGGAGCGCATCCTGCGAGGTCGTCCGGACCTTCACGATGAGCGCCGCTCCGGGCTTCGCGAAGGCGCGTGCGACCGTCGCCGACCAGGACCCGTCCGTGTTGTGCCCGGCGATCGACAGGAACTGCGCGGTGCCGCCGGTGATCGTCGGCAGCAGCTGCTCCTCGAGCCGGTCGGCCGGGAGCCCCGCAGCCGTGAACAGCTGCTCGGTGGCGGCACGGTCCCCGATCGTCGGGTCGAGGTCGGTGAGCCGCTGCTGCGTGATCGTCGCCACGGAGCCGTCGGCGTTCGTGTACTCCCGCGACCCGGTGGTCGGGTCCTCGCCGGTCTGCTCCCAGCCGTCGAGTGCCGAGACCTGGAGCCCGAACGCGGGCAGCGTGCTCGCCGAGAGCGCGTCGCCGTCCTCGAACGTGAGGTCCTTCGTTGCCGAGTCGACGGTGGCCGGCGCGGTCGGCGTCTCCGTCGGTGCCTGGGTCGGCGCTTGTGTCGGTGTCGATGACCGCGGTGTGGCCCGCTCCACTCCCGGTGCCGTGGTGCCGGTCCCGGCGCAGCCGGAGAGTGCGAGCACGACGATCACGGTCGCCGTCCCCGCGGTGGTGATCCTGGATGTGATGGACATGTGGTTCCCCCTCGGATCCCGCCGTGCGCCCCGTGCACCGGTGGGTCCGCCTGGAGCCTACGGGTCCCGGCGGCGGCGCGCCGCTCGGGTCACACGTCCGGGTTCTGTCCAGAAGCGCCGAGCGATCTCCGGAGCACGACGAAGTGCAGCCCCGCGACGCGAGCGACGTGTGCCGGGAACGGTCGGGTCTCCCCCGTCGCGATGAACCCGCTTCGCTCGTACACGCGTCGCAGTCCCTCGTGCACGCTGAGCACCTCGAGCTCGACGGACTCGCACGCCATGGCTTCCTCGGCGTACGCGATCGCCGCGGTCCGGAGCCGCCGGGAGATGCCTCGGGACTGCCACGCCGGGTCCACAGCGAGCATGCCGAGGTGCGCCGTCGCCCGGTCGGAGGCCCGCAGGTGACACGTCGCGACGATGGTGGCGTCGTGGACCGCGACGAGCACCACCGACCGCGGGGCACGGATCATCGCACGCACCTGG
Organism: Curtobacterium sp. MCLR17_045; assembly: GCF_003234405.1. NCBI lineage: Bacteria > Bacillati > Actinomycetota > Actinomycetes > Micrococcales > Microbacteriaceae > Curtobacterium > Curtobacterium sp. MCLR17_045. The sequence continues at coordinate 60,519 of NZ_QKTB01000011.1, forward strand.
TCCGGGCTCGTCCGCTCCCCGGTCACCAGCTCGGCGTCGCTCACCCAACCCTGTTGGTTGGCGTACGCACGGACGACGACCGCAGCGACGGATGCCGCGTCCGTCTCGGACGCCGACCGGATCTCGAGCAGGGGTTCGTCTGTCACGACCGCATGCTCTCACGCAGCGCACAGGCATCTCGCCGAGCTCTGCGCACGCTCATGCACTGGGCGGGCGTGGGCGTGCTCTGGGCGCCGGCGTCGGGCCGGCTACGAGTCGTCGCCTGCGTTCCGAGCACGCTTCCGCGCCTGCGCACGGGCGTAGGACACCGAGCCGATCTGCACGGCGGCGAGGATGATCCAGAGGACCGCCATCTGCATGTGGAACCGGGACGGTTCGACGACGGCCAGGACGAGCCAGACCAGCGCGATGACCGCCCACACCCAGGCGAGCCACGGCAGGGGCTTGCCGATCAGCCGTTCGAGCAGAGTGCGTCGCTGCATCTCGGTCATGGCGCTGACGCTACCGGACGCCAGGGTGATCGCCGAGGACCCGGGGCGACGATCGGTTGGATCCTTCCGGATCTGGTGGCTGCCGTTCCGGGAAGCGGGCCGAAGCGGTCAACCCGCCGGCAGCGCGCGGCGTCAGGGTCCGCACTCTCTGCGCCACGGGTTTGGGACAGAGTTAGTCGAAGCGAGGTGGACATCCGTGTCGTGCAGGAACTCATGATGCATGAGTCCCTTGACACGACGCAGATCTACACCGGCGCCAGTGAACGACCGAAGCGCAATGGCATCGCGGCCCTGCTCCCGCGGGCAGTGCCGGTTAGCTCCGGCCGTCGGGCCGCTTAGCGCGTCAGCCGGAGATCGTCGGGCGGACTGATGTTCGCCGCAGCGTCGTGCCCGTTCGAACACACCAACCGTTCGCGCGAGCGGGCTAGGCGGCCGTCATTGACCGGCGTGATCGTCAAGGTCGCGGGCTGATCGCAGCCAGGGACAGGGCAGTCGAACGTCGTCATGCCGCTCAGTCTCCACAGCTTCGAGGGTGACGCAACAGGTACTCGCTTATTGACCCGCGGTCGCGGGCCTTCCTCGGGAATGCGCCGACCAGCAGGTGTGTGGTTCCGGAACATCAGCGGAGGAACGGAGAGCGCGATTCCGCGTCCCCGCGAACATGCTCAACAGGATACAGGAATTCACCCCACACATTTCGTTCCGTTGCGACGTCACCACCGAAGGTCCATTGCACACTCCAAGCGGTTGGGCCGGTGCGCCCCGCGTACCAGGCTGTGACCTGAACTGGAAACTGAAGATCGATTGACGCGCCGATGTTGTGCGAAACTATCTCGCCGCGAGTGCCGAACATCATTCCCTCAGAGGTCAAGGGCATCGCGTTAATCCCGGGCAGGAATTTTGTGTCTTGCATTCCTGACGCGTCAGACCACTGCAGCTTCAACTCGGCGACCGGCTGCGGGGCCACATTCTCGACCGCAACGATAGCATCGCCGTCCTTGTTGTGCAGATGAAGTCGAATCTCCGGCTTCGAAGCGTAACTGAGAGCACGGATGGCATCGGAGGCGGCGCGCTCACTGCTAGCAGCCGCACGAGAGCTATTGACCGCCGAAGTCAGAGCGACGATCGCGGCCAACGCCGTGGCAACCGCTGCTACTGCTTGCAGGCGTTTAGGGTCGAGCGGGATAAACCAGGCGGCGACGAGCACGACAACGGCCGCGCTCATGAGCGCCCAAGTGGTTCCTTGCTTCACCCTCTCAGCATAGGACGATTACTCCTGGGAACTACGACGGCGCACCCGCGAGAGAGTCGTGGGCTCGACGCCCGCGCGGAACGTAGTTGTCGCCGCTTTTGGCGAATCGCACAACGAATCAGATAACGGTCGTCCTCGAGCGATCTACGCCATGCCCGTCCGCGGAAGTGGCTACCGGTTCGGCTCGCGGGCACACCGCGTGAACCGCGACCTGGCCGTCGTGCAGGACCTTCTGGGTCACGCTTCGCCAGCCACGACGTGCATTTACGTCGCCACCGATGACACGGACCGACGGAGAACGAGCGAAGCGATTGCTTCGTGAGGCTAACTTGCCTCAGGCAGCGTGCCCGCCTGACGCGACTTCTCTACCAGGTAGGCCACGAAACTTGCACTGGTACCGAAGACATATTTTGCCAGCGCTTGGTCCGGCTCTGCGACAGTCTCTCCACCATGGCGGAGTCCATCTTCATCAGAAGCCCACCCGTACATCTTCTCCCAACTACCAAGGAGCGCTCGATGGGACGGGATACCCGCGGCCGGCAAGGCTCTTACCGCATTAGCGAACTTGTCCTGCCCGGTAAGCGTCTTCACTGCAGATTCAACAGCCTGTATCGATTCCTTGATGACATTGCGATAGTCAGGGCTGTCGCGGTCAGCGAGGTGCGCGAAGGCCTGCGTGAGATGGTGGTGCGCCGTCCGGAGGGGAACTGCGCTGGCGAACGCTGTTTCGATCGCCGTGACCTCTTCCTCGCTGTCGATCCGGAGTAGCCGGTCATTCACGAACCGATACCCAACGAGGTGGTCTTCCAATGTCAGGTTGATCGTGTCTCGCAGATCACCGGGCGCGTTCTGCATCTGCGTATTCGCCGTAAACGGCCTAAGTCCCGTGACAAGGCGCTCTAGAAGGTCCATCACCCTAGGGAAGGTGCCCGCTAGAAGGGTCTGCTTAATGACCTGCCAGCAGTGATAGGGCGAGTCCGGTCGCTCATCGACAGGGAACCCCAGATAGTGAATCCACAGGTAATCCAGAAGCCCCCTCTCTTCACTATAGAGGCTCTTCTGACTAAAGCGACTGACAACGATCACGTGAACGACATTCCAAAGCTTTGTGCGCGTCGCAACATCCAAGTCATTTACTTGAATTAAGGCACTCGGCTGGACGAACCCGTTACGTTCAGAGAAAGTTTGCACTGCGCTCCTTTGCTGTGACACACGATGCCACACTCGGGGCGCAAGGCACTAGCTGTTATCCCAGTGCATCCTCCGGCTCCGTCTTGAGCGCATCGGGGTAGCCGGCGCTGGTGGTCCGGTCGGTCGCGTCATCCGACTGCCGATCCTCGAGCGCTGCGGCCCGCGGGACGGACCCAACAACGATGTGGGTGAGCCACGTGTTGACCAACGGGATCGCCATGAGCTTCGACAAGGCGGTGGCGATCGCGATGACGAACGCGAACGCGCCACCGCGCCACGCGAGCGAGGAGGCGGGCAGAACGTCAGCGAGGGCGTCGAGCACCTGCGGGGCTACGGCCCGGAGCACAGCGACGGATCCGCCGACCCCGACCAGGAACGCGAGCGCGGTCTGCACCGCAGTGCGGATCCAGCGCTGCCGGGCGTACCAAATGGGCTGCACCGGCACGGTGCGCACGTGGGCGCCCATCAGCCGATTCGCTTCAGGTAGCGGGCCACGATGTCGAGCTCGGCGGCGAGCATCGTGTCGGAGCCTTCGTTGTCGCGGTACCGGACGAGCAAGTCGCGGTGCTCGTCGCTGGCTATCGGGGCGCGCTTGCCGCGGAAGAGACCGGCGTTCCGTCATCTTCGCCTGTGGGCCCTGCCGGGATCGAACCGACGACATCCACGGTGTAAACGTGGCGCTCTACCAGCTGAGCTAAAGGCCCTCACCACGATCCTAGGGCGTCAGCGCTCGATCGTCGCCGAAACGAGCGGGCACGTCACGACACCCCGCACCGGGGTCGATCGCAGCGGATCACGAGTCCCTTCGCGTCCTCGTCCCGGTCCTCCGACACGCCCCCGGACAGCACGATCGGGGTGTCGTCGGCGCTGAGGCCGATCGCCAGCGTGCTGGTGCCCGACCGTTCGTCCTGTACCGGCGGGAACCGGGCGATCGTCGTCTGCTCGGAACTGGTGCACCGTGCGTCACGGCACGAGAGCAGTCCCAGAGTGCCGCGTTCCTCGTCACGGACCGCGACGAGTGGCCGCCCCGATCGGTCGATGACGAACGCCGGAAGCAGGTTCGTCGGCCCCTTCGGCGTGATGTCCGTGTGTGACGAAGACGAGCACGACGCATCCGCGCAGAACGTCAGCCGTTGGGTCGCGATCCCGTTCGACCGCGCGAGCACGACCGGGTTCCCGTCGCCGCCGATCGCCACCCGGGCGTCGTACGCCTCGTCCCACGCCCGGACCGGCTCCCCCGGCGGGATCGCATGCGACAGGTCGCGGACGACGGGCTGGCCGCCGTCCGGGCTGAACGACACGAGCCGAAGGGCGGTGAAGGTCGGCGAACGAGCGTCGGTCTCCGACACCAGCGAGACCACCGCGGTGCCGTCCGGCGCGACGGCGACGTCCACACCCTGGTGGTCCAGCGGCGGGATCCACGGCAGCGCCACCTGCCGAACCGTGTGTTCGACGCAGGACACGTCCTCGCAGAACACGGCGACCAGGTGCGAGCGTCCTTCCGGTTCACCGCCGCGGGCGATCCCGACCACCACCGGCCGGTCGCCGGAACTCGCGACTGCCACGTCGGTCATCCAGTAGCTGACGCGCCCCTGATCGGTCTCCACGATGTCGATGGCGGCGACCGTGGTGCGGCGCCCCTCCGGGCGATCGACGGCGGGTGCCTCGTCGGCGGAGTCACGCTGCTCCGCCCGTCTCCCCGCGGGCCAGGCGGCACCATCCGACTTCGGCGCCGCATCGAGTTGATCCGCCCGGGAGTGCACGACTTCGAGCTCGTACTCCTGCGCGACCTCGTCCTCGAACCGCACCTTCCACTGGGCGGTGAGCAGCCCGCCGTCGCCGGCGCTCCCGATCGCGGAGCCGCCGGTCAGGCCGGGCATCTCCACGGGGGTGTCGCACGACGCATGCCCACACATCCGCAGACGGCTGGGCGGTGTCGACGGCGTGCTCACGACCGCCGTCCGGCCTCCGACGTCTGCGATGTCGCCGCCGAGCAGGGCGCGCGCGTCGGCAGGGGCGGCGTCGTACTGCACAACGCCGAGCGGATTGCTCGAGACGATCACCGCGAACACCACCGCCGGGACGAGCACCACGCCCGCTCCGACGAGTCCAGGCCGCGCCCGTCGTCCCCGGGCCATCGGATCGGCCGGGTCGACCGCCAGCGGTGACCGAAGCCGACCGCCTTCGTTCCGCGTTGCGGCTCCGCGGACCGCGATCGCGACGATGACCAGCACCAGACCGGTCACGGCGACGCAGCACCAGGCCACGATGACGCTGCTCCGGAGCACGGACGGCGGCAACAGACGCAGCAACAACAGGACACCGACCCCGAGCACCGTCACCAGCGCCGCTCCCCCGACGAGCGCACGACGCGGCGTCGCCGTCGCCTCGTGCCCACCACGGACGATGACCCGACCAGATCCCCAGGCGCGACGGAAGGCCGATCGACGGGGCACACCGGCCACGAGCAACGCCCAGCCGAGCAGCAGCGGCGCCACGATGACGACACCGACCGCCAGCACCACGACGATCACGACGGTGCCCCAGACACTTGCCCGCCACGACACGGCCGTGGCTGTCCCCGCCGCCACCGCCACCAACGCGACAAGAGCGGCCTCGACGACGAGCCGCCAGTGGTGGACCGACCACCGCCACGCATCGCGCGGCCCCGCGGTCGCATCATCCGTGGCCGCGAGCATGACCACGGTGGTTGCGGTCACCCCGAAACCGAGCCCGAGCGCCGCGATGACCGTGCCCACGGCGAGCAGGGCCACGGGCACCCCGGTCCCGTCGAGCGCCGCGAACGCACCGTTCACCAGGGCGACGCGACCGCCCGGCACGCCGAGCAGGAGCACCACCCCGGCCAGCAGCAGCCCGGCCGTGAACGGCACGACGAGGGCGAGCCCCGCGCGGCCCCCGCTCCACGCAATCGACGGCACGGGTGGTGGACCGTACTGCCGCCGCACCGCGGTCTCGGTCGAACCCGTCCTGGCGACACCCGTCCCCGGTCGTGCACCATCCATCTGCTCGTCCCCCTCCGACAGCGTCCGCCCATGCTGGCAGGTTCGACGCCAGACGTCCAGAAGGTGACATTTCAGCCGCGGACCCGTGCGCTGGCGAGAGTGCCCACCCCAAATGGTTTAGCCCCAGGCTTACTTTCGACGATATGAAGCTCTACGCTTAACCCATGCAGCCCGAGCCCGTGATCGCCGTGATCGTCGACCTGGTCGACTCCCGCACGCTCGAGGACCGCTCCGCAGCCCAGCAGGACGTCGAGCACGCCTTCGACAGTACCCCTGGCGTCACCGCGCTCGACCCCCTGCGCGCGACGGTCGGCGACGAGTTCCAGGTCATCTACGCCACGCTCACCGACGCGCTGCTGGCCACGACGGCCGCGACCCTCACACTCCCCCCGACCGTGCAGATCCGCCTCGGCATCGGCCGCGGGCAGGTCCGGACGATCGGCACCGGCGGCGCCGGCCCGCTGCAGGACGGCCCGGGCTGGTGGTCGGCTCGGGACGCCATCAACGAGACCCACCGGCGCGAGGACGGCCGGACCGCGTTCCTGCGGTCCTGGTACCACGACGCCGACGACCGCCACGGAACGACGGAGCGACTCGTGAACGCCTACTTCCTCAGCCGCGACCACGTCGTCTCGCGACTCGCACCCCGCGCCCGCCGGATCGCACTCGGTCTGGTGCAGGGCCGCACGCAGGCGCAGATCGCCGCAGACGAGGGGATCACCCCGTCGGCGGTGTCCCAGTCCGTGCAGAAGTCGGGCGTCGCCGCCCTGGTCGAGGGCCTGCGTGTCCTCGGGGACGGGGGCAGCTGATGCTCGCCGGAGTCCTCCTCACCCTCGTCGGGCTCGCCGACGTCGTCCGCGCACGGACCGGGACCGATGCGGCTCCACGGCGCGGGCTGACCGCCACGGTGATCGTCCTGCTCTGGGCCGCCGTGACGGCCGTGGCGGTGCTCGGCCTCGGCCTCGCCGTCTGGTCGGTGCTCGTCACGGTCGTCCTCGCAGCCCTGTGGGTCGCGACGACGATCCCGGTGCGGTCCGGGGGCGCACCCGGCGGTCGTGGTCGGGCACTCCCCTGGCTCCGACGCTCCGGGTCCTGGCCGGCCGTCCTGCTCGCGGTCGCCGTCGCCGTGCTGCTGCTCTGGGTACCGGCTGCCGACGCCTCCGGCTTCGTGGTGGACTGGCGCCGGGACGTCGGCCCGTCCTTCGTCGGCGCGGTGCCGCTCGCCGCGATCGTCGCCGGGATCGGATCGGCGCTGTTCCTGGTCGACTCGGCCAACGTGGTCGTCGCCCAGGCACTGCCAGCAGAACTCTCCCCGGACGACCAGCGCACAGCGGCGGCGGCGGCAGCAGCAGCAGCCGGCCGACCGAAACGCTTCGGCCGACGACGCACCGGCAGGGCGTCGGACGAAGACGACGACCAACCCGGAGACCGCACGGTCACCCTCAAGGGCGGACGCATGATCGGCCCGATCGAGCGCCTGCTGCTCGCCGGGTTCTCGTTGGCCGGCGCCTTCCCCGTCGTCGCCGCACTGATCGCCGCGAAGGGGATCGTCCGGTTCCCCGAGATCCGCCGCGAGACGACCGGGTACCAGGCCGAGTACTTCCTGATCGGCAGCCTGGTGAGCTGGGCGATGGCCTTCGCCGCCGCCGGCATGTGCTGGTTGCTGGCACTGGGCTGACGAACGCCCCCGGCCCCCGATCACCGCAGGTACGCTCTCCCCCGTGAACGGTGTCGGAGTCGGTGTCCTCGACGAAGCCGGGCGGCTCCGCCTGCTCGGCGCCGGTGTGACGGGCGCGGCCTTCGCCGTCGTCCTGGTCATGCTGGTCCTGTCCTCGTGGACCGAGGCGACCACCACCGTCCTGGTCTCGGCCGGCATCCCGACCGCCGTGGCTGGTGCCGCGATCGCCGTCGTCCTGCAGCGCCGCGCCTGGCGTGCCGAGGGCGGCTACGAACGGTCGATCGTCGTCCGCGAGTGGATCGCCGACGGTCAGGTGCCCGCGGGTGTGCCGGCGGACCAGTGGATCCCGCTCGTGCAGGCCCAGGCCGACCGCGAGGGCGCAGGCTGGGGCAAGGTCGTCCTCGGCGTGCTGTGGATCGCGATGACCTGGTCGATGCGCGACCAGCACGGCACGCTCATCACGACGATGCTCATCCTGCTCTGGAGCGCGATGGCCCTGTGGGCAGCCGTCTGGGTCATCCCCCGCGCGCGGGCAGCGCGAGCGCTCCTGCGCCGCGGCGTCTCGACGATCGGCTGAACCCCGCCCGTCCGCGTCTGACTACGCTCGGACCCATGCAGAGTCGCCCCCTCGGCCGCACCGGCCGCTCCGTCTCCCCCATCGGTCTCGGCACCTGGCAGTTCGGCGGTGACTGGGGTCCCGTCTCCGAAGCCGACGCCAACGCCGTCATGGACGCCTCCGTCGAGTCGGGCGTCACCCTGTTCGACACCGCCGACGTCTACGGCGACGGCCGGAGCGAGCAGCTCATCGGCGCGTGGCGTGCCGCGAACCCCGACGTGCCGCTGACGATCACCACGAAGATGGGCCGTCGCGCCGACCAGGTCCCCGAGAACTACGTCGCCGCGAACTTCCGCGAGTGGGTGGACCGCTCGCGGAAGAACCTCGGGCAGGACACCCTCGACCTCGTGCAGCTGCACTGCCCGCCGACCCCGGTCTACGAGGACGACGCCGTCTACGACGCCCTCGACGCGCTGGTCGCCGACGGCTCGATCGCCGCCTACGGCGTCAGCGTCGAGACCGCCGACCAGGCCCTCACCGCGATCGCCCGACCCGGCGTCGCGAGCGTCCAGATCATCCTCAACGCGTTCCGTCTCAAGCCGCTCGACCGCGTGCTGCCGGCCGCACTGGAGGCAGGGGTCGGCATCCTGGCGCGCGTCCCGTTGGCCTCGGGTCTGCTCTCCGGCAAGTACACCACCGACACGTCGTTCGCCGAGGGCGACCACCGCAACTACAACCGCCACGGCGAGGCCTTCGACCAGGGCGAGACCTTCAGCGGCGTCGACTACGACGACGGCGTGCGCGCCGCGCAGACCTTCGCGGCGTCCCTGCCGGACGCCGTCTCGGTCCCGCAGGCGGCGCTCGCGTGGATCATCGCGCAGGACGGCGTCACCGCGGCGATCCCGGGCGCGCGCAACCCGGAGCAGGCGCGCTCGAACGCCGCGGCCGGCGACCTGCCGCCGATCGAGGGGCTCGACGCCACCGTGCACGACCTGTACGACACGTGGTTCCGCGCGAGCGTCCACGACCGCTGGTGAACCTGCGGAGCGTCGCGGTCGCGGTGGCCGCACTCCTGCTGCTGTCCGGGTGCGCCGCACCCGGAGCGGTGACCACCCGCGACGCTCCACCCTGGCCACGGCCGTCCGACCTGACGGCCCGCGCCGAGTCCGCCGGGCTCCGGAACGTCTGGGGCGAACGGCTGGCCGAGCACGTGCACACGCACCTGACGATCCTGGACGGCGACGAGCCGGTGACCGTCCCGGCGAACATCGGGCACTCCGACGACCGGAAGTTCGCCGCGGAGATCCACACGCACGACACGTCGGGCATCGTGCACGTCGAGTCCCCGACGGAGCAGACGTTCACGCTCGGGCAGTTCTTCGACGAGTGGGGCGTCTCGCTCGGTCCGGAGCACGTCGGTGGTCTGCGCGGCGAACTGACGGTGTGGGTCGACGGGCACCGGAGGATCGGCAACCCGCGCTCGATCGAGCTCACGGACCTCCGCCAGATCGTCCTCGTCGTCACGACCGTCGGCGAGGTCCCGCACCTGCCGGCCCCCTTCGACTGGCCCCCGCAGTACGACTAGCGCCGGAGCCGGCTCGACTCAGGCCTCCTTCGCCGCGACCCACGACAGGTCGAGTTCCCACTGCTCGACCGACGCGGCCGGCAGCTGCCACACGTACTCGTTCTTGAGCTTCTTGCCGTCCTCGCGGAACGGCCCCGTCCGGTACGGGTAGAACGCGACCGTCGGCAGCGTGCCGGGCGGGGCCGTACGGATCGCGTTCGAGAAGTCCTTGTTCAGCCGCCGCAGCTCGGCGATCACGTCGCCCCGGGCGGAGTCCGCGTCGAACTCACCGGCGCCCGACGCGAGCTGGAACGCGATGTGCAGCTGCCGGTCGCCGTGGTCGTCCTCGTAGCTGATCAGCCGGTGGTTCTCGACGGCCTCGAGCAGCTCCGGGTCGCCGTACACGACGTCCCGCACCACGTCGGGTGCGACGACGGCCCCGTTGTAGTCGACGGACAGGTCGGACCGGCCGTAGTGGAACAGCAGCGGCAGGTCGAGCTCGGCCTCGGCGGCGAGCGCCGCGTGCCCCGTCGCCCGCAGCACGGAGCGGAGTTCCTTCATCCGCACCACGTGTCCGCGGTCGTGGATGTTGTAGCGGATGCGTGGGCTGATGTTCTCGGAGCGGGCGATGGTCACGACGAGTTCGCCGAGGTCGTTCGTCTCGATCAGGTAGCCGAACGGGTTGAACTGGAACACCATCGGCAGTACCCCGTACTCGCCCTGCTTGGTCAGGGCGGCGGAGAGTTCCGGTGAGGCGGCGATCGCCCGGCGCAGCTGCACGCTGAACGGGGTCTCGATGCCGAGGTTGATCTCGAGGTCGCTCGCCCCGTAGGAGCCGAGCACGGCCTGCGCGTACTGCTCGATGTGGGCGCGCATGTTCTCGCTGATGCCCTCGCCCCCGAACGCGGCGACGATCGTGTACTGGCTCCAGTCGAGCCGGTCGTCCTCGAACAGGGCCTTCAGGAACGGCGGGTAGCTGCAGATGATGTAGGTGAAGTCGGTGCCGAACTCGCGCATCGTCTGCACGATCTTGTCGCGGTCCGGGCCGATCGACTTGATCATGGAGGACTCGGTGAGCGAGGCGGTCACGTTCATCCCGGTGGCCCAGGCCCCGAGCGAGAAGGCGTTGAGCACGAAGGGCTGCTTCGACAGGTCCTTCGCGGTGCGGGAGAACCCGAGTTGCAGCAGCTGTCGGGTGGCCTGGCGTTCGTCGGGGCCGCGCACCCAGCTGGTCGGGGTGCCGCTCGATCCGCTGGACTCGTCGACGACGACGCCGCGTCGGGGCAGGCGTCCGTCGATGCAGCGCTCGGGGATGCTCCAGCGCTTGACGTAGGAGTCCTTGTCCATCTCGGGCAGTCCCGAGATCGCTGTGGCGATCCCACCACGGGTGTCGAGCCGGGAGGCCCGTCCGGACTCCGCCAGGAACGCGCGGTACGCGGGGACCCGCTTCGCAGCCCGTTCCGCGGTCCGCCAGGCGCGCCAGCGTCCGAGGGTCCAGCGGAGCGGCTCGATGCCGGGCGTGAGCAGGAGCTTGTGGGTGCCGACCCGGGGCATGAACAGTGCGACGAAGGTCTCGACCACCCACACCACCGAGAACACCGCTGCGCGCTTCACCGGTCACCGCCCACGGTCATCGATGCTGCGGGTCGGCGGTGTGCCAGGGGTGGTGGGTCGCTGTGCCCGAAGCGGAACAGCATCCAGGCCATCCGCCCGTCGGACTCGTCGACGCCCGCACGTTCCACGAACGCGGCGTGTGACCGCGGGTTGGTGATCACGGTGCCGAAGGGGTGCATGGCGATGCCGCGGGCGGAGAACTCCAGCCAGATGCGCATGAAGACCCGTCCGGCCTCGACGTACTCGGCCGGGGTGCTGAACGGTCCCTCGAGCCAGGCGAGCTGTCGGACGCCCCGCATGGTGGACAGGTACACCCTGCGGAAGACCCCGCCGATGCCCGGGGCCTGCCAGAGTCCGCGGTGCTCCATGGCGAACCGGAGCACCGGGCCGGGCATGAGCATCGTCTCCGCGGACAACCCGTCACCGGTGGCCGCTGCCTGTCGCTTCGAGAACCGCAGCCAGTGCAGGATCTCGTCGTGCACGGCGTCGTGCTGCAGGTCGTCGAACAGGGTCTCCTGGTTGACGCGCACGATCTCGTCGACCGTGGCCCGGTCGTCGGTGGTGCGGAAGCGCTGCCCGGCCGCCGACGCGATGGCGGACGCGGCCTCGATCGCGGAGGCGTCGACGAGCGTTGCGTCGTAGGGCCTGCGTGAGGTGCGCCGTGCGAGGAAGCCGGCCAGGGCCTCCCGGTCGTCCGCGGTGACCACGTGCGGACGCAACGTCACCGTGCCCAGCCGGTGCAGGTGGTCGTCCGCCGTCGCGTCGTGCCCCGGACCAGCGTCGAGCCGACCGAAGTCCATCTCGGCGTGGTCGAGCCGTTCCTGCACGGTGAACCCGTGCGCTCGTGCCACCACGTCGAGCCCGGCCAGGAACACCCCGGCGCAGACGTGGCCGAACGGGATGCCGAACGACTCCGCCGGCAACCCCCGTCGCAGGTCGTAGAACACGGTCGCGGTGCGGTCGTCCTCGACGCGCACGACGATCGGTTGCGAGTTGTGCGGCGACGGGTAGTGCCGCGCGTCCTCGATGATGCCCGTCCACGGTGATGCCATCGTTCCCCCTCGGTGGTCCCTGGCGACGATCATACGAACCCCCTCGGCGCCCCATGCCCCTCGGGGAATGCGCTGTGGAGAACTCGTGCGTAGCCTGCTCCTCGTGATGACCATCCGCACCGGCACCGACCTCGCCGCGGTCGAGGACGTCGTCGACGCCGTGACGGCGCACGGCGAGCGGTACCTGGACCGGGTGTTCACCCTGCGGGAGCGCACCGACACCGGCGACGACCCGGAGCGCCTCGCTGCCCGGTTCGCGGGCAAGGAGGCCGTCGTGAAACTGCTCCGGCCGGCTCCGGACCAGGCGATCCCGCTGCGTGACGTCGCCGTCGTGCTCGACGCCGGCGGTGCCCCCACGGTCGAGCTGTCCGGGGCGGCCGCGGCCCTGGCGGAGTCGATCGGGTGCGGCCCGATCGCGGTCTCGTTGGCACACGAACGGGGGCTCGCGGTGGCGACGGCGGTGGCCCTCTCGGAGCGCTGACCCGGCGCTCCGGACAGGGGTGCGGTTTCCCGCACCGGCACGGCGGTTTCCCGAGGGCCGTTCCTCTTTACGGTTGCAGTCATGGAACAGGACCCGAACCCCTCCAGCACCACCGCGACGATCGCCGACCCGGCCACCGACCGGGCCGTCCGTCGCGCCCTCGCCGAGCACGGCAGGCTGACGGTCGACGCGTGGGACGTGGCGTCGATCGCCGACCTCTACGCCCTCGGCATGACCTCGCACGCCACCGTCAACGTGATGCTCGCGGTGGAGTCGGACCTCGACGTCGAGTTCCCCGACTCCGTGCTGAACCGGTCCACCTTCGCGACCGTCGAGTCGATCGTCGCCGCGGCGGAGCTCGCCGCGGAGCTCGCCTCGTGACCCTGGTCCTGCCGGCACCGTCGGTCGTCGACCGCTTCGCCGAGCGTGCGAGCGCGGTGGCCGAGGTCGCCGCACAGTTCGCCGACGAGGTCGACCGCGACGCCCGGCCCCCGCGCGAGGCCATCGCCGCGATGCGGGAGTACGGCCTGCTCGCGGCAGCGGTGCCGACCGAGCACGGTGGCGAGGGTGCCTCCGTGGCGGAGCTCTCCGCGATCGCGACCGAACTCGGCCGCGCCTGCGCCGCGACCGGCATGGTGTTCGCGATGCACCAGGGCCAGGTCATGGCGCTCTGGCGGCACGGCGGCGACGGTGCCGGCGTGCTCGAGACCATCGAGGCCGTCCGTGGCGGTGCGCTCGTCGCGTCGGCCACCACCGAGCGTGGCGTCGGCGGCGACGCCCGGCGGTCCACGTGTTCCATCGAGCCGACCGACGACGGCCGGATCCGCCTGCGCAAGGACGCGCCGGTGATCTCGTACGCCACCGAGGCCGACGCGGTGTTCGTCACCGCCCGTCGCGACCCGGACGCCCCGGCGTCGGACCAGCGACTGCTCATCTGCCGCACCGACACGATGGTCCTGTCGCAGACGTCCACCTGGGACACCATGGGGCTCCGCGGCACGTGTAGCAACGGGTGGATCCTCGACACCGAGACGACGACCGACCGGGTGTTCCGCGACGACTACGCCGCGATCTCCGCCCAGACCGTCCTGCCGGTGTCGCACGTGCTCTGGGCCTCGGTCTGGCTCGGCATCGCGGTCTCGTCCGCCGAACGTGCCCGCAGCGCCGTCCGGAAGCAGGCCCGCGCCGCCGTCGGGACGACCCCGCCCGGTGCCCTGCGGCTGGCCGAGCTCCTGGTCGACCTGCAGGCTCTGGCCGACTCGGTGCGCCACGCCGCCGAACGGTTCGACGCCGCCGCCGACGACCCGGACGTGCTGGCCTCGAGCGCGTACGCCCTGGCCGCGAACGCCCTGAAGATCGGTGCGTCCGAGCGCGTCACCGACATCGTCACGAAGGCGCTGCGCATCGTCGGGATCGCGGGCTACGCCGCCTCGGGTCCGATGAGCATCGCCCGACACCTCCGAGACGCCCACGGTGCCGCCGTCATGGTGAGCAACGACCGTCTCCTCAAGAACGACGCCGACCTGGCCATCATGACGGGAGTGATCCTGTGACCATCACGGACACCACCACGCACACCACCGACACCACCACCGCGGACAGCGCCGCCGCGGACACCACCGCCGCGCTCGACGCCGCCCGCGCCGCCCTCCGCGCCCGCCTGCTCACCGACGGCGTCCTCCTCGACCTCGGCACGCCCGGCCTCTACGGCCGCACCGGGGTCTTCGAGCGCGTGTACGCCGCGGTCGACGCCGCTGCGGTCCGCAGCCAGCAACACCTCGGCGCCGAGGTCCTGCGCTTCCCGCCGGTCGAGCCGCTCGCGTCCTTCGAGCGCACCGACTACATCGCGTCGTTCCCGGACCTCGCCGCGTCGATCTCCGGGTTCACCGGCGACGACCGCACCCACCGCGCACTGCTCGCCGCCCGCGAGCGCGGTGAGCGCTGGGAGGGGTTCCTCGAGCCGGCCGACCTCATGCTCACCCCCGCGGTCTGCCACCCGGTCTACGGCCTGATCGGCGACACCGTGCCGCAGCAGGGCCGGTTCTTCGACGTCCTCGGCGACTCCTTCCGCCGTGAGCCCTCGCTCGACCCGATGCGCCTGCAGGCCTTCCACATGCACGAGTTCGTGCACGTCGGCGCCCCCGCGTCCGCAGCGGCCCACCGGGACGGCAGCATCCCGGTGATGCGCGCGCTGCTCGAGTCGTTCGGGCTCGAGATCGACGTCGTCCCCGCCAACGACCCCTTCTTCGGCCGCGTCGGGCAGATGCTCGCCCGCAACCAGGTCGAGCAGGCGCTCAAGTTCGAGTTCGTGACGAAGGTCTACGGCCCCGACCACGACGCCACCGCGATCAGCTCCGCGAACCTGCACGAGGACCACTTCGGCACCTCGTTCGGCCTCCGCACCGAGGACGGAGAGGTCGCGCACAGCGCCTGCATCGCGTTCGGCCTGGAGCGCATCACCATCGCCCTGTTCGCCGCCCACGGCACGGACCTCGACGCCTGGCCGGCGTCCGCCCGCGCCGCCCTCGCCCTGTGACCACGCTGCACGGCTGGTCCGGATCGCCGGCGATCCGCGCAGCGGTCCAGCTCCCCGCCGCCGCGCGCGCCGGCGTCGTGATCTGCCCGCCGCTCGGGCAGGAGGGCGTCATCGCGTACCGCACGCTCCGTCTGCTGGCCGACCGCCTGGAGGCCCGTGGCATCGCCTCGGTGCGCTACGACCCGTCCGGACGTGGTGACGGCGCACCCGACACCGCGCCCGACGCGCAGGTCCGGTCCGCACGCCACGCCGCCGCCGTGCTCCGCACGACGGGGGTGCAGTACGTCGCCTTCGTCGGGCTGGCCTCGGCCGCGCTCGTCGCCGCGAACGCGGCCGCGGACACCGACGGCCTCGTCGTCTGGGACGCCCCGGCATCGGGCAAGGGCTGGCTCCGTCGGCAGCGCGCCCTCGCGACCATCACGATCGGTGCCGACCGCGTGGTCGACGGCGTCGAGAGCCTCATCGGGTTCGACGTCGAGCCCGACGAGGCCGCCGCGCTCTCGGACCTCGCCTTCGCCCCGCGCACCGGGCCCACCGTCGCGCTCGTCCGTCCGGGTGCGCGGCCGCCGAAGCCCCTCGGTGGCGTCGAGGTGACCGAGGTCACCGGCAGCGCCGAGCTCCTCGACGGCACGAGCATCCACGCCCGCATCCCCGGAGCCGCCGTCGACACCGTCGTGGCCTGGCTCGACACCTGGGCACCTGAGACTGCGGTGCCCGTCCGCACCCCCGTCCTCGACGAGGTCCTCGACGTCGACGGCCGCGTGTCGGAGCGCATCGTCCACCTCGGCGTTCAGGGCCTGTTCGGGATCGAGACCGTCTCGTCCGCCCAGCACCACGACGCCCCCGTCGTCGTGCTCCACAGCGGCGGCGCCGAACACCGCGTGGGGGCCACCGACTACCAGGTCGAACTCGCCCGCGCCCTCGCCCGCGACGGCGCCCGGGTCGTCCGGGTCGACCGTCGTGCCACCGGCGAGAGCACCGGCGTGCACGAGGACGAGCGGAGCTTCCTGTTCGCGCAGGAGTGGGTGGAGGACCAGTCCGCCGTCGTCACCGCACTCGCCACGCCCTCGGACCGGCTCGTGCTCGTCGGCATGTGCGCCGGCGCCTGGGTCGCGGGCCGCGCCGTCGAGGAGGCCCCGCGCCTGGTCGTCGAGATCAGCCCGAACGACTACCGTCGCGTCCCGGCCGAGCCCGGCTCGTACGCCGACGGGGTCCGGGCCATCGACGCCCCGTCGCCCGCACGGATGTGGGTGCGTGAACGCTACAACCGCTTCGTGCCGAAGGCCGTCCGCGACCGGATCGCCCGTCGCGACCGGATGGGCGGGGTCGTCGGCCACGTCCGCCCGCTCGTCGAGCACGGCACCGACGTCGTCGTGATCGTCGCTCCCGAGGACGCCGCCCTGTTCGACCGACTCGGTGGGCAGAAGGCCGTCCGGCGCTGGCCCGGCGACGACCGCCGCGGATCGGTGTCCGTCGTCCGCGTCGAGGACGGCGACCACTCGCTGTTCTCCCCGACGATGCGCGAGGCCGTCGTCGCCGAGGTGCGCTCCCGCGTCGCGGCGACGTTCCCCGTCCACACCTGACGCGCCCGCCCGGCTCAGCGCAGGCCGAGCTCCCGCGCGACGGCGTCGGGACGCTCGACGTGGGCGAAGTGCCCGCAGTCCTCGAGCAGCACCGTCCGGACCTGCGGCACGAGCGCCCGCAGCGCCTCGAGGTCCGTGACCCGGGCGAACACGTCGTCGCGCCCGGCGATCGCCGTCACCGGGCAGGTGATCGCGCGCCACCGGTCGACGTCGTACACCGCCGCCGACCGTGCCGCCTCGGTGAACTGCTCCGGCCGGAGCTCCTCGACGAAGGCCTCGAGCACGCTCGGGTCCAGACGTCGAACGTGCGTGAACACCGGCGCCGCGACGAGCGGCAACAGACCGATCCGCGCGATCCACCGGAGCAGCGGACGAGCGGAGCCACCGGTCACCGTGAGGCCCGCACGCAGCAGGGTGAACGCCGGCAGGGTGCCGAGCGCCCGCACCGGGTGCCGAGCCGCGCCGGCGGTCGCGACCGTGGTACCGGACACCAGGGCGAGCGACCGCACCCGCTCGGGCGCCACCACCGCCAGGTGCAACCCGACGAACGCTCCCATGGAGTGCCCGACCACGTCGACCGCGCCGACGCCCAGCGCACCGAGGACCGCCGACACGGCACCCGTGACGGCGTCGAGCCCGAGCGGACCGTCGGGAGCCGGCGAGGACCCCCAGCCCGGCAGGTCGACGAGCACCAGCCCGCGGTCGCCGATCCCGTCCGCGGCGCGCAGCAACGGTGTCCACGTCGACCAGGACCCGGCGACGCCGTGCAGCAGCAGGAGCGGGTCCGGGCCGGCGCGGTGGTGCACCACGACTGGCCCGGTCGGGGCCTCCACGACCGTGCGGGTCAGCCCCCATGCGCCGGGCGTGACGCGCACCGGGTACGGGGCGTAGGCATCAGCGGTGACCCCGTGATCACGTGGGTCGGTGTCGATGGCGTGCACCGGGCCTCCTGTCCGACCGTCGACGCGGACGCGTCCGTCAGGAGGGATTCGGAACGCTAGCCGACGGGGACGGGTGCCGAGCAGGCGGCGAGCCGGTCGAGGGCCGCCTTGTACTCGGCGACGTCGCGCTGCAGACCGGGCTCGGTGATGATCGAGGCCTTGATGCGGCCCTGCACGTCGATGACGAAGGTCGCGCGGGTGGCGAAGCCCTTGTTCTCGAGGAACACGCCGTACTCCTTCGAGACCGCGCCGTGCGGCCAGAAGTCGGCGAGCAGCTCGAAGTCGTAGCCGTTCGTCTCGGCGAACGAGCGGAGCGTCGCCTTCGAGTCGACCGAGATGCCGAGCAGCTCGATGCGCTGGTCCTGGAACATCGTGATGTTGTCCTGCAGGGTGCAGAGCTCGCTCGTGCACCCGGACGAGAACGCCAGCGGGAAGAAGACGAGTGCGACCGGGCGGTTGCCACGGAAGTCGCTGAGTCGGACGTGCTCACCGAACTGGTTCGGGAGCTCGAAGTCCGGCGCGAGTGAGCCGATCTCCAGTGCCATCGCTACGTGTGCTTCTTCCTCGGGCGTGGGGTGTGCCCGTCGGGTCCGTGCGCCGCGGATCGCGTGTGCACGATCGGCCATGCTACGCCGACGACACGCGAATGCAAGCACCCGTCCACCTGCACGTCACCATCAGCATCAGCATCAGCGTCGGTCCTGGGGCCTAGAGTGGACGGGGCCCCAGCCGGTCGCGACCCGACCACCGGAGCCACCATGTCCACCACCACGAGAACGAACGAGGTCAAGGGTGACGGTGAACGACCAGGACCCGTACAGCGCCGGGGCGAACGACCAGGATCCGCAGGAGACCGCCGAATGGCGTGAGTCCCTCGACGGGCTGGTCCAGACCCACGGACACCAGCGCGGTCGCGAGATCATGCTGAGCCTGCTCAAGCGGTCCAAGGAACTGCACCTCGGTGTGCCGATGGTCCCGACGACGGACTACGTGAACACCATCGCGCCGGAGAACGAGCCGGAGTTCCCCGGCGACGAAGAGCTGGAGCGCCGGTACCGCCGCTGGATCCGCTGGAACGCGGCCATCACGGTGCACCGCGCACAGCGTCCCGGCATCGGGGTCGGCGGGCACATCTCGACGTACGCGTCCAGCGCTGCGATGTACGAGGTCGGCTACAACCACTTCTTCCGCGCGCAGGACCACCCCTCCGGTGGCGACCAGGTCTTCTTCCAGGGCCACGCCTCCCCCGGCATGTACGCCCGCGCGTACATGGAAGGTCGCCTCTCCGAGGACCAGCTCGACGGGTTCCGGCAGGAGAAGTCGCACGCCGGCGGCGGCCTGTCGTCGTACCCACACCCGCGCCTCATGCCGCACTTCTGGCAGTTCCCGACCGTGTCGATGGGCATCGGCCCGATCAACGCGATCTACCAGGCGCAGCAGGCCAAGTACCTGTCGAACCGCGGCATCAAGGACGCCATGGACCAGCAGGTCTGGGCGTTCCTGGGCGACGGCGAGATGGACGAGGTCGAGTCCCGCGGGCAGCTCCAGGTCGCCGCGAACGACGGCCTCGACAACCTGAACTTCGTCATCAACTGCAACCTGCAGCGACTCGACGGTCCGGTCCGTGGCAACGGCAAGATCATCCAGGAGCTCGAGGCGTTCTTCCGCGGTGCGGGCTGGAACGTCATCAAGGTCGTCTGGGGCCGCGAGTGGGACGACCTGCTCGCCCGTGACACCGAGGGCGCGCTCCTCAACCTGATGAACCAGACGCCGGACGGCGACTACCAGACGTACAAGGCCGAGAACGGTGCCTACGTGCGCGAGAACTTCTTCGGGCGCGACCCGAAGGCGCTCGAGCTCGTCAAGGACTACACCGACGACCAGATCTGGAACCTCAAGCGCGGTGGCCACGACTACCGCAAGGTCTACGCCGCGTTCAAGGCCGCGACCGAGCACAAGGGCCAGCCGACCGTCATCCTGGCGAAGACGGTCAAGGGCTACGGCCTCGGCCCGAGCTTCGAGGGCCGCAACGCGACCCACCAGATGAAGAAGCTCACGCTCGACAACCTCAAGCAGTTCCGCGACGAGATGCGCATCCCGATCTCCGACGCGCAGCTGGAAGAGAACCCCTACACGCCGCCGTACTACCACCCGGGCAACGACGACGAGGCGATCCAGTACATGCACGAGCGTCGTCGCGCGCTCGGTGGCTACGTGCCGGAACGTCGCACGAAGTACACGCAGTTCACGCTGCCGGACGACTCGAAGTACCAGGTCGTCAAGAAGGGCTCCGGCAAGCAGGAGGTCGCCACCACCATGGCGTTCGCACGCCTGCTGAAGGACCTGCTGCGCTCGCCCGACTTCGGCGACCGCGTGGTCCCGATCATCCCGGACGAAGCACGCACGTTCGGCATGGACGCCTACTTCCCGTCGGCGAAGATCTACAACCCGAACGGCCAGCACTACACGTCGGTCGACCGCGAGCTCCTCTTGGCCTACAAGGAGAGCCCGCAGGGCCAGATCATCCACGTCGGCATCAACGAGGCGGGTGCCCTCGCGGCGTTCACCGCCGTCGGCACCTCGTACTCGACGCAGGGCGAGCCGCTCATCCCGGTCTACGTCTTCTACTCGATGTTCGGGTTCCAGCGCACCGGCGACGCCATCTGGGCCGCCGGCGACCAGATGACCCGTGGCTTCATGATCGGCGCGACCGCCGGCCGCACCACGCTGACGGGCGAAGGCCTGCAGCACGCGGACGGTCACTCGCCGCTCCTCGCCACGACGAACCCGGCCGTCGTCTCGTACGACCCGGCGTACGGCTACGAGATCGGCCACATCGTCAAGGCCGGCCTCGACCGCATGTACGGCACGAACGAGGACGGCTCGCCGAAGCACGCCGACCCGAACGTCATGTACTACCTGACGGTCTACAACGAGCCGCTGGTGCAGCCGGCCGAACCCGAGGGCGTCGACGTCGAGGGCATCCTCAAGGGGATGTACCTGCTCAAGGCGAGCGAGCACGACGGCCCGAAGGCCCAGCTGCTCGCGTCCGGTGTCGCCGTGCCGTGGATCCTCGAGGCGCAGCAGCTCCTCGCCGAGGACTGGGGCGTGTCGGCCGACGTCTGGAGCGTCACGAGCTGGGGTGAGCTCTACCGCGACGGTGTGGCCGCCGAGCAGCAGGCGTTCCTCAACCCGAACGAGCCGGCCCGCACGCCGTTCGTCACCGAGCGGCTGCTCGGCACCGAGGGTCCGGTCGTCGCCGTGAGCGACTTCATGCACCTGGTGCAGGAGCAGATCCGCCCGTTCGTGCCGACCGACTACGCCACCCTCGGCGCCGACGGCTTCGGCTTCTCGGACACCCGTCCGGCCGCTCGCCGCTTCTTCCACATCGACGGCCCCTCGGTCGTCGTGCGGACGCTGCAGCAGCTCGCCCGCCAGGGCAAGGTCGACGGCGCGCTCGTCCAGCAGGCGATCGACAAGTACCGCCTGCACGACGTGACCGCCGGCACCACCGGCAGTGCGGGCGGCGAGAGCTGATCAACCCGTGACGACGGTCCGCCCGGACCACGAGAGCCAGGAGAGCGCGCGCGAGCGTGCGCTCTCCTGGCTCCGTCAGGTGTCCGGAGAACTCTCCACCGCCACGATCAAGCGGCTCGAGGACACGCTCCCCTGGTACAGCGAGATGCCCCCGGGGCGCCGCTCCGCCGTGGGCCTCGTCGCCCAGGCGGGCATCACCTCGTTCATCAGCTGGCTCGAGGGCACCGCGTCGACGCCGTGGATCGCCGCGGCCGACGTCTTCGGGTCCGCCCCGCGGGAGCTCCTGCGCTCGGTGAGCCTGCAGCAGACCCTGCAGCTCATCCGCGTCGTGGTCACCGTGGTCGAGGAACGCGCCGCCGACGACGAGATGCTGCAGGAGGCGATCCTCAAGTACTCCCGCGACATCGCGTTCGCCGCCGCCGACGTCTACGCCCGCGCAGCCGAGGCCCGCGGCCTGTGGGACGCCCGGCTCGAAGCGCTCGTGGTCGACTCGATCCTCTCCGGCGAGTACGACGACGAACTGCCGTCCCGCATCGCCGCCCTCGGGTGGCACGGCCACGGCGAGGTCGCGGTGCTCGTCGGCACCGCGCCGAAGCAGCTCGAGGTCGACCAGGTCCGGCGGACCGCACGGCACATGGACGCCGACGTGCTCGTCGGGGTCCAGGGGTCGCGGCTCGTCGTGGTGATCGGCCGCGCCACCCCGCGCGACGACGTCCCCGAGGGCGAGGAGCCCGTCTCCTTCACGACCATCGCGCAGGCCCTCGAACCGCTGTTCGGCGAGGGGCACCTGGTGCTCGGCAACGAGGTCCCCGGGGTCGTCGACGCGTCGACCAGCGCGAAGGCCGCCCTCGCCGGGTTCGCCGTCGCGCGTGCCTGGCGCGGCGTGCCCCGCCCGGCCCTGGCCGACGACCTGCTGCCCGAACGTGCCCTGGCCGGCGACCCGCTCGCCCGGTCGGCCCTGGTGCAGCGCATCTACGTCCCGCTCAAGGACCAGTCCACCGAGCTCCTGCAGACGCTGTGGTGCTACCTGGACACCGGCCGGTCGCTCGAGGCCACGGCGCGCGAGCTCTTCGTGCACCCGAACACCGTGCGCTACCGCCTGCGCCGGGTCGCCGACATCATCGGGTGGGACGCCACGCACGCCCGGGACGCCCTGATCGTGCAGTCGGCGCTCATCCTCGGCGCGATGTCCGAGTCCGCGACCGGCCGTCGCCGCATCACGCCCCGACGCTAGAGCGCTCCGGACGGTAGAGAACCGACAATGTCCCGCGGGGATTCGTGTGGGAAGTCCACACGGGCCCCGCGGGGTGAGAACGCGAGGATTGTCCGGTGATCGTCGTCGTCGCGCCCGGACAGGGCTCCCAGACCCCCGGCTTCCTCGCCCCCTGGCTCGAGGACGCCACCGTTCGTGAACGAGTCGGGCAGTGGTCGGAGTCGATCGGCGTCGACCTCGCCGAGCACGGCACGAACTCTGACGCGGACACCATCAAGGACACCGCGCTCGCACAGCCCCTCATCGTGGCCGCCGGCCTGGTGACCGCCGACGCACTGCTCGCCGAGGGCCGTCGTGCCCTGGTGGGCGGGGTCGCCGGACACTCGGTGGGCGAGTTCACCGCCGCCGCGGTCGCCGGGATCCTCGAGCCGACCGACGCCGTCGCCCTGGTCGCCGAGCGCGGCCGGGCCATGGCCGACGCCGCAGCGCTCGAGCCGACCTCGATGGCCGCCGTCCTCGGTGGCGACGCCGACGCGGTCGCCGCAGCCCTCGCCGAGCACGGCCTCGTGCCCGCGAACCACAACGGTGGCGGCCAGACCGTCGTCGCCGGTGCCGCAGACGCCATCGCGGCCCTCGCCGCCGACCCGCCCGCCAAGGCCCGGGTGATCCCGCTCGCCGTGGCCGGTGCGTTCCACACCCGCTACATGGCCCCCGCCGTCGAGCGGGTCGCCCCGGTCGCGGCCGCCGCCACCGTGCAGGACCCGACCCTGCCGATCTGGACCAACGCCGACGGCTCCCGCGTCGACGACGGGCGCCGCTTCGTCGACCTCATGGTCCAGCAGATCGCGAGCCCCGTGCACTGGGACGCGGTCATGGAGTCCTTCTCCGCCGCCGGCGTGACCGGCATCATCGAGCTCGCACCCGCCGGTGCCCTCGTCGGCCTGGCGAAGCGCGGCCTCCGCGGCACGCCGACCGTCGCCATCAAGACCCCCGACGACCTGCCTGCAGCGATCGACCTGCTGCAGCGCGCGGGCCAGGAAGCAGACGCAACCGCATGACCGACCCGACCACCCCGACGGACGCCCCCACGGGCCTCCCGACCGGATCCGCGCGCCCGCTGCTCCAGCAGCGCCGCGGCCACGAGTTCACCCGGATCCTGGCGTTCGGCGCCGCCCGCGGCGAGAACGTCGTGCCGAACGACGACCTCGTCGGCCCGATCGACTCGTCCGACGAGTGGATCCGCCAGCGCACCGGCATCATCACCCGCAAGCGCGCGGGCAAGGACGTCGAGGCCGTCGACCTCGCCGAGGCCGCTGCGCGCGAGGCAATCGAGAAGGCCGGCATCGAGCCGTCCCAGATCGGCGTCGTGCTCGTGAGCACCGTCACGCACACCGTGGCGACCCCGTCGATGGCGTCGCTGCTCGCCGAGCGCATCGGCGCCACCCCGGCCGCCGCGTACGACATCAGCGCCGCCTGTGCCGGGTACGCCTACGGCATCGCCCAGGCCGACTCGTTCATCAAGTCCGGGCTCGCCGACCACGTGCTGGTCGTCGGGGCCGAGAAGCTCAGCGACGTCGTCGACCCGACCGACCGCTCGATCTCGTTCCTGCTCGGGGACGGTGCCGGCGCCGCCGTGATCGGCCCGAGCGACTTCCCGGGCATCGCCCCCACCATCTGGGGTTCCGACGGCTCGAAGTGGGACGCCATCGGCATGACCGCGACCTACAACGAGTGGGAGGCCGGCGCACCGCGTCCGACCATGCGCCAGGCCGGGCAGACGGTGTTCCGCTGGGCCGTCTGGGAGATGGTCAAGGTCGCTCGCCAGGCGCTCGAGACCGCCGGCGTCCGCCCCGAGGACCTCGCCGCGTTCGTGCCGCACCAGGCGAACATCCGCATCATCGACGAGTTCGCCAAGCAGCT
This sequence comes from Curtobacterium sp. MCLR17_045, assembly GCF_003234405.1. Classification (NCBI taxonomy): domain Bacteria; kingdom Bacillati; phylum Actinomycetota; class Actinomycetes; order Micrococcales; family Microbacteriaceae; genus Curtobacterium; species Curtobacterium sp. MCLR17_045. The sequence continues at coordinate 85,151 of NZ_QKTB01000011.1, forward strand.
CGGCCTGCCCGAGACGGTGACGATCGCCCGCGACATCACCACCACCGGCAACACCTCCGCCGCGAGCATCCCGCTCGCCACGCACCGCCTGCTCGAGGAGCACCCGGACCTGTCAGGCGGCCTCGCCCTGCAGATCGGCTTCGGCGCCGGACTCGTGTTCGGTGCCCAGGTGGTCGTCCTCCCCTGATCCCCGTCCGGTCGCGCAACCGCGCGCCCGGCCCCCATCCCGACGAGCCTCCGCGCACCCGGACCCCGCGTGCCCTAGGCTGGTCAACGGTCAAACGACACCCCCCTTCAAGGAGAACACTCATGGCCCTGTCCAACGAAGAAGTCCTCGCCGGCCTGGCCGAGCTGATCAACGACGAGACCGGTATCGCCACCGACACCGTCGCCGCCGACAAGTCCTTCACGGACGACCTCGACATCGACTCCATCTCGATGATGACCATCGTGGTCAACGCCGAGGAGAAGTTCGACGTGAAGATCCCGGACGAAGAGGTCAAGAACCTCAAGACCGTGGGCAACGCGGTCGACTACATCGTCAAGGCCCAGGCCTGACACGAGCTTCCTGAGCGCCGCGGCCCGCGGACCCCTGCGGGCCGTGGCGCTCATCTTGTTCACCCCAACGAAAGAGCACGTCGTCCCATGACCAAGAAGACCGTCGTCGTCACCGGGATCGGTGCGATCTCACCCCTCGCCGCGACCGCCCCGGACACCTGGGACGCGCTGCTCGCCGGCAAGTCCGGCATCACCCGCATCGAGGACCCCCGCTACGCCGAGCTGGAACTCCCGGTGGAGTTCGCCGGCCAGGCGCGCCGGTTCCTCACCGACCAGCTCACCCGCCCCGAGTCGAAGCGCCTCGACCCCTCGTCGCAGCTGTCGCTCGTCGCGGCGCGCGAGGCCTGGGCCGACGCCGGCATCGACGACGAGTCGGTCGTGCCCGAGCGCCTCATCGTCGACTGGGCGACCGGCATCGGCGGCGTGAACACGCTGCTCGACGCCTGGGACACCCTGCGCGAGAAGGGTCCGCGTCGCGTCCTGCCGATGACGGTCCCGATGCTCATGGCGAACGGCCCCGCCGCCGCCATCGAGATGGAGTTCGGCGCCCGTGGTGGTGCCCGCACCTACCTGTCCGCCTGCGCGTCGTCGACCGAGTCGCTGGCCGAGGCGTACCGGCACATCGCCGACGGCGACGCCGACATCGTCATCACCGGTGGCGCCGAGGCCGCGCTGCACCCGCTCCCGCTGGCCGCGTTCGCCGCGATGCAGGCCCTGTCGCGCCGGAACGACTCCCCCGAGACCGCGTCGCGTCCCTACGACGTCACGCGTGACGGCTTCGTGCTCGGTGACGGCGCAGCGGCGCTCATCCTCGAGTCGAAGGAGCACGCCGAGGCCCGCGGCGCGACGATCTACGCCGAGGTCGCCGGCTCCGGCATCACCTCGGACGCCTTCCACATCACCGCGCCGGACCCCGAGGGCAGCGCCGCCGCCCGTGCGGTCCTGCAGGCCCTCGAGCACGCCGACGCGAGCATCGAGGACGTCGTGCACGTCAACGCGCACGCCACCTCGACCCCCGTCGGTGACGTCGCCGAGTACCACGCGATGCGTCGGGTCTTCGGCGACCACCTGGACGACGTCGTGGTGTCCGCGACCAAGGCCTCGACGGGCCACCTGCTCGGTGGTGCCGGTGCGATCGAGGCGGTCTTCACCGTCCTCGCGCTGCACAACCGCGTCGCCCCGCCGACGATCAACCTGCACGACCAGGACCCGGAGATCGTCATGGACGTCGCCCGCGAGCCGCGCGCGCTGCCCGAGGGTGACCTGCTCGCGGTCAGCAACTCGTTCGGCTTCGGCGGCCACAACGCCGTGGTCGCGTTCCGTAGCGTCTGATCCGTCCCACCCTGCCAGGAGGCCCGTCCCGCGTCGTCGGGGCGGGCTTCCGTCGTTCCGGTGCCGGTTGGAGTCCCGGCAATACGCCGTCGTGTCGCTGAGGCGCCCCGGAAACGACGAGACGCCGCCGTATTCGGCGGCGTCTCGAGTCTTCGGCGGCGTCAGGACAGCACGCCGGCGTGTTGCGCACCCGACGTCGGCGTCCGGCGCACCCGAGACGCCGGCGTGTTGCGAGTTGGCTCAGCCGACGCGGTGCAGCCAGACGACCGGGTTGCCCTCGGCCGCGTGGCGGAAGGGCTCGAGCTCGTCGTCCCAGGCCTGCCCGAGGGCGAGCCGGAGCTCACGGTGCAGCTCGAGGGCGTTGCTGCCCGCGACCTCCATCGCGTAGCGCACCCGGTCCTCGGGGATGACCATGTTGCCCGTGACGTCGGTCTGCGCGTAGAACACCCCGAGGTCGGGCGTGTGCATCCAGCGACCGCCGTCCGAGGCGCTCGTCGGCTCCTCGGTGACCTCGTACCGCAGGTGTTCCCACCCGCGCAGGGCCGACGCGATCGCGGCACCGGCGCCCACCGCACCGGTCCACGTGTACTCGGTCCGGCGCGCACCGTCCTGCGCGGGCTGGTCGAGCCACGAGAAGTTCACGGCGCGGTTCATCGCGCGACCTGCTGCCCATTCGACGTGCGGGCAGAGCGCGCGGGGTGAGGAGTGCACGTAGAGCACTCCTGTCGTCGTTCCGTTCACGGTTCCTCCGATACGTCAGGTGCGACTTCCCCATCGACCTGGTGCGGAGGATCCTGACCCGAGGGGCCACGGAACCATCGGTATGCGATTGTGATGTCCCGACGGGACACGCCCATTATGCAGCGCTGCGGCTGGGAACGGCAAGGAACCGACCCCGATCAGTGCAGGACGGCACCGTTGGCGTCGACCGGGTGTCGCTCCCCCGCCGTGATCGGCACCGGGACGCGGTTGTCCTCCGGTGGGATCGGGCACGCGTACTGGTACGAGAACGCGCACGGCGGCAGGACCAGCAGGTTCCAGTCGAGCTCGACCGTCGCCTGCATGCCGGGGTCGTCGAGGTACAGGAACCGACCCATCGAGTAGGTGCTGCCCGGGTCGTCCTCGGGCAGGGCACTCGTGGCGTCCTGCACGATGAGCTGCAGCCGCGGGGCTCCGCGGTGGGCAGCCGACCGGACGGCGACGAACCGCACCGTTGCACCACCCACGACGGTCTCGACGTGTCCGGCGACCGGCAGGGCGTCGCCGGCGGCGTCGCGGACGCTGCCACGGGCCTCCAGGTCGTCTCCCGCCAGCGGGACGTACGTGCCGGACGTCACCCAGTCGCCGGACCACGCGAAGCGGGCGATCTGCGCGAAGCGGGCGATCGCCTCGGACGACGGGTCCCAGACGCGCAGGGTGTCGCCGCTGACGGTGCCGGCGAAGCCGTCCGGCAGCGCGACGGTCGACGGCACGACGGCGGTGTCCCCGGCCACCAGGACCGAACCGTCGACCGGGACGCCGTCGACGACGACACCGTCGGAGGCCTCGGCCGTCACGGTGAGTCCGCCGACGGCCGGGGCCCACGTCCCGGGGACCGGCCAGACCGGCTGCGGGTGGTCGACGTGCTGGGCGTTCACCAGGGCGAGCGGCCCACGGACACTGCGCGCCCAGCGGTCACGGTCGTGGACGTGCTCGGCGAAGGCGGCGACGACCGCGTCGTCGGGTGCGCCGGTGCCGCTCGTCACGCCTGCTCCTGGCGGGGGTAGATGACCTTCTGCACGATGATGATGACCGACGCCGCGACGGGCAGCGCCACGAGTGCGCCGAGCACGCCGCCGATCGTGCCGCCCGCGACCGCCGCGATGACCACGAGCGCGCCGGGCACCTGGACCGCCCGCGACATGATGCGCGGGGAGATCAGGTAGGCCTCGACCTGCATGTAGACGAGGTAGTAGATGGCGGCGGCGAGGGCGGTGGCCGGCGACGCGAAGAAGCAGAGCAGCGAGATGACGATCGCGGCGGCGAGCGTGCCGACGAGCGGGATGAGCGAACCGAGGAACGCGAACGACGCGAGCAGCACGGGCAGCGGCGCCCCGATGATGATCAGGAAGATGAAGCTGAGGATGCCGTTGATGAGCGCCTGCGACACCTGCCCGACGACGTAGCGGCCGACGGCCTGCGTGATCTGCTCGCTCACGTCGATGAAGTTCTGGCGGCGCGACGCCGGCACGAACCGGTACGTCGCACGCTTCATGCCCCGCATCGACGCGAGGAAGTAGAGCATCAGGATGATGACGATGAGCGCCCCGGTGACGCCGGACAGGATGCCGCTGCCGACCGCCAGGATCCCGCCGCCGACGCTGAGCAGGTTGCCCGGCTTCTCGACGAACGACTGCAGCGACTGCAGGGCGTGGTCGATGTCGAACGACCCGGCGAACTGCTTCGACAGGTCCTGCACCCACTGCTGCTGCGAGATGTCCTGCACGATGTCGGGGAAGTTCTGGATCAGGTTCGACGCCTGTTCCACCAGGATCGGCACCACGGCGAACACGATGCCGGCGAAGGCCCCGAGGACGGCGACCACGACGATCGTGATGGCGGACCAGCGCGGGATGATCCGCTCCAGGAACGACACGAGCGGGTCGATGCCGAGTGCCAGGAACAGCGCGACCCCGATGTAGACCAGGACCGTGCTGAGCTCGTTGATGATCGCACCGGCGAGCAGCGCGACGAGCACCCCGATGGCACCCATGAACCCGAGACGGAAGGCGTTCACGCGCACACCGGTACCGCCACGGGTCACCTCGAAGGTGACGTTCGGTGTCGGTGCGTGGTCGTCCTGCGACGTGTCGCGCTTCCTTGGCATGTGCACGTAGGGCGGGCGGGACTCGAACCCGCGGATCGTTCGGTTATGAGCCGACTGCCTTGACCAGCTTGGCTACCGCCCCTCGCCGGAGACCCTCAGGCCACCGGCTCACCACGATACAGCGACTCGAACGTCGACAGCGTGCGGTTGATGTCGTGTGCCTCGATCATGGCCAGACTGCGATCCCGCATCGCCACGTACTCCGACTCGGGCGCGGTGAGCACCGTCGTGAGCTTCGCCGCCAGGTCGTCCACGTCGCCCGGGGTGAACAGGTACCCGTTGCCGTCGATCAGGTGCGGCAGCGCCATCGAGTCGGCGGCGACGACCGGCAGCCCGGACGCCATCCCCTCGAGCGACGAGATGCTCTGCAGTTCCGCCGTCGACGGCATCGCGAACACCGTCGCGTTGGTCAGGGCCTCCTGCTTGCGCTCGTCGGAGACGAACCCCAGGAACCGCACGCGGTCCTCGAGCCCGAGCTCCTTCGCCAACGCGGTCAGCTTCGGGATCATCTCGCCGTCGCCGACGATGGTCAGCGTCGCCGACAGCTCGGCGGGCAGCAGCGCCACCGCGCGGACGAGCACGTCGAGGTTCTTCTCGGGGGCCACACGGCCCACGAAGACGATGTCGTTGTTGACCGGGCGTCCCTCGCGCGCCACGTACCGGGACGCGTCGATGCCGCACGAGATCGCGAGGACCTGCTGGCCGGCGATGGCCTTCCGCAGGTAGTCGGCGGCCAGGTTCGTCGGCGTCGTGATGGTGTCCGCCAGCCGGTAGGTCTTGGCGGCGTCGCTCCACGCGATCTTCAGCGCGAGGGGCAGCGTCCACTTGCCGAACGGCGTGTACTCGAGCAGGTTCTCCGGCATGAAGTGGTTCGTCGCGATGACCCGGATGCCGCGGTCGTTCGCCTCGTGCACGATGCCGCGGCCGATGACCACGTGCGACTGGATGTGCAGCACGTCCGGCTTGACGGCGTCGAGGATCGGGGCGGTCCACTTCCGGACGCTCCACGGCCACACGAAGCGCAGCCACGGGTGCAGCGGCCACTTGTACGACTTCAGGCGGTGCACGACGAGCGTGACGCCGTGGTGCTCCTCGTCGAAGGTGCCGTAGTGGCGGCTCGAGGCCGGGGCCACGACGTGCACCTCGTGCCCGCGCTCGGCCAGGCCGACAGCGAGCTGCTCGGCGAAGGTGGCGGCGCCGTTGACGTCGGGGGCGAAGGTGTCCGCTGCGATCAGCACGCGCAACGGTCGGTGACCGCCCGTCGCTTCCGTCGGTCCGGCGGTGGCGGTGGTGGCGTCTCCTGACACGGCTGAGTTCGTCCTCTCGTGGGCGATGGCTGGTCGGCAGTGACGCTATCGCACCAGGATCGACGGTCGCGTCAGCCGCGCGGATGAGGGCGGCACCACCGGACGCGCTGCGTCAGCCCCGGCTCTGCGGGTGGTGCTTGGCGAGCAGGAACACCCCGGTGATGGCGATGCCCGCGGCCACCACGAAGCCCGCGACCGCGAACCACGGCGCCCCCGAGGCCTCGCCGAGCACGATCACGCCGATGCCGACCGCGACGATCGGGTCGATCACCGTCAACCCCGCGATCACGAGGTCGGCCGAGCCGCTCGAGTACGCGTTCTGCACGAAGTACCCGCCGAGCGACGCCGCCACGACCACCCCGACGATGGCGAGCACGGTCAACCAGTCGAAGGTGCCGTTCACGAACCGGTTCAGCACCACCTTGGCCAGCGTCGCCACGAACCCGTAGAGCACCCCCGCCCCGACGATGTAGTAGAGCGCACTGCGGTGCTTGGCGACCAACCGGAACGACACCAGCACGAGTACCAGCACGACGGCGAGGATCACCAGCACGGTGACGAGCTGCTGGCGGGTGATCGCGCTCTCGTGCCCGACGAACGCCGCGATCCCGACGAAGATGCCGACACCGATGATGCACGTCCACACGGCCCGCCGCGCACGCCGACCGAGCGGCACACCCGACGACCGCGACGAGAACCACGTCGTGATGACGAGGGCCACAGCACCCAGGGGCTGCACGACGATCAGGGGCGCGAACGTGATGCTGATGAGCTGGAGCACCACCGCGATGCCGAGCATGAGCGTGCCGAGCACCCAGTAGCCGCTCGAGACGAGCCCGACGACGTGTCGGACGCTCAGCCCCTTCGACTGCCGACCGAGACGCGCCTCGACCCGCTGGACCCCGCGGCTCTGGAACTGCGCCCCGAGCGACAGGAACACCGCACCGATCAGCGCCACCGGGATCATCAGCGCCTGGAACGGCGTGAGGTTGCTCACGGCGTCGGGCAGCTGGAGGTCCGTCGTCACGCGTCGAGGCTACCGTCCCCCGCCGGATAACCTGGGTGAATGGCCGTTCTCCCGATCCGCATCACCGGCGAACCCGTCCTGCACGAGCGTGCAGCCGAGGTCACCGCGTTCGATGACGACCTCCGCACCCTCGTCGCCGACATGCTCGAGACCATGGACCTGGCACCGGGCGTCGGCCTGGCCGGTCCGCAGGTGGGCGTCGGCAAGCGCCTGTTCGTGTACTCCTACACCGACGACGACGACGTCCTGCACCGGGGCGCCGCCGTGAACCCCGTCCTGTGGATCACGCCCCCGGTCCCCGAGTCCGTCGAGGAGCTCGACGAGGACGAGGAGTCCGAGGGCTGCCTGTCGATCCCTGGTGAGCGGTTCCCGCTCCGCCGCTCCGAGGGCGCCCTGCTTCGGGCCTTCGACGAGCACGGCACCCCGTTCGAGGTCGAGGCGCACGGCTGGCTGGCCCGGATCTTCCAGCACGAGTACGACCACCTGGACGGCTGGCTCTACGCCGACCGCCTGGTGCACCCCTACGGTAAGCAGGTCGCCAAGGCGATCCGCAAGAGCAGCTGGGGCGGCCCCGGCCAGTCCTGGTTGCCGGGTCGCGACCACCCCGAGGGCTGACGCCCGTCGGCGTCGGCACCCGGTGCCGTCCAGCCCGTCGCTGGTCCGGCGGGCGGCCTGGAGGCCCGGCTCAGCCCCGGTAGGCAGCCAGTGCGTCCCGCAGGCGGTCGGTCTCCGGGTGCCCCGGGCAGTACCGCAGGAGCCCGGCGGCCACGTGCGCACCGCGCGCGTCGGCGACCGCCGACGTCCACGGCGCCGAGCCGCGGACCGCGCACGTGCTCGCGAGCTCGACCAGGGTCGCGTCACCGCGCGCCGCCGCCACCGCGGCCTGCTGCTGGCTCGACGGCACCGACCCGGTCAGGCGCTTCGCCGAGCAGTCGGCGCGCTCGGCCTCCCACACCGCCGAGTAGGTGGTGTAGGTCTCGCTGTCCGATCCGTCGGCGGCGCAGACGAACGCGAAGACCACGGGCGACGCGCCCGAGCCCAGGCCGGTGTCCGAGCTCGTCGGGTCCTCGGACGCGTCGGTGTCCGGGCCGACACTGCTGCAGCCGGTGAGCACCGCCGTCACGGCGACGACGACACCGAGGAGCGTGAGTCGAGGCGAACGGGAACGGTGCACCTGTGAACGCTAACAGCAAGCGCTGCGGACGACCCGTACGGCGGCTCCTGCGATGATGGTCCGGCATCGCCCTGTCCTGGAGGTCCTCATCCCCCGCCTGCACTCCCGCCCCGTCCGTGCGACGGCCCTCGTGGTCGTCGCCCTGGCTGCTGTGTTCGTCGCCTACTGGCACCTCGGCCGTCCGACCATCGTGAACGACGAGTTCGTGTACCTCCGCGCGAGCTGGGCCTACGTGCACGGGAACTTCTCGCTCAACCTCGAGCACCCGCCGCTCGCGAAGTACGTGTACGGCGTGGCGCAGCTCCTGGTGGGACAGGGGCCGCTCGGGCCGAGGCTGGTGGCTGCGACCGCGATGCTCGGCACGGGTGTCGTCCTGTTCCTCTGGCTGCGACGCGAAGTCGGCTTCTGGACCGGCCTGACCGCGGCGGCGATGTGGTGGCTGACGCCGCGTGGCTCGGGCTCGTCCTGGGCGGAAGCCGGGTCGGTCATCGGTGTCCGCATCGACCGGTTCGCGATGCTCGAACCCCTCATGGTCTTCTTCGCCGTCGCCTCGCTCGCCGCGGCCTGGCGCTGGATGCGGACCGGCAACCGGTGGTGGGTGGCCGCATCGGGTGCGCTGCTCGCACTGTCCGTGACCTCGAAGGTGTCGACGGCAGTGCTCGTCCTCGCCGTGGGAGCACTCCCGCTGCTGTTCCGTCGGTGGCGCGACCTGGGGGTCGGTGCGCTGTACGGCGGCATCGCGTTCGTGGTCGTGTTCGTGGTCGTCTACCTGCCGGTCGGGCTCTTCGGGGCCATCGGGCAGATGCTCCGGTTCCAGGCGCAGCAGAACGCCCACGGGCACCCGACGACCATCCTCGGGACGATCTACCCGGCGGCACCGTGGTGGGCGAACTTCGCCTTCCTCGCCGACGGCACGGGCTGGTTGCTGCTCACCGTCCTGACCATCGGTGTGGTCGCCGCCCTCGTCGTCCGACCGGACCGCCTGGTCGCGTACCTCGGCATCGCCCTCGGTGTCTTCCTCGTCTTCTACGTCATCGTCGCCAACGTCTCGCTGCCGTACTACTACGACGCGTGGATGCCGTTCATCATCGCCTTGGCGGCGATCGGGTACGGGCGACTGGCGACCGTCCGGCCGCCCGTCGGACGCATTGCGGCGGCAGTGCTCGTCGCCGCGCTGCTCATCCCGGTCGCACGGCTGGGCGTCGCCGTCGTGCAGACCCGTCCGAGCGGGATCGCGATGTTGACGGACGCGCTCGAGGTCCGTGGCAAGGACGACGAGAACGTCCTGTTCGCCCGGTTCAGCGCGAACACCTGGCGCATCTACTTCGGCGACCGTGGCACGCAGAAGCCGCAGCTCGGACCGTTCGACGCGGTGGTGGTCGGCCACGACGACCGGCGCCCCATGCCGAAGCAGGTCCGCACGTTCCTGACGGAGTACGACGACCAGCTCGAGCACTTCCGGCTCGACTACCTGGACGTCTACGTCACGAAGACCGGCGTGATCAACGACAACAACCGTGACGGCACCCTCAGCATCGAGCCCGAAGAGCCCGACGACCGCTGACCCGCACACGCCGGCGTCCCGCGCAGACGCCGGCGTCCCGCGCACACGCCGGCGTCCTGTCAGGACGCACCCGAACCGGCGAGACACCGCCGAATCCGGAGGCGTCTCGAGCACGGGGCGGGGTGCATCGAAGACGCCGGCGTCTTCCTCACCGTCCGCAACGCAAAAGGTCCCCACCCCCGAAGGGATGAGGACCTGTCGCTCCCCGAGTTGGACTCGAACCAACAACCTGCCGGTTAACAGCCGGCTGCTCTGCCAATTGAGCTATCGAGGATCACTGTCCGCTGGCGAATGACGTGCGAACAACGGGTAACAGCATAGCAGGACGCCGAGGCCCTCCACCGCATCGGACACGCCGCCCGGGCGCGCCGCGCCCCGAGGCCCCCGTGTCAGTACCCGGCGACCGGGTCGACGACGCCGACGAAGCCCTCGCCGTCGCCCCCGAGGAACGCCGCGGCGTTGAGCCGGACGCGCTCGGCGAGCAGCGGTGCGACCATCTCCGGGGTGTCGGCCTGGTGCGGGGTGATGACCGCGCCGGGCTCCGACCACAGCGGGTGCCCGTCGGGCAGCGGCTCGGGATCGGTGACGTCGAGGCCGACCGCGGCGATCTCCCCCGCGCGCAGGGCGGCGACCAGTGCATCGGTGTCCACGAGGCCCCCGCGGGCGATGTTCACGAGCCGGGCGGACGGCTTCATGATGCGGAACTGCTGCTCGCCGAAGAGCTTCGCGGTGCCCGAGGTCATCGCCGCCGCGATCATCACGACGTCGGCGTCGGGCAGGACCCGGTCGAGCTCGTCGGTGGTGACGGTCCGCGCGGCTCCGGGCACGGGCTCGGGCGAGCGGCGCACGACCGTGACGTCGACGTCGAACGGCGCGAGCAGCCGGAGGTACTCGAGGGCGATCCCGCCGGCACCGATCACGACGACGTTCCGCCCGTACAGCGAGACACCCTCGGGCTCGGTCGCCCACGACGACGCACGAGCGCGCTTCTGCAGGACCCGGAGCGTGCCGAGGGTCAACGCCAGCGCGTGCTCGGCGACCGGCTCCGCGTAGGCACCCTTGGCCGAGGTGAACAGCACGCGGTCGCCGTGCTCCTGGATCAGGTGCGCGAAGGCGTCGACGCCGGCGAACGGCAGCTGCACCCACCCCACCCCCGGTGCCGACGACAGCGCGTCGGCGAGGCCGGCCGGGTCGCGGGGGTCGAGCCAGACGACCCCGCGGGTGTCGGCGTCGAGCGGCGCGACGGTGCCGCCGGCCTCGGTCACGGCGTCCACGTGCAGGTCCGTCGGTTCCGGCAGCACGGCGACCGGCCCGGGCTGCGGAGCGTCGATCGGCAGCGGTGCACCCGACGTGGGGACGACGGCGCGGTGGCCGCGGGGGCGCTGGTCGGTGGTGCTCACGCGTTCTCCTGACGGTCGGTGCGCGGGCCGGTGCCGGCGGCGAGCGGACGGCGCGGCGCGGACGAACGGCGGGCCGTCGTCGGTGCCGGACGACGCTTCACGCCGCGGGCCGCGGTCGAGGCGAGGGTCTTCACGTAGGGGTCGACCGGGTTGTCGAGGACCTCGTCGAAGGTGCCGAGCCCGACGAGCCGGGCATCGGCCATCACGGCGACGCGGTCGGCGAGGGCGCGGGCCTCGCGCAGGTCGCTGGACACGACGACGGCAGAGAACTGCCGGCCGCGCTGCAGGGTCGCCAGGGCCTCGAGCACGGACTGCCGCACGAGTACGTCGACGCCACGCGCCGGTTCGTCCGCGACCAGCAGCTGGGGCTCGAGCACGAGCGCCTTCGCCAGGGCGACACGCTGACGCTGCCCGCTCGAGAGCTCCCAGGTGTTCAGGCGCATCGCCCCGAGCGGCAGGTGCACCGCGTCGAGCAGCCGGGCGACGATGAGCCCGGCCTCGCGCCGGTCGAACCGGCGGTCGCGGGCGTAGATCGGCTCGGCGACGGCCTCGCCGACGGTCAGGTCCGGGCTGAGCCGGTCGGCGCCGTCCTGCGGCAGGTACCCGATCCGGCCGCTCAGCCGTTCGAGCTTGCGCGACGAGGGACGGAGGCCCCGGGTCTTCTGGCCGAGCACGGTCAGCTCGCCGCCGACGATGTGCCGACGGAGGGCGCCCTCGCCCTCGCCGTGGGATCCGAGCTGGCCGGCGATGGCGGCGGCGAAGGTCGACTTGCCCGATCCCGACTCACCGAGCAGGGCGAGGATCTCCCCCTGCCGGACCGTGAGGCTCACGCCGTCGACGGCCCGGATGGACTCGCCCCCGCGTCCGCCCCGGTACTCGATCGACACGTCGTCCGCGACGACCGCCGGTCCGTTGACCGCGATCATGGGTCCCCTTCCACGCCGCCCCCTGGCGGCGGTTCGCGACGGGCCGCCCTGGCAGGTCCGTCGTGCGTGCAGCAGTGGAGACGACCGCCCTGGAGGCCCGGCGTGCGTCGACGACGCTGGGCGGGCCTCCAGGGCGGGTCACGTCGGGTCAGGACCCGACGTTCTCCAGTCGCTCCAGCGTACGCCGTCGCTCCGCCTGCTCGGCTGGGTCCGGCACCGGCAGCGACGCGAGGAGCCGCTGCGTGTAGGGGTGCTGCGGCGCGCCGAGGACCTGCGCCGTCGTGCCCGTCTCGACCAGGTCGCCGCGGTACAGCACCGCGATCCGGTCGGACAGCGCGCCGACGACCGCGAGGTCGTGGCTGATGAACAGCGAGGCGAAGCCGAGGTCCTGCTGCAGCTCGAGGAAGAGCTCGAGCACCCGGGCCTGCACGGAGACGTCGAGCGCACTCGTCGGCTCGTCGGCGATGAGCAGCTTCGGCCGGAGCGCGAGCGACCGGGCGAGCGATGCACGCTGGCGCTGCCCGCCGGAGAGCTCGTGCGGGTAGCGGTCGCCGTAGGCGGCCGGCAGCTGCACGGCCTCGAGCAGCTCGTCCACCCGCTTGCGCGCGGCACGGGGGCTCGAGACCTCCTTGTGCACGACCAGCGGCTCGGCGACGCACTCGGCGATCGTCAGCAGCGGGTTGAACGAGGTCGCCGGGTCCTGGAACACGAAGCCGATGTCCTTGCGCAGGTGCTTGAAGTCGCGTTCGCGGTACCCGAGCATCTCGGCGCCGAGGACCTTGAGCGAGCCGCCGGTGACCTTCGTCAGGCCCGCCATGGCCCGGCCGATGGTGGTCTTGCCCGAGCCGGACTCCCCCACCAGGCCGAGGACCTCACCGGGACGGATCGCCAGGTCGACGCCCTTGACCGCCTTGAACGCCGGCGAGCCGAGCCGCCCGGGGTACTCGATCTCGAGTCCCTTCGCCTCGACCAGCGGCGTGACGTCCTCGGAGATCGCGGCGCGCCGGGCCACCCCGGTGGACGCCTCGAGCCGAGGGACCGCCGCGAGCAGCCGCTTGGTGTAGTCGGCCTGGGGCGTCGCGAAGAGTGCCGTCGCCGTCGCTTCCTCGACGATCTCGCCCTGGTACATCACGGCGACGCGGTCGGCCAGGTCGGCGACCACGCCCATGTTGTGCGTGATGACGACGATCGCGGTGCCGAACTCGTCGCGGCACCGGCGCAGCAGGTCGAGGATCTCGGCCTGCACCGTGACGTCGAGTGCCGTCGTCGGTTCGTCCGCGATGATGACGCTCGGCTCGAGGGCCAGTGCGCTCGCGATGACCACGCGCTGCTTCTGCCCGCCGGAGAACTGGTGCGGGTAGTGGTCGACGCGGGTCTCGGGGTCGGGGATGCCGACGCGACCGAGGTAGTCGATGGCCTTCGCCCGTGCTTCCTTCTTGGACACGCCGCCGTGGGCACGGAGCCCCTCGGCGATCTGCCACCCGACGGTGAAGACCGGGTTGAGCGCGGTCGACGGCTCCTGGAACACCATCGCGCCGGCGGTCCCGCGGAGCTCGCGGAGCTTCTGCGAGCCGACCGACACGACGTCGGTGCCGTCGAGCAGCACCGCGCCGCCGAGTGTCGCCGTCTCCGGCATGAGCCGCAGCATGCTGCGGGCCGTGACGGACTTGCCCGAGCCGGACTCGCCGACCAGGGCGAGGACCTCGCCGGGGCGGACGTCGAGGCTGACGCCCTTGACCGCGTCGACGGCGCCGCCGTCGGTCGCGAAGGTGACGGTCAGGTCGTCGACGACGACGACCGGCTCGGTGGTGGTGTCGCCCGGTTGCAGGCGGGTGGTCGGGGTCATGCGCCCGTCCCTTCCGTGTCGTTCCCGGCGGTGCGCGGTGCCTCGGGGTTGCGCGTGTCGCGCGTCGACACGAGCTGCTTCAGGCGTCGGCGTGCACGCAGGCGGGGGTCGGAGATGTCGTTCAGGCTCTCGCCGATGAAGGTCACACCGAGCACGAGCACCACGATCGCGACACCCGGGTAGACACCGGTCCACCAGACGCCGCTCGCGACGTCCGAGAGTGCACGGCTCAGGTCGTAGCCCCACTCGGCGCCGGACGTCGGGCCGATGCCGAACCCGAGGAAGCCGAGGCCGGCCAGGGTCAGGATCGCGTCGCTCGCGTTGAGCGTCAGGATGAGCGGCAGCGAACGGGTCGAGTTCCGCAGGACGTGACGCGTCATGATGCGCCACGGGTTCGTGCCCATCACGCGCGCCGACTCGACGAACGCGTCGTTCTTCAGCCGGACGGCCTCGGCGCGGACCACGCGGAAGTACTGCGGCACGTACACGACGGTGATCGAGATCGCCGCCGCGATGATGCCGCCCGAGTAGCTCGAGTTGCCGCCGGAGATGACGATCGACACGATGATCGCGAGCAGCAGCGACGGGAACGCGTAGATGGCGTCGGCCACGACCACCAGGACGCGGTCGAGCCAGCCGCCCAGGTACCCGGAGACCATGCCGAGCAGGACGCCGACGATGATCGAGACGATCACGGCGACGATGACGACGAGCACGGCCGTGCGGGCGCCGTAGAGCACGCGACTGAACACGTCGAAGCCGCCGACCGTCGTGCCCCAGATGTGCTCGGCACTCGGTGCGCCGGTGCGCGGGAAGCTCTGCCCGTCCGCGCCCTGCAGCTGGCCGAAGCCGTACGGGGCGAGGAGCGGTGCGAAGACCGCGACGAGCAGGTAGAGGGCGCAGATGACCACGCCGACGATGAGCATGGCGCGCTGCCAGCCGGTGCTCCGGCGGAGCTGGACCACCACGGGGAGCCGCTTCCAGAGCGGCTCGTGGCGGTCGACGAGGGTGGTGTCGGCCATCGTCAGAACCTCACTCTCGGGTCGATCAGGGCGGCGACGACGTCGACGATGAAGTTGGTCACCGCGACGATCACCGCCAGCATCGCGACGATGCCCTGCACCGCGACGAAGTCACGGGCCGACAGGTACTGGTTGAGCTCGAAGCCCAGACCGCGCCACCCGAAGGTCGTCTCGGTGAGCACCGAGCCGCCCAGGAGCATCGCGATCTGCAGCCCCATCACGGTGATGATCGGCACGAGTGCCGGACGGAACGCGTGAGTGCGCACCAAGCGCGACTCGCGCACACCGCGGGACCGGGCGGCGTCGACGTACTCGGAGCCGAGCGACCCGATCATGTTCGCGCGCACCAGGCGCAGGAAGATGCCGGCGGTGAGCAGGCCGAGCGTCAGCGCGGGCAGGACGGCGTGCTGGAGCACGTCGCCGATGACCTGGGCGTTGCCGGTGCGGAGCGCGTCGATGATGTAGATGCCGCTCGCGCCGGGGATGCCGTCCAGGATGAGCGACACCCGGGTCGAGGCCCGGTCGCCGAGGGGCAACCAGCCGAGCCACACCGAGAACACGAGCTTGAGCAGCAGACCACCGAAGAACACCGGCGTGGCGTAGGTCAGGATCGCCAGCGCGCGGAGCAGCACGTCCGGCCACTTGTCACGCGTGTACGCGGCGAGCATGCCGAGCGGGATGCCGAGCACCAGCGCGACGATGAGCGCGTAGAACACGAGCTCCGCCGTCGCACCGCCGTACGTGACGATGATGTCGGTGATCGGACGGTTGTCCGTCGACGAGGTGCCGAAGTCGCCGCGCAGGATGTTGCCGAGGTACTCGAAGTACTGCACGAGCACCGGCCGGTCGTACCCGGCCGCGTGCAGGCGTTCCTGCAGCTGGCTGGGCGTGAGTCGACCGCCGACCGACGCGGTGATCGGGTTCCCGATGACGCGCATCAGGAAGAACACGAGCGTCACCAGGATGAAGACGGTCGGGATGATGAGGAGGAACCTGACGAGGATGTACCGGCCGAGTCCGCCACCACTGTTCTTGGCACTGCGTTGTGCCTGTGGCTTGGTGGGATCGGTGCCGTTCACGTCCTGCGTCGCCTCGGGAGTGCTGAGGGTCACGGGGTGTGTGCCTTTCGTCGCCGTTGCACAGGCACGCGGGCGTCCCTCGTGGGAACGCCCGCGGCCTGCACGTGGGGCTTGGTGCTACTTGCTCAGGGTGGCGTACCGGAACTTGAACGAGGCGTCGAGGGTCAGGCCCTTGACGTCCTTGCCGGCGACCGCGACGGACTTGCCCTGCAGCAGCGGCAGCGTCGAGATCTGGGTGGCCTCGCGCTCCTGGGCCTGCTCGATCAGGTCAGCACGCTTGTCCGGGTCGGACTCGGCCTGCTCCTTCGCGATGAGGTCCTGGATCTCCGGGTCGTCGTAGTGGTTCTGGACGAAGTTCTCCTTGGTGAAGAACGGCGACAGGTAGTTGTCGGCGTCGGAGAAGTCCGGGAACCAGCCGAGCTGGTACACGGGGTAGGCGTCCTTGGTGCGCTCCTGGGCGTAGGTCGTGTAGACCGTCGACTGGATGTTGACGGTGAACAGACCGGAGTCCTCGAGCTGCTGCTTGAGCAGCGCGTACTCGTCGTCCGAGGCCGAACCGTAGTGGTCGGGCGCGTACTGGATGTCGAGCTGCACCTTGCCCTTGACGCCGGCGTCCGACAGCGTCTTCTTCGCCTTGGACACGTCCGCGCCGCCGTCGCCGTCGCCGTACATCTCCTTGAACGGCTGGACCGCGCCGGTCAGGCCGTCCGGGACCATCGAGTACAGCGGGGTGAAGGTGTCGTTGTAGACCTCCTTCGCGAGCTGGGCACGGTCGACCACGTCGGCCGCGGCCTGGCGCACGGCCAGGGCCTTCGCCTCGTCGGCGTCGTCCTGCCCGGTGCCGAACGGCTGCGTCTTGAAGTTGAAGACCACGTAGCGGATCTCGCCGCCGGGGCCGTCGGTGACCTTGAGGGAGTCGTCCTTGCGCAGGTCCGAGATGTCGGTCGGCGTCAGGGAGCGGTACGCCACGTCGACGTCGCCCTTCTGCACGGCGAGCTTGAGGTCGGTCTCCTTGGTGTAGTAGCTGGCGGTGACCTCGTCGGTCTTCGCCTTGCCGAGCAGGCCGTCGTACTTCGGGTTCGTCTTGTACTGGATCGTGTCGTTCTCCTTGTAGGAGCTGATCTGGTACTGCCCGGCGAAGGCCTTGCCCTTGACGATGTCGTCGGCGCTGGTGAGTTTCGTCGCGCTGAAGACGTCCTCGTCGACGATCGGACCCGCGGGGCTCGAGAGCACCTGCGGCCAGGTCTGGTCGGCGTGGTCGAGGTTGAACACCACGGTGGTGTCGTCCGGGGTGTCGATGCTCTTGAGGTTGGCCAGCAGCGACTGCGGACCGTTCTCGTTGTTGATCTTCAGCTCGCGGTCGAACGAGAACTTCACGTCGCTCGACGTGAGCTTGTTGCCGTTCGCGAACTCGAGCCCGTCCTTGAGGGTGACCTCGTAGGTGGTCGGGTTCGTGAACTCCGCCTTCGTGGCGATGTCCGGCTCGACGTCCGGGCTCCCCACGGGCGTGTTCATCAGGAACGGGAACACCTGGTTCTGCACGGCGAAGGAGCCGTTGTCGTAGGAACCGGCCGGGTCGAGGGACGTGATCTTGTCCGTCGTCCCGATGCTCAGGCCGTTCAGTTCGGTGTCACTCACGCTGCTGCTCGCGCAGCCGGTCAGCACCAGCGCCGTCGCTGCTGCACCGGCGCCGAGCGCGATGCCGCGCTTGCCCCACTTGGTCACGGATGCCATGTCCGCTGCCTCTCTGGTCATGATTGCAAGAGTCCTGAGCCGGAGGGTGGAACGTCTGTGTGCCCGGCCAGGAACGCTCATTGGTATCACCCTGTCACGGAACAGAACGAACCGGGGGCGATTTGTTTACACCGCTGTAATGCACGGGCCCGCCGCGTGATGCATGATTCCGCCGGAGTCGAGCGGCGCGTCACGCACGAAAGTTGCGTGGTGCAACCGAGGCGGTCTGGCACTCGAAAGCGCCTGTCGAGCGACGGTTCGTGCGATCTCGGCCGCCCAGCCGGGAGCCCCACCCCCTGTCTCTTATAC
>NZ_QKTB01000012.1:0-100978 GCF_003234405.1 Curtobacterium sp. MCLR17_045
AGATCGCTCCGCCGAGCCCCGGCCGGCCGGGCGCCCCGACGCCCACCCCCACGCGTCCCGCCGTTCGGCCCACCATCGCCGACCCGGGTGACGTCACGACGGGGACGACGCGCTTCCACGGCACCGGCACCCCCGGGCACACCGTCCGGGTGACCGGCCCGGCCGCGACGGGTTCGTCCGGGTGCACGACCCGGGTGGACCCGGACGGTTCCTGGGCCTGCCTCGGCACGGTCCGCTCCGGCCCGCAACAGGTCTTCACGGTGCGCGACCTCGTCGCCGCACTGCCCGTCGCGAGTGCACCGGCCTCGGACGTCATCGTCCCGCCGACCCTGGCGGCCGCCGGGCCCACCGGCGGAACGGTCTCCGGTACGGGGTACCCCGGATCGACGGTGCTGCTGTCGGTGTCCGGGTCCTCGGCCCAGCAGACCGCCCGGGTCGGTGCGGACGGCCGGTGGGTGGCCGCCCTCGGGTCGCTCGCCGACGGCCGGTTCACCGTCACCGCGTCGCAGACCGCCAGCACGGCGCGCGGCTACCGGTCGGACCTGCGGAGCGCGGCCTCCGCTCCCGTGACGATCACGGTCGACCGCACGGCGCCCGCTGCCCCGCGCATCACGACACCGGACGACGGCCAACGGATCGGCACCCGCTCGACGACGGTGGCCGGGACCGGTGAGCCGGGCGCCCGCGTGACCGTGTACGTCGACCGTGCGCCGGTGTGCGGCGTGGTGGTCGCGTCGGACACCTCGTGGTCGTGCTCCACCGCGGGGTCGACGCTGCGCGCCGGCGGGCACCAGCTCACCGCGACGCAGCACGACGTCGCCGGCAACTACTCCCGGTCGTCGACCGCCGTCCGGGTCACGGTGTGGTCCACCACCACGGCCCCGACCGCCACACCGACCCCGGGCGCCACGGACACCCCGGGGACGCCGGGCACGTCGACGCCGGGATCCGGCTCGACGACGGACACCCCCGGCGCGACCAGCCACGGTGGAACCGGCAACGGCAACGGCAACGGCGCGAACGCCGCCGGCCACGGGGGCGACGGCGACAACGGCAACGGCAACGACGACGGCGGCGCAGCAGGCACCGGCAACGGCACCGGCAACGGCACCGGCAACGGCCCCAGCGACGGCACCGGCAGCACCCCGGCCGGCGTCGGCAGCGCCGGAGGCCACCCCGACTGGTCCGGCCCCGCCGGCGACTGGACCGCGGCGACGACGTACGACCGCACCGTCCCGACCATCCAGGCCGCGTTCTCGTGGCGGACCGTCCTGGTCGCCACCGCCGTCGCCGCCGGGTTCCTCCTGCTGATCGCCGCGCCCCTCGCCCTCGTGGCCGCGGCCACCCGGGGTCGCCTCCGCTCGCCGTTCGCCGGGCTGCTCGGCCGCAACCGCTCGCGGTCGGACCGCGCACGCGGCGACGACGTCCTGCCGACCTGGGCGTCGATCACCATCGCGGTGTCCGTCGCGGCGCTGTGCACCCTGCTCGGGGTGGGCGTCGAGCTCGAGGTGCGGTACGCCCGTCTGGCGATCGCTGTCCTCGCCGGGACCGGGGTCCTGACCGCCGCCGTCGTGTTCGCCACGCGGTGGGCAGCCGGCAGCGACCACCGCACGATCGGGTTCCGGGTGTCGCCGTGGCTCGTGCTCGCAGCCCTCGTGGCGTGCGGCGTCACCCGCGCGGCGGACCTGTCCCCCGCACTCATTGTCGGGGTCGTCCTCGTGCCGTCCGTCCGCCCCGGGCTGGGGACCGGACCGCTCCGCCTCGGTACCGGGATCGCCGCGAGTGCCCGGGGTGCGACCTGGCGGGTGCTGGCCCTGCTCGGACTCGCCGCGGCCGGCTGGGTGCTGCACAGCCTGCTCGCGGGCGGTGGCTTCTGGGTGTCACTCGGTTCGGAGTTCGCCATCACGCTGTGCGTCGGCGGCCTCGGTGCCGTGGTCGCGACCCTGCTGCCCGTCGCGGGGTCCGCCGGCAGCGCGCTGCTCGCCGCCTCTCGCGGTCGGTACGTCGCGCTCGCGGTGGTCGCCGTCGCGCTGACCACCGCGGTCTACTCGGGGACGACCGGCACGCACGCCGCACCGGCCCTGCTCGTCGGCATCGCCGCGGCCTGCGTGGCGGCCGCGATCGCGGCCCTGGTCTGGCTGCGCACCGACCGGCGCGCGGCCCGCGTCTGACCCGAGCCGGGCCTCCAGAGCGGCGCACCGCACCACCCGTCGGACAGAAGACGCACTTCCGGGCCGCTTCGCGGACAGCGGGCTAGTGTGACGATCGGTGCTGGTCGCACCGCACGGAGGACGCTCGCCGTCCCGCACGGACGACCGACGCCGCACCGGACCAGCGGTGCAGCAGTGCCGCGCGACCGGTGCCCGCGCAGCATCGACGGTGTGCACCGCACGACCGCGGCAGGAGCGATGATGACCGACACCCGACCCGACCCGGAACCCCGCACCGACACCCGACCCGACCCGGAACCCCACACCGACACCCGACGCGATCCGGAACCCCACGCCGACACCCGGTCCGACCCGGAACCCCACGCCGACACCCGGTCCGACTACGACGCGACGCGCTTCCGCGAGGTGTTCGAGGGCAGCTTCACCTACGCGAACGGCTTCGCCCGCAACACCCACCGCTTCGCCGGCCGACCCGCGCTGCGCGAGCCAGAGACGGACCGCTCGTGGACCTACGCCGAGCTCGGCGACGCCGTCGACCGGATCGCCGGGTGGCTCGTCCGGCACGGTGGCGGACGGGGTTCCGTCGTGATGGTCGAGCTGTTCAACACCCCCGAGTTCGCGATGCTCTACCTGGCCTGCCACCGCATCGGCGCGGTGTTCTCGCCGACGAACTTCCGGCTCGCCCCCGACGAGGTCGCGTTCATCATCGAGGACTCCGCACCCGCCGTCCTGGTGCACGACACCGAGCGGACGAGTGCGATCGCCGCTGCGATCGAGTCCTCGCCGCGCCGGCCGGACCACGTCGTCCCGGTCGGCGGCGACCACGACCGGTTCGCCGAGCTGCTCGCGTCCGATCCCGTCTCCTCCGAGGAACTCGCGGCGATCGGCCCGCGCAGCACCTACGACGAGTCCACCCGGCTCTACACCTCGGGCACCACCGGTCGGCCGAAGCCCGTCCCGCTGCCGAGCCTGGTCGAGGTGCTCAGCGCGCACGACGTGGTCATGCACTTCCCGCTCAGTCCGTTCGACAAGACGCTCAACATGTCGCCGCTGTTCCACCGTGGCGGCCTGTACTCCGGCGGCCCGAACCCGGTGTTCTACGTCGGCGCGGAACTCACGACGCTGCGGCACTTCGACGCCGACCGGGTGCTCGACCTGGTCGAGTCCGAGCGCCTGACGTTCCTGATCGGGGCTCCGCCGAACCTGGTGCAGCTCGCCGACGCGCAGGAACGCCGGGCGCGGGACCTGTCGAGCCTCAACGGCATCGTCACGATGGGCGCACCGCTCGACCGAGCCGCGGCGCTGCGGTACCAGGAGCTGCTGTCGCCGCGGATCTTCAACGGCTACGGCACCACCGAGACCTTCTGGAACACGTTCCTGCGCCCCGAGGACTTCCCGGACGGCGCCGGGTCCACCGGTCGCGCATCGACCGACGACGACGTCGCCGTCGTCCGCGTGCACGAGGACCGTCTGGCCGACCCGACCGACACGGTGGCGAAGGACGGCACCGAGATCGGCGAGTTCGCCGTGCGCACCGTGAAGTCCGGCTACTCGTACCGGAACCCCGGGCTCGAGGCGGAGAAGTTCGCGAACGGCTGGTTCTACCCGGGCGACCTCGCCACGTGGGACGAGCACGAGCGGGTGACGATCGTGGGCCGCAAGGACGACATGGTCATCTCCGGCGGCGAGAACGTGCACCCCGTCCAGGTCGAGGCGGTGCTGCAGGAGCACCCCGGGGTCGCCGACTCCATCGTGGTGGGCGTGCCGGACCCGCGGTGGGGCGAGGTCGTCACGGCGTACATCGTCCGTGCCGGCGACCGGCTGCCGGCCGACGACGCCGAGGCAGCGGCCGCGCTCGAGGAATGAACCGGCTCCCACCCGGGCCTCGCCCGGTACAAGCGCCCGCGGCGGTACCGCTTCGTCCCGGACGTCCCCTACAACGCCACCGGCAAGAAGGTGCACTACCTCGCGAAGGACACGGCCGCGGAGGACCAGGCAGCGGGCCGGCTGATCGAGCCGTAGCGGGCCCGGTACCCGGCCGGTGACGGCCTGGAGGCCCGTGGCGGCGCCGCCACGGGCCTCCCGTCCGTCAGCTGGTCGCGTCCACCGCACGCCGGGGCGCGTTGCGGGCGAAGAGGCCGGGCAGCAGCCCGCCGATCTTCGTCCCGATGCACAGGCTGACGAAGGTCGCGAGCGGGGTCGCGAGCGCCTCGGGATCGAAGGTGGCCACCGCCACCAGCCCGACCGTCCCCGGCACGAGCAGCAGGAACGCCGGGAAGAACGACACGGTCGCCGGGATCGCCGGCACGAGCCGCTCGAGCAACCGGGTCGCGACGAACAGCAGCGCCGCTGCGGCCCCGGTCGCGACGACGCTGCCCCAGAGCGGCGTCGTCGTGCTCACCACGGCGTAGGCGGTGACCATGACCGCCACCGACACGAGCGTCAGGCGCCACCCGGACCGGAACACCAGACCGAGCCCGACCGCGAGCACCACGACGGCCACCCACGACACCCAGTACGCCGGCACGGACTCCCAGCCGGCCAGGTCGGTGCCGACCCCCGCGACCTCGCCGACGAGCGCGGCCGACGACGGGTCGACGTGCAACCCGGTCAGGGCACTGCCGGACGCGATGCCTGCGGCCATGAAGCCGAGCATGATGAGCCCCTGCACCAGGCGCGACGACCCGGTGACGATGTCCGCGGCGGTGAGTTCGAGCAACGCGTTGGTGATGAGCGCGCCGGGGACGAACACCGCCACCGGGGCGCAGACCGCGAAGAGCGGGACCTGCTCGAACCCGGTGCCCGCGGCGACCAGGCCGACGATCGCCGTCGACACGAACGCGGCCAGGAACGGGATGATCGCCACGGCTTCGCGGAAGCGCCGGAGGACCAGTCCGATCACGCCGACCAGGCCGCCGACGACGAGCGCCAGGACGATCGCCCACCAGGGGCAGCGGAAGACGACGGCCAGGCCGGCCGAGGTCAGGGCGTTGCCGAGGATCCACGGCAGCGCGGGCGGTGGGACGGTGCCGGCCCGGATGGCCCGGACGCGGGCGGGGATCTCGGCGAGGGCGATGGAGCCGCTCTCGAGCCCGAGCACGACGCGGTTGGCGCGGGCGGCCTGGCGGGAGGACAGTTCGACGCCCTCGGCGTTGACGATGGTGGCGGCGCCCGTCGAGACCTCGCTCACCATCACCAGGGCGGGCAGGACGCCGATCGCGAGCGTCGGTCCGACCCCGGCGGCGTCCCGGGCCTTCTCGAGCGCCGACCGGACGTCGGTGACGGAGCTGCCGGCGTCCAGGAGGAGGGCTCCGAGGGTGCCGAGGAGCATGCCGACCGGGACGCTCTCGCCGTCGACGACCTCGACGTGGGCCTCCGGTCGGCGGAGGGCGTTCTGCAGGTTGGCGAGTGCGCTTCCGAGTCCGACCACGATCGTCGATGCTACTGGGCGGCGAGCCGGTCGTGCAGTCGCGCCGTCTTCGCGGGAAGGCGACGGTCCGCGGGCCGGGAGGCACGTGGCGGGCCGGTCCCGCGCCTCCAGTCCGATGCCCAGGGCGCCCCGATCCCACCGTCGAAGCGACAGATGGCAGGACCATCGCTCGGACTGTGCGGCCGGAGCGACAGAACGACGCGAACTGTTCGAAGAGTTCTGTCGCTTTCGCAGCGGCACGCGGCGGGCGCCACGCGGCGGGCGCCGCGCCAGAGCCTCGGCGGTACCCCCGGTGGGACTCGAACCCACAACTCAGCGATTTTAAGTCGCGTGCCTCTACCGATTGGGCCACGGGGGCGGGCCGCAACAGCCTACCGATGCACGAAGGCGGCCACCCTTCGCAGGTGACCGCCTTCGTGACGAGTGGTGCTACTTGGCGTCGGCCGGGGCCGTCACCGGCTCGGGGGCGTTGGAGACGTCCTTCGCGGGCTCGCCGTAGACGGGACCGGCGGCACCGGCGACCTTGCCCTCTTCCGGAGCCGGGGCTGCGGCGGGCGCGGCCGGGGCCTCGGCGGCGGGCTTCGGACGGGACGCGAACGCCTCGAACGCGGCGCGCGGGGTCTCGCGGTCGTCGAGCGACACGATGTCGCGGCCCAGGAAGAAGCCACCGACCCAGTCGCCGATGACGCGCCACTTGCGCTCCCACGACGGCATGGCCAGGCCGTGGTAACCGCGGTGGGCGCCCCAGGCCAGGAAGCCCTTCATGGCGAACTTGCCGGACTGGAACACACCGGTGCCGAGGCCGAGACCCGCGACGGCGCCGAGGTTCTCGTGCTTGTAGTCGGTCGTCGCCTCGCCACGGATGGTCGCGACGACGTTCTTCGCGAGCTGCTTGGCCTGGCGCACGGCGTGCTGGGCGTTCGGCACGCAGAACCCGCCGACACCGCCACCGGTCAGGTCCGGCACGGCTGCGACGTCGCCGCAGGCCCATGCATCGGCGATCACGCCGTTGTCGTCCACCACGCGCAGGTCGGGCTGGACGCGGATGCGGCCACGCTGCTCGAGCGGGAAGTCGGTGCCCTTGACCATCGGGTTCGCCATGACGCCGGCGGTCCAGATGATGAGGTCGGACGGGATGGTCTCGATCGCGCCGTCGCTCGTCTTGAGCTCGCAGACGCCACCCACGGCCGAGGCCAGCTGGGTCTCGAGGTGCACGGTCGCGCCACGCTCGGCGAGGTTCTTGAGCACCCAGTGCGAGGTCTCGAGCGAGACCTCGGGCATGATGCGGCCCATCGCCTCGACCAGGTGGAAGTGCGTGTCGTCGAAGGACAGCTGCGGGTGGCTCTTCAGCAGGTCGGTGACGAAGGAGCGGAGCTCGGCGAACACCTCGATGCCGGCGAAGCCACCACCGACGACGACAACGGTGAGCAGGCGGTCGCGCTCGGGACCGGCTGGCAGGTTCGCCGCCTTGTGGAAGTTGCTGAGGATGCGGTCACGGATCGACGCGGCTTCCTCGATGGTCTTCAGGCCGATGGCCTCGTCCGCGACGCCCGGGATCGGGAACGTGCGGGACACCGCGCCGGCGGTCATGACGATCTGGTCGTAGGACTCCTCCCACGCCTCGCCCTCGGTCGGGGTGATCGTCGCCGTCTTGGTGGAGTGGTCGACCTTGGTGACCTTCGCCGTGACGACGCGGGTCTTCTTGAGGTGACGACGGTGCGCGACGACCGCGTGACGCGGCTCGATGGAACCGGCGGCGACCTCGGGCAGGAACGGCTGGTACGTCATGTACGGCAGCGGGTCCACCATGACGACCTCGGCTTCGCCCTGGCGAAGGTGCTTCTCGAGCTTCCATGCGGTGTAGAAACCGGCGTAACCGCCGCCGACGACGAGGATCTTGGGCACGGGGGATGATCTCCTTGGATGGGGGTGTGCGGGAGTCGGGTCAGACTTCGCCGCCACCCGCCCCGACTCCAGCGTCTGCACCGTCATCATACGCCCGGCACTCACACCGGGAGGGCGACCAGTCCGCGCGCTCGAGCGCGAGGTCGCCGATGGGGTTGACGCCGGGTCCGGCGGCGAGGGCGTGGCCGACGAGGGCGTGCAGGCACTTCACGCGGGTGGGCATGCCACCGGCGCTGATGCCGTCGATCTCGTCGACGTGTTCGATCGACTCGCGATCGGCCAGGTAGGACTCGTGGGCCGCGCGGTACTGCGCGGCGACTTCGGGGTCCTCGAGCAGGGCTGCCAGCTCGGGCATCACCTGGTTGGCCTCGAGGGTGCTGACCGCAGCGGTGGCCGCGGGGTGGCACAGGTAGTAGAACGTCGGGAACGGGGTGCCGTTCGACAGCCGGGGCTTCGTGGAGACGACGGTGGGGTTGCCACAGACGCAGCGTGCCGCGATCCCGATGACGTCACGTGCCGGTCGGCCGAGCTGCGCCGACACGACCTGGACGTCGCGGTCGGAGGGCGGGTCGAAGGGAGGGGTCGTCACGGGAACGTGAGCCTACCGGAGAAGCGGAACCCCTCGCACCGTCGGGCCGGACGGCTCCGCGCACCGCGGTTCGGACTACTTGCTGTCGCCCGTGCCGGAGACGTCGGGGGCGACGAGGTCGGCGGCACGCTCGTCCGTCAGTCCGGACTGCAGCACCGACGAGAGCATCGCCTGCACCCAGTCGACCTTGGGCGTCTGCACCTTCGCGCTCACGGGGGTGCCCGAGTCGGTGGTGGGGGTCTTCTCGGCCCGCTTGTCCTCGGTGCCCATCACGAGGTAGCTCTCCTCGCCCGGGTACACGTAGAGCAGTCGGTCGCGGGCCTGCGCCTCGATGTACGCCGGGTCGTCCCAGCGTGCGACGTCCTGCTTCTTCTGCGTGACGTCGGCCTTCTGGCTCGCGACCTCCTGCTGCTGCTGGGCGATCTGCTCCTGCTGCTGGATGAGCGTCCGGAGCGACGGCGCGAGCACCACCACGAAGAGCACGATGATCGCGAGCATGAGCAGGCTGAACCCGGAGAAGTGGATCGAGCGGTACCAGGGCTGCGCGGGTGTGCTGCCGTCGGGCATCGCCACGGGGACGCGGCGGACGCGGGGCTTCTGGCTGGGCACGGTCCGACGATAACCCGGCACGGTCGGTCGGGCCGCCCGGCACGCGGCCGTTCGGCGCCCTCTCAGCGTCTCGCGTCCCACGGTGCCGCCCAGCAGAAGACGCCGTCGTCTCCTCGAGACGCCTCCGGATTCGGCGGCGTCTCACGTACTTCGCGGCGTCAGGCTGACACGACGGCGTCACGCCGACGGCGGGCGGGTCCGGTCGAGGCAGCCGGGAGGCACGGCTTCGGCCCGCCCCTGAATTCCCGCACCCGGAGTGGTCACCACACACCGCCCGGTGCACGTCCGGTGGTCACGTCCTGTCGGCCGGGCCCGGGCCAGCCGACGACTCGCGACCACTCGACGCAGCGCGCGCGGCACGTCCTGGCCGCTCGGCACCTCGGGACCGCACACACGACGAGACGCCGTCCTCCTGGAGGAGGACGGCGTCTCGGTGGTGCGGGTACTGCTGAGCGGCTGGTTACAGCGACGCGGCGCGCGGGAAGGCCGAGCGACCGGCGTACACCGCGGCGTCGCCGAGCTCTTCCTCGATGCGGAGCAGCTGGTTGTACTTCGCGACGCGGTCCGAGCGGGCCGGGGCGCCGGTCTTGATCTGACCACCGTCGACCGCGACCGCGATGTCCGCGATCGTGGTGTCCTCGGTCTCGCCGGAGCGGTGCGACAGGATCGAGGTCAGGCCGTGGCGGTGCGCGAGCGAGACCGCGTCGAGGGTCTCGGTGAGCGTGCCGATCTGGTTGACCTTGACGAGGATCGAGTTCGCGGCCTTCTCGTCGATACCCCGCTGCAGACGCTTCGGGTTGGTGACGAACAGGTCGTCGCCGACGATCTGGACCTTGTCGCCGAGCTCGGCGGTCAGGTGCGACCAGCCCTCCCAGTCGTCCTCGGCCAGCGGGTCCTCGATGGTGACGAGGGGGTAGTTCGCGACGAGCTCGGCGAAGTAGGAGGTGAACTCCTGGCTCGAGAGCTGCTTGCCCTCGAACTGGTACTTGCCGTCCGAGAAGAACTCGGTGGACGCGACGTCGAGGCCGACGGCGATGTCCTTGCCGGGCGTGTAGCCAGCCTTCTCGATCGCGGTGAGCAGGAAGTCGAGCGCGGCGCGGTTCGACGCGAGCTCCGGCGCGAAGCCGCCCTCGTCGCCGAGGCCGGTGGCCAGGCCCTGCTTCTTCAGCTCGCCCTTGAGGGCGTGGTAGGTCTCGACGCCCCAGCGGAGTGCCTCGGAGAAGGACTCGGCGCCGTAGGGCACCAGGAAGAACTCCTGGATGTCGACGTTGGTGTCCGCGTGGGCACCACCGTTGACGACGTTCATCAGCGGGACGGGCAGCGTGTGCGCGTTCGGGCCGCCGAGGTAGCGGAAGAGCGGCAGGTCGACCGAGTCGGCTGCGGCACGGGCCACGGCGAGCGAGGCGCCGAGGATCGCGTTCGCGCCGAGGCGGGACTTGTTCTCGGTGCCGTCGAGCTCGATGAGCGCGGCGTCGACGAGGCGCTGGTCGGTGGCGTCGAAGCCCTCGAGCGCCGGGCCGATCTCGTCGAGGACGGCGTCGACGGCCTTGAGGACGCCCTTGCCGCCGTAGCGCGAGGCGTCGCCGTCGCGCAGCTCGTACGCCTCGAACGCGCCGGTGGATGCACCGGACGGGACGAGCGCGCGGGACACGACGCCGTCGTCGAGGAGGACCTCGACCTCGACCGTCGGGTTGCCTCGGGAATCGAGGACTTCGCGTGCGCCTACGGCATCGATCAGGGCCACGGGGTACTCCCTACACATTGGTTGTGGTGATTGCGGTGTCGATCCTAGCGAGCGGAGGTGAACACGACGTCGGCCGTGACGCCCCGCTGTCGACGAGTCCGTGCTGGAACGAGGACTGGGTGCTCAGTCGAGCGGGCGGAACTCGACGCCCTCGAGCGACGCGGTGTCCGCCGAGACGGTCGCGAACGCCGTGAAGCCCTGGGCGGCGAGGCCGGCGAGCAGGTTCTTGGTGTTCTTCGTGCGGCGCTCGAGCCGGACGCGTCGGTGGGACGCCAGCGCCTCGGTCTTCAGCGCGGCGAGCCGGACCGGGTCGACGTCCTTGTCGTACACGAGCACGACGGCGTCGGCCTCGGCGGACTCCGGGAGGGTCACGAGGTCGACGAGCCGCTCGAACCCGAGCGAGAACCCGACCGCGGGGACGTCCTGCCCGAGGAACCGGCCGATCATGCCGTCGTACCGGCCGCCGCCACCGAGGCTGTAGCCGAAGTCGGGGTGCGCGACCTCGAAGATCGTGCCCGTGTAGTAGCCCATGCCGCGCACGAGCGTCGGGTCGAAGCGCAGATCCACCCCTGGGAGCGCCTCGCGCAGGCGGAGCAGGTCGGCGAAGGCCTCGGCGTCGAGCCACGGCGCCCCCTCGACCGACGTCCAGTCGGCGGCCTCGAGCGCACGCATGGTGTCCTCGAGCCCGGGCAGGTCGGCGCCCACGGTGCTGCGGAGTTCCGCCGCGACGCCGTCCGCACCGATCTTGTCGAGCTTGTCGATCGTGATGAGCGCGCGGTCGGCGGCGGGCTCGGTGATCCCCCACGACGCGAGGAGCGCGAGCAGGATCCGGCGGTCGTTGATCCGGATCGTCGTGCCGCGGACCCCGAGGGCGTCGAGGGCCGCGGTCGTCGCGCGGATGAGCTCGATCTCGGCGAGCTGCCCGGGCTCCCCCAGGATGTCGATGTCGCACTGCACGAACTGGCGGTAGCGGCCCTTCTGCGGGCGCTCGGCACGCCAGACCGGCGCGATCTGCACGGACCGGAACACCGACGGCAGCTCCGCACGGTGCGAGGCGTAGAACCGGGCCAGCGGGACCGTCAGGTCGAACCGGAGACCGAGGTCGGCGAGGTCCAGCGGCGCTTCGGCCGCCTGCAGGTCCTCGGTGGTGAGGCCGCGCTTCATCACCGCGAACGCCAGCTTCTCGTTGTCGCCGCCGAGCCCGGAGTGCAGCCGCGCGGCGTCCTCCACCACCGGGGTCTCGATCTCGTCGAAACCGTGCCGCGAGTAGACGTCCCGCACGACACCGAGCACGTGCTCGCGCCGGGCCTTGTCCGCCGGGAGGAAGTCACGCATGCCACGGGGTGCCGTCACGGTCGTTGCCATGCGGTCAATTCTGGCAGACGGGCGTCTCCGGCTTGCGCGCCTGCCGACCCACTGGCATACTGCATGCAGAACCTCGGTCCGGATCGTGCCTGATCCATGCTCCGGACCGATTCGCGGGGCGACGTGCTGCAGTGCGTCCCGCGGTTCGAGCGGGCTTCCCTGTCGGCCCCTCTCCCTGGTGGAGCCGACGCCCGCTCACGGGCGCCCTCTCTTTTTCGGGTTGGGAGGGCGCCCGTTCTCACGACCGGGGATCACTCCACGGCGCGACCGGCCTCCTCGAGCGCCGACACCGCGGCCCGCAGACTCGCGACCGGGTCCACCCCGCGTCCTGCCGCAGCCGCGACCTCCCCGAGCACCGCCCGCCCCCACTCGGCGTCGACGGTCCCCACCCCGTCGTCCGCAGCGGGCGCGGCGGGCGCGGCGGGCGCGGCGGGCGCGGCGGGCGCGGCGGGCGCGGCGGGCGCGGCGGACGCGGCGGACGCACCACGGGCCTCCGGGCCGACGCCGGAACCGGCCCCGACGACGGACGCGACGACCGCGTCGGCGTCCCCACGTTCCTCCAGGCGTTCCAGCAGCTTCACCGCGCGCTCCAGCGGCGGCATCGCCCGCGGCACCCCGTCGAACGCACTCCGCCGACTCGCCTTCTCGGCCGCCTTGGCCGCACGCCAGACCCGCACGACGTCCTCGACGGTGTCCGCCGTCTCGTCGCCGAACACGTGCGGGTGCCGCCTGGTCATCTTGTCCCGGACCCCGGCGGCGACGTCCTCGAGGGTGAAGTCCCCCGCGCGGGCAGCGATCCCCGCGTGCAGGACCACCTGGTAGAGCAGGTCGCCGAGTTCCTCGCGGACATCGTCCGGGTCGCCGTCGTCGATCGCGTCGACGAGTTCGTACGACTCCTCGACGGCGTAACGGGCGAGCGAGGCGTGGGTCTGCGCCCGGTTCCAGACGCACCCGCCGTCCTCGGCGAGCAGGCGGTCGACGACGGTCACGAGGTCCGGTACGGCGGTCATCACGTCATCGTGCCACCCGCGTAGACTGGTCGTGGTGTGTCGGGAAGTCTGGTCGACGGACACTCACCCGACCCCTCGAGACGGAGATCCATGTCGTCCCTCGTCCGCTCCCCCCGCTTCAGCGCCATCGCGCTCCTCACCGCCGCCGTGCTCGGCCTGGTCGTGGCGAACTCCCCGATCGGCCCCGGCCTCGAACGGCTGCTCGACGCGCACCTGCCGCTCGGGGCCCTGGGCCTCGACCTGTCGATCGCGCACTGGATCAGCGACGGTTTGCTCGCGGTCTTCTTCCTGCTCGTCGCGATCGAGCTGAAGCAGGAACTCGTCGACGGCGAGCTGTCGAACCCCAAGACCGCGATCATCCCCGCCATCGCCGCGGTCGGTGGCGTGCTCGTCCCGGCCGGCATCTTCCTGCTCGTCACCGCGGGCACGCAGTACACGCACGGCTGGCCGATCCCGACGGCGACGGACATCGCGTTCGCGCTCGGGGTGCTCGCCATGTTCGGTCGCGGGCTGCCGAGCGGCATCCGGGTGTTCCTGCTCGCGCTGGCCGTGCTCGACGACCTCATCGCGATCATCATCATCGCCGTGGTGTTCGCCCACGACACCGACTTCCTGGCCCTCGCGGGCGCTGTCGTCACCCTCGCGGTGTTCTGGCTGCTCGGCCGGATGCTCCGTCCGGGGCGCAGCGGGCAGACGTTCATCATCGTGGCGATGGTCGTCGTCGGACTCCTGACATGGTGGCTCGTCTACCACTCCGGTGTGCACGCCACCATCGCCGGCGTCGCCCTCGGGCTCGTGCTGCCCCGCCGCCCGGGCCACACCCTGCACGAGAACGTCGAGCCGTGGTCGAACGCCATCGTCCTGCCGGTGTTCGCGTTCGCGTCGGCCGCCGTCATCATCCCCTCGGTCGGCATCAGCGAGCTCTCCCCCACGTTCTGGGCGGTCGTCCTCGCCCTGCCGGTCGGCAAGGTCATCGGCATCACGCTGTTCGGCACGATCGCCACGCGGATCTTCCGCTCGCCCGGCCGCTCGTCGCTGTCGTTCTTCTCGATCATCACCGTCGGCGTGCTCGGCGGCATCGGGTTCACGGTGTCGCTGCTCATGAACGAGCTGGCGTTCGCCCGCAACGAGGAGATCCTCGACGAGGGCGTCCTCGCCGTGCTCGTCGGCTCGGGCATCGCCATCGTCGCGTCGGCGGTCGTCGTCACCCTGCGGGCGCGGGCGTACCGCGCGCGCCGCGAGCTGTCCGAGGCCGAGGACACCGAGTAGCGGCTCGCGGCCCGCGGTTCGCACCCGTTCCACGACAGGCCACGCGTCGTTCGACGCGTGGATCGTCGCTGACGGCGTGCGCGCCGTGGACGTGGCCG
The DNA here is from genome assembly GCF_003234405.1 of Curtobacterium sp. MCLR17_045. Classification (NCBI taxonomy): domain Bacteria; kingdom Bacillati; phylum Actinomycetota; class Actinomycetes; order Micrococcales; family Microbacteriaceae; genus Curtobacterium; species Curtobacterium sp. MCLR17_045. Next base: position 14,191 of record NZ_QKTB01000012.1, read on the forward strand.
ATGACGGCCTGGAGGCACGGTGCGGGCCCGCACCGTGCCTCCAGTCCGTCGGCGCTCGCGTCTACGCGGCCGGTGCCTCTGCGGGGGTCGTCGCGCCGTACACGGCGGTGAGGATGCTCTCCACCCACTGGATGAGGGCGTCGTCCGGCAGCGCCTGGTCGTGCGGACGCGGCATCGGGATGCTCGTCGCGTTCTGCTGCGGGAACCAGCGCGCGCCCGGGAACATGCGCTTCAGGCGCACCTGCGACGAGTCGGCGAGCTCCTTGCCGGCGACCCGCAGGTTCGAGCCCATCACCACGACGTCGGACAGGCCGACCTGCTGCGCCATGCGACGGAGGCGGGAGACCTCGACCAGGGTCTGAACAGCCTGCGGCGGCTGCCCGTAGCGGTCGGTGAGCTCGTCGAGCACCATGTCGATCGCGTTCGGCTGGGCCATCGGGGCCGAGGCCGCCGAGAGCTTCTGGTACGCCTCGAGCCGGAGTCGCTCGGACTCGACGTAGTCCTCGGGGATGTGCGCGTCGACGGGGATCTCGAGCCGGAGCTCGGTCTGCCCCTCGGCGACGTCGCCACGGAACTGCGACACCGCCTCGCCGATCATCCGCAGGTACAGGTCGAACCCGACGCCCGCGATGTGGCCGGACTGCTCCCCGCCGAGCAGGTTGCCGGCCCCGCGGATCTCGAGGTCCTTCATGGCGACCTGCATGCCCGCGCCGAGCTCGTTGTTCGCGGCGATGGTCTCGAGGCGGTCCTGTGCGGTCTCGGACAGGGGCTTGTCTGAGTCGTAGAGGAAGTACGCGTACCCGCGCTCCCGCCCACGGCCGACACGACCGCGCAGCTGGTGCAGCTGCGACAGGCCGTACTTGTCCGCCTTGTCGATGATCAGCGTGTTCGCGTTGGCGATGTCCAGACCGGTCTCGATGATCGTCGTCGAGACGAGGACGTCGAAGCGGCGCTCCCAGAAGTCGACCATGACCTGCTCGAGGGCGGTCTCCGACATCTGCCCGTGCGCCACGGCGATGCGCGCGTCCGGCACGATCTCGGCCAGGTGCGCGGCGACCGACTGGATGTCCTTCACGCGGTTGTGCACGTAGAACACCTGGCCCTCGCGCAGCAGCTCGCGGCGGATCGCCGCCGCCACCTGCAGGTCGGACTGCGGGCCGACGAAGGTCAGGATCGGGTGGCGGTCCTCGGGCGGGGTGGCGAGGGTCGACATCTCGCGGATGCCCGTGACCGCCATCTCGAGCGAGCGCGGGATCGGGGTCGCCGACATCGCCAGGACGTCGACGTTCGTCTTGAACTTCTTGAGCTGGTCCTTGTGCTCGACGCCGAACCGCTGTTCCTCGTCGATGATGACGAGCCCGACGTCCTTGAAGGTGATGCCCTGCGACAGGATCCGGTGGGTCGCGATGACGATGTCGACCGTGCCGTCGGCGAGCCCGGCGATGGTCTCCTTCGACTCCTTCTCGGTCTGGAAGCGGCTCAGGGCGCGCAGGTGGACGGGGAACCCGGCGAAGCGCTCCTGGAACGTCTCCATGTGCTGGCGGACGAGCAGGGTCGTCGGGACGAGCATGACGACCTGCTTGCCGTCCTGCACGGCCTTGAACGCGGCACGGATCGCGACCTCGGTCTTGCCGTAGCCGACGTCGCCGGACAGCAGGCGGTCCATCGGGATCGGGCGTTCCATGTCGCGCTTGATCTCGTCGATCGTGGTGAGCTGGTCGGCGGTCTCGGCGAACGGGAACGCCTCTTCCAGCTCGCGCTGCCACGGGGTGTCCGGACCGAACGCGTGCCCCTTCGACGCCATGCGCGCCGAGTAGAGCTTGACCAGGTCGACGGCGATGTCGCGGACGGCCTTGCGGGCCTTCGACTTGGCGGCGGACCAGTCCGAGCCGCCCATCTTCGACAGGGTCGGGGACTCGCCACCGACGTAGCGCGACAGCTGGTCGAGCTGGTCGGTCGGCACGAAGAGCTTGTCGCCCGGGTAGTTGCGCTTCGACGGCGCGTACTCGAGCACGAGGTACTCGCGCTGCGTCTTCACGGCGTTCCGGCCACCGCTGGAGACCTCGCGGCTGACGAGCTCGACGAACTTGCCGATGCCGTGGGTCGCGTGCACGACGACGTCGCCCGGCTTGAGCTGCAGCGGGTCGACGACGTTCTTGCGGCGGCTCGCGAGCTTCTTGACGGTGCGGGCGCCCTGCTGGACACTGCGGCCGTAGAACTCCGCCTCGCTCAGGACCGCGATGCGGGGGTCGGGGATGGCGAAGCCGTGCTCGACGGTCGCGGTCGTCACGACGGCGAACCCCGGCTCCGGCGGCGCGTCGACTACTGCGGCACGGGCGGCGACCCCGGCGTCGGCGAGCACCTGCACCGCACGCTCGACGAGGCCCTGGCCCTGCGCGGTCACCACCACGGCCCACCCGTCGTCGGTCAGCGACTTGACGTGCGCGATCGCCCCGTCGGCGCTGCCGGCGAAGCTCGGGACGGCCTCGGCCCGGACGCGGATGTACTCGCCGGCCTCGGCAGCGGCCTCGGCGTCGGTGAGGACACGCTCGGTGTCCCCTTCGTCGAGGCCGGAGTCGAACGGCGACACCGTCCACCAGGTGCGCTGCCCCCGGGTGTTCTTGAGCTGCTGCACGGTCAGGAAGTTGCCGGCGTCGAGGTCGATCGGGGCCTGGGCTCCGGCGACCGCTGCGCTCCAGGCCGCCTGCAGGAACTCGGTGTTCGTCTCGGCGAGGCTGTTCGCCCGGCCGTTCACCCGCTCGGGCGAGAACACCGCGATGGTGGCGTCGTCCGGCAGGTAGGAGGTCATCGGCACGAGGTCCTGCACGAGCGCCGGGGCGAGGGACTCCATGCCCTCGACCGGGATGCCCTCGGCGATCTTCGCGAGCATCTGCGACAGGTTCGGGAACTCGTGCAGCATCTCGCGCGCCCGCTGCCGGACTTCGTCGCTGAGCAGGAGTTCGCGCGAGGCGGTCAGCTCGACCGAGCCGAGGTCGTCCTCGGTCGTGCGCTGGTCGGCGACGGAGAACGCCTTGATCGCCTCGATCTCGTCGCCGAAGAAGTCGACGCGTGCCGGGTGGTCGGCCGTCGGCGGGAAGACGTCGAGGATGCCACCGCGCACCGCGAACTCACCACGGCGTGTGACGAGGTCGACACGCGAGTAGGCGAGGTCCACCAGCTGGGACGCGATCGCAGCCAAGTCGTTGCCCCGCGAGTCGGTCCGCAGCACCACCGGCGCCAGGGACGTCAGGTTGCTCGCGATCGGCTGCAGCGCGGCGCGGACGCTCGCGACGACGATGGTCTGGCGACGCTCGGCCGGGTCCGCCGCCTGCCACGCCGCGAGCTTCCGGAGCGTCGCGATGCGGGTACCGACCGTCTGGGCACTCGGGCTGAGGCGTTCGTGCGGCAGGGTCTCCCACGCCGGGAACTCGAGCACGTCGGCATCGGGGACGTAGCTGCCGAACGCTTCGCGGACCGCCTCGGCTTCACGCCCGGTCGCCGTGATGACGAGGACGCACTGCGGACCGTTGCGCTCGGCGAGCAGCGCGCCGAGCAGCGGCACGCGCAGGCCGTCCACGACGGAGAAGTCGGCGTCGCGCGGTGCGGCGCGCAGCACGCGATCGAAGGCGGAGGCGCGCGAGAGCGCAGGGATGATGCCCGAGATCGTCACTCAGGAGATGGTACCGGCCGCCACCGACACCGGCCGCGACGTGCGCGACGGGCGAACAGCGCCGACGCCCGGCACGGAGCGCTCAGGACGGAGCGTGCACGCGCTGCTGTGCGGCGAGCAGCCCGACCTCGGCGATCGCCTGTACCGCGTCGGCGGCGTCGGCCAGCAGGATCGGCAGCGTCTTCTTCTCGGCTGCGGAGAAGTCACGCAGCACGTAGTCGGCCGGGTCCTGCCGACCGGGCGGACGCCCGATGCCGACCCGGACGCGCATGAACTCGTTCGTCCCGGTGGCCTTGATGATGTCGCGCAGCCCGTTGTGCCCACCGTGCCCGCCACTGCCCTTCAGGCGGACGGTGTCGAACGGCAGGTCGAGCTCGTCGTGCACGACGACGAGGTCGGCCGGGGTGGCGCTGTAGAACCCGAGCACCGAGGAGACCGGTCCGCCCGAGGTGTTCATGAACGACCCGGGCTTCGCCAGCACGAGTCGGGTGCCGCCGGGCACCAGGCGCCCCTCGGCGACCTGGTTCGGCGTCTTGTGCTTCTTGAACGTCGCTCCCATGCGGGAGGCGAGTTCGTCGAGGACCATCTGGCCGACGTTGTGGCGGTTGCCGGCGTAGTCGGGCCCGGGGTTCCCGAGCCCGACCACCACGAGGATTCGATCCGTCACAGCGTCGACCAGATGTCTTCGAAGGGGTGTTACTCGGAGTCCGCGGCGCCCTCGGCACCCGACTCGGCGCCGGCCTCGGCCGAGGCCTCGTCCGCAGCGTCGTCGTCAGCGGTGCCACGCGGGGTGACGATCGCGACGACCAGCGCCTCGGGGTCGGTCTCGAGCTCGGCGCCCTCGGGGAGCTCGAGCTGCGCGGCGTGGATCTGCACGCCGTCCTCGAGGCCCTCGACGTTCACGGAGACGTGCTCCGGGATGTCGGTGGCGAGCACGAGCAGCGAGATCGTGTTGAGGTCCTGCACGTGGATGGTGCCGGAGAAGGACTCGCCCTCGATGACGACGGGCACGTCGACCGTGACCTTCTCGCCGCGGCGGAGGACCACGAGGTCGATGTGCTCGATGATCTGGCGCACCGGGTCACGCTGGACGTCCTTGACGAGGGCGAGCTGCGCAGCGCCCTCGATGTCGAGGTCGACGACCGCGTTGGCGGTACGGACGAGCAGCATGGTCTCGTGACCGGGCAGCGAGATGTGCTTCGGCTCGGTGCCGTGGCCGTAGACGACCGCGGGGATCTTGTCGGCCGCGCGGAGCTTGCGAGCAGCGCCCTTGCCGAACTTGGTGCGGACTTCCGCTGCGAGCTTGGTGTAGTCGGCCATGGTGCCTCCTGGTGTCGGGGACGACGCCGGGGTGCCGGCATCGTGGGGGTCTGTGGTGTTGCAACTCGAACGCGTGCACGCGTGAGGAACGATCCCAGGGTCTTGCCGGGTATCCCACCGCGTCGATCACGGCCGCGCGTACGCAGCCCTCGCCGAAGTCAGGGACTGAGTCTAGCAGGGCTGTCCGGGCGTGTCGCGCGTCACGATCCGGACGCACACCGGGACGGACGGGAGGCCCGTGGCGGTCCTGCCACGGGCCTCCCGTCCGTCGTCCCCACGCGGCGGGCGCGGGGCGCTCCCCCCAGGACCGCTCCCCGCGACCGCCGCGTCAGTCGACGTCCGTCGGTGCCGCCGGCGCGAGCCGCGCGATCACCCGGTCGAGGCGGGCCTCCACCTGCGGCTGCCGCGTCGAACCCCTCCGGAGCACGGCCGCGTCGGTCGCGGTGACGTGCAGCAGCCGTTCCCACTCCGCCGCGTACAGCGCGCTGCGGTAGCCGGATGACTCCTGGCACGCGACGTCCCGTTCGGCGACGGCGACCTCGGCCTTCCCCGGATCGTCCGAGAACAGGACGACCTGGTCGCCGTCACGGGCGCTGACGTGCATCGAGGGGGTCGGCATGCCCTCCGGACCCTCCGGCAGGTCCGGCACACCGGACGGCGCCATGCAGGTGCGCCACCCGGCCGCGGCCGTGCGGACCGGGTCGTCCTGGCGTGCGTCCAGCGCCGCCAGGTACGTCAGGCGCTGGGCGAGTTCGGACGCGGTCTGCTCGGTGCCGCGCAGCGTGGTGCTGAGCGTCTTCCGGGCCGCCTTCCAGCAGCGGGCGGCCACGTCGTCCGGGAGCGCGGCGAACGCGGCCTGGCGGTCTGGGTCGTACCCCCACTTCCGCATGCCCTCCTGGTTCGCACCGGCGACGGACGGCCCGTGGTAGCCGCGGGCCTCGGCGAGCGCCGTGGTGAGGGGCCGGGTGGTCGCGAGTGCGGGTGCGGGGTTCGCCCGGGCGGCGGTGTCGGCCGCGTCGTCGTCGGCCTGCAGCCCGGCCGCGGTCGCCCAGGGAGCCGGGTCGTCGATGCCGGCCTTCCGCAGGCAGGGCTCAGCCACGAGGTCCTCCGCGTACGTGGTCTTCGACGAGGCCGGTGCGACGAAGGCGTCGAGCGGCATCGCCCACGCCGTGCTGTCCTGTTCGACGGTGGGTGCGACCGCGACGTCGGCACGCTCGGGCAGGCCGTGGACGACGGCGGTGGCCAGTCCGGCGAGGACGACGACGAGGGTGCCGGTCTTCGCGACGCGGTTCGTGATCTGCATGGTTCCCCCTAGGCGCGGACGAGGCCGCGTTCGTGTGCGGTGATGACGACCTGGATCCGGTTCCGGAGTCCGAGCTTCGTCAGGACGGCGCGGACGTGGGTCTTCACGGTGGCGTCGCTCAGGAAGACCGACTCGGCGATCTCGGCGTTGCTGAGCCCCTTCGCGACGAGCAGGAAGACCTCGCGCTCGCGGGCAGTCAACGCGTCGAGGACCTCGTCGCGCCGATCGGTGACGGCCGGGGTGCCCTGGGCGCGCAGCAGGTCCAGCGCCTCGGCTTCGGTCGGGGCCGGTCGGCCCGCGTGCACGTCGCGGATGGTCGCGGTGACGACGTCGGGCAGGGCGTCCTTCGTCAGGAACGCGGCGGCTCCGGCACGGAGTGCTGCGAGGACCGCGTCGTCACGGCGGATGGTCGTGAGCGCGACGACCCGCGGGCGGTCCTGGGTCGAGGCAGCGAGCCGCGTCAGGGCCTCGATGCCGTTCATGATCGGCATCCGCAGGTCGAGCAGCAGCACGTCGGGGTGCTCGGCGGCGCAGAGCTCGAGGGCGGCGGCACCGTCGCCGGCGGTCCCGACACAGGTCATGTCGTCCTGGGCGTCGACGAGCATCTGCATCCCGGTGGCGAACAGCCGCTGGTCGTCGACGACGGCGACGCGGACGGCGCTCATCGGACGTGCTCCGGCCGGACGGCCTCGGTGTCGGTGCCGGCCTCGGTGTCCGTGTCGGTGTCCGCCGTCGCCGTGGTCGGCACGGCGGCGGTCGTCGGCAGCCACGCGGTGACGACCCACTCGTCCGGGGTGTCGCCGACACCGGCACGCAGCCAGCCGCCGGCCAGTCGGGCACGCTCCTGCATCCCGGCGACACCGGACCCGACACCGTCGAGCTCGACGAGGGGTTCGGTCCCCCGTGACGTCACGACGACGCCGAGCCCCGGGCCGCGCCAATCGAGCGCCACCCGGGCCGTCGCTGTCCGCCCCTGGTGCTTCAGCACGTTCGTCAGGCTCTCCTGCACGATCCGGTGCACCGCGCTGGCACTGCCCGCGGGCAGGAGTCCGGCGCCGTGCTCCTCGAACGTCGCGGTCATCCCGAGCTCCCGCATGTCCTCGACCAGGTCGGGGACGTCGAACAGCCCGTGGCGGTCGGCGTCGTCGCTCGCCTGGATGCGTTCCACCAGGGACCGGACGTCACCCAGTGCCGAGCGGCTCACGTCGGCGATGTCCTGCAGCGCCCGGGCGGCGTGTTCGTCCCGCACGGCGATGGCCGCGGCACCCTGGGCCTGGGACACGACGACGGCCAGTGAGTGGGCGAGCGAGTCGTGCACGTCGCGGGCGATCCGCGCGCGGTCCTGCTCGGCCCGGAGTTCGGTGGTGGTCACCTCGGTGCGGCGTTGCGCCTCGACCACCCGGACCCGCGCGAGGCCGATCCGCCACGCGGCACCGATGGCCACGCCGACCGCCCAGGCGACACCGCTGACCCCGACGAACGCGAAGGTGATCGTGACGAGGTCGGACCGGGTCCCGCCGGAGTTCCCCACCCAGCTGCCCCAGACGTCCTGGTCGGCAGCGGTCGGGACCGCCATCGCCCAGGCAGCTGCCGCACTCGCGAGCAGGAGCACGGGGACCGCCACGTAGCGGAGCAGGTCGGACCGACCGGCGCCGACGATGCCGACGACGATCGCGATCGCCAGGTATTCCGGCCAGGTCGTGTCGGTCGGCCGGGTGAGCAGCCGGGCCGCCTGCAGGAGCGGGATGCCGACGACCAGTCCGAGCGCGGTCGCGGGCATCCACGCGGCGAGGCCGATGGCGACGGCGAAGGCCGACACCACGACGACGTGGTCGGCGAGCCCCGCGCGTCCGGCTTCGGCGACGATCCAGAGCACGAGGTACACGGCGCCGGCGGCGGGGGCCAGCAGGTGCCGGTACCGGCGGAGGAGGGAGGTCATGACGCGAGCGTATGGGCCTCGCCGGACGGGGACCGAGCCGTGCGGCCGCTTTTCATCCGAGGTGATGAGGTCGCGCCGGACGGCTCAGCGGCCGACCTGCCGACGGTGCTCCTGCGCGGCGTGGAGGACGTCGCGCGCCCGGTCGCTCGCTGCCTCAGCGTCGTCGCGGTCTGCCTCGAGCCGGGTGATCTCGGCCTCGGCCTGCTCGAGGGCACGCTGGAGCTCCGCGCGCCGCTCCTCCGCCTGTTCGAGATCGGCCTCGGCGGTGTCGAGTGCTGCGTCGGCGTCGCGGGACTCCGTGCGCGCGGAGGTCTCGGCCTGGCGCGCGACCTTCCGGTCGGCGGCCGGGTCGCGCTTCGGTTCGGGTTCGGCGTCCGGTTCCGCGGCGTCGCGCTGCGCGGGCCTGGAGGCACGGCTCGCCTTCCGCGCACCCCTCGCCTGGGAGATGGGGATGGGTGGGGCATCGCTGCCGGACCAGGCATCGGGCACCGCGTCCGGATCCGCGAGCGCCCCGTCGAGGTCGACCGCGTCGAACCCCACGCTCTCGAGCGCCGTCACGAGCAGCCCCGACCGGACGGCCGCGCCGGCGTGCGGGTCCGCCATCGCCGCCTCGATCGTCGACCGGACCTGCTCGAGCACCGCCGGGGTGACGGGGTGTCCGGCGTCGGACGCCAGGTCCGCACCGGCCTGTGCGAGGGCGTCGACGACCTCGGTCCGCTGCCGACGGAGGGTCCGGATCGCGTCGGGGTCGGCGTCGGCTTGGGCCTTGCGGAGCGCCGGTCCGAGGTCGACGGCGTCGTCGAGGGCACCGTCGTGGGCGAGCAGGTCGATCACCCAGGCGGCCGGTGAGGGCTTCCGGAGCTTCCCGATCTCGGTCGCGAGGGCACGGTCGTCCTTCCGCGCCGCGCGCTGCCGTGCGGTGCGCTCGGCGACGAAGTCCTGCGGCGCGACGAGCAGCAGCTCCCTCGCGACGTCGGCGAACTCCATGCGACCACTGTGCCAGCCAGGATGCCAGGGACTACCAGTCGTGGACGGTGCCGTCGGCCAGGCGGTTGAACGGCAGGTACGCCTGCTCGTAGGGGTACTTGCCGGCTTCGTCGACGTCGAGGCTGACCCCGAGGCCCGGCTCGTCACCCGGGTGCAGGTAGCCGTCGGTGAACGTGAACGTCTGGTGGAACACCTGGTTGGTCTGCGGTCCGTGCTGCATGTACTCCTGGATGCCGAAGTTGTGGATCGCGAGCCCGAGGTGCATCTGCGCGGCAAGGCCCACCGGGGAGATGTCGGTCGGCCCGTGGAAGCCGGATTTGACCTGGTACAGCGCCGCGTACTCCATCGTCTTCTTGAGCGGCGTGACGCCACCCATGTGCGTGACGGCACCGCGGACGTAGTCGATGAGCTGGTCCCGGATGATGTCCTTGAAGTCCCAGATGGTGTTGAAGACCTCGCCGATCGCCAGCGGCGTCGTGGTGTGCTGCCGGACGAGCTTCAGGGCCTCCTGGTTCTCGGCGGGGGTGCAGTCCTCGAGCCAGAACAGATCGTAGGGCTCGAGCGACTTGCCGAGCTTGGCGGCCTGCAGCGGGGTCATCCGGTGGTGGCCGTCGTGCAGCAGCGGCAGTTCGGGGCCGAACTCGTTGCGGACGGCCTCGAACACGGTGGGCACGTGGCGCAGGTAGGCGCGGGTGTCCCAGTCCTCCATCGCCGGGTACGCACCGCGCTGCGCGGGCTCGAAGTCGTAGCGGACGCCGGCGTTGCCCTCGGTGGTCCTGTTCGAGGCGATGCCGTAGATGGACTCGAGGCCGGGGACACCGGTCTGCACCCGGATCGAGCGGTAGCCCTCTTCCTGGTGCTCGCGGATGGAGTCGAACAGCTCGGGCAGCTCCTTGCCCGAGGCATGGCCGTACGCCATGAGCCCGGTGCGCGATGCCCCGCCGAGCAGCTGGTAGAGCGGCATCCCGGCGACCTTCGCCTTGATGTCCCAGAGGGCCATGTCGACGGCGGCGATCGCGGCCATCGTGACCGGACCACGGCGCCAGTACGACGACCGGTAGAGGAACTGCCAGGCGTCCTCGATGCGGCTGGCGTCACGGCCGACGAGCAGCGGGACGACGTGCTCGGACAGGTAGGCGGAGACCGCGAGCTCGCGGCCGTTCAGGGTGGCGTCGCCGAGCCCGGTGACGCCGTCGGCCGTGGTGAGCTTGAGCGTCACGAAGTTCCGGTTCGGGCTGGTCACGATGACCTCGGCCCGCTCGATCAGCTGGCCGCGGTCCGCCGAGGCCCAGGTGTCCGGACGGCCGGCGGTGGTCTCGGCCGGCCCGCTGTCGGTGGCGCCGGGGACCGGGGCCGCGGGGTTCGTGGTGTTCGTGTCGGTCATGCGTGGACTCCTCCGTTGGAGCGTTCGCGGGCGCGTGCCGCGGCGGTGCGGATGCGGTCGGCCGCCGCCGTCACGGCGGCGACCACGGGGGTGGTGTCGAGTTCGGGCGCGACGACGGCCAGGACGTCGTGCACGTCCGAGTCTGGCCCGGGGGCACCGGGGTCGTCCACCAGGTCGGGTCGCTCGGTGACGTGCAACCACCACGCGGCGAGGGCGGTGGCCGCTCCGGTGCCGATGCCGGCCGAGGGGTCGCGGGCGAGCCGGTGCCGCACGACGTCGACGACACGGACGGGCAGCTTCTGCGAGCCGCCGGACGCGATCTGCCGCAGGGTGTGCCGGATGCGCTGGTTGGCGAACCGCTCGACCAGGGCCGCGCGGGCGTCGGTGACCTCGGCCTCGGGCAGCGGGAGCTCGAGCGCGGCTTCGTCCCAGAGCTGCTCGACGGCGGTGCGGCAGACCGGGTCGTCCATCGCCTCGGCCACGGTGTCGTGGCCGAGCTGCAACCCCAGGTAGGCGAGGAGCGAGTGCGAGCCGTTCAGCAGCCAGAGCTTCCGCTGCTCGTACGGCGTGACGTCGTCGACGATCCGGACGCCGGCCGTCTGCCATGCCGGTCGGTCGATCCCGTCGAAAGCGTCCTCGAGCGCCCACTCGGCGAACGGCTCGGTGACGACGGGGACCCGGTCGCCGGCGAGCGCACCCGGCAGTTCCGACAGGCGCCCGACGTCGTCGTCGGTGGTGGCCGGGGTGATCCGGTCGACCATCGAGCTCGGGAACGTGACGTTCGCCTCGATCCAGTCGTGCAGGGCGTCGTCGGTGACGGCGTCGAGCACGGCGTCGCGCAGGACCGCCCCGTTGTGCGTCAGGTTGTCGAGACTGACCAGCGCGATGCGCCCGGACCCGGCGGCACGGCGGGCGTCGAGCCCCGCGACCAGCCGCGCGGGCACGTCGGAACCGGGCCGGTAGCCCTGCTCGGTGACCGTCAGCGTGACGATGGTCGTCTCCGGGGACGCGACCACGTGCCTCCAAGCCGTGTCGTCGCTGCCCGGGTGGGCGGCCACGATCGTGTCGACCACCTCGGCTCCGTCGCCGGACGCGGCTCGGGTGACGAGCGTGTACCGGCAGTCCTGCGCGGTCAACGCGTCCGCGGCGGCGGGCGAGCGGCCGGTGAAGGCGGTGATCCCCCACGGCTCCCCCGTGGTGTGGGCGGTGTACCAGGCGAGGTGGGCACGAGCAAAGGCCCCCACCCCCAGGTGGACGATGCCCGGACGCCGATCGGTCATGCCGACACCGGTACGAGGGAGCGGAGGTACGCCAGGTTGTCGGCGGTGCGGGCCTCGAGCGGGAGGTCGGTGGAGAAGTCCTCGATGGTGACCCATCCGTCGTACCCGACCTGGCGGAGCGCGTCGAGGTACTCGGACACCGACGCCTGGCCGGTGCGCAGGGGTGCCCACTCGTGCTGCCAGATCGAACTGCCGTCGGCACGGGCGTCACCGGTGTCGACCCAGCGGGCGTTCTTCACGTGGGCGTGTGCCAGGTACGGCCCGAGCAGTTCGAACGCGGCCAGGTGGTCCTCGTACCCCTCGATCACGAGGTTGCCGAGGTCGTGGATGACGCCGACGTGTGCGGGGTCGAGACCGTCGATCAGTCGCAGTGCCGCGGATGCCGACGGCGTGATCGTCATGTGGTGCAGCTCGACGAGTGCCTTCACGCCGAGCTCCGACGCACGCGCCGCGACCCACTCGAGATCGGCGCGGGTGCGGTCGAAGAGCTGCGGGTAGGTCTCGCCGGTGCGTTCCCGCTCGGCCCGGTAGTGCGGCATCGTGACGCGGACCTGCCGGGCGCCGAGTTCGCTGGTCACGCGCAGCATCGTCTCGACACCGTCGTGGTCGGCGGCCGGCTGGTAGCCGCCGATGCCCGAGTACTCGAGCCCGGCGGCGTCGGTGACCCGGGCGATCTCGCCGACCCGGTCGCGGATGCCGGTGTACTGCCAGGTCGAGTTGTTGCCCGCCCAGAACGACCGCTCGGCGGGGACCTCGGTGCCGTCGGCCGGGCGGTCGTCGACGATGCGCCACTCGATGCCGTCCCAGCCCTGCGCCGCCAGGGTCTCGGCGGCTTCGGACGGGGTCCAGTCGGGGGTCGAGGCGGTGAACACGGAGAACTTCATCGGGTGGCTCCTTCGGTCGCGCTGGCGGTGGCGGGTGTGCCGACGACGGGCACCACATCGTCGTACGTTCCCTCGATCACGTCGTCGATGCGCACGGGTCGCCCGAGCGTCGCGCTGACGTAGAGCCCGCGGACGGTGGCGAGCGACACGAGGGCCGCGTCGACGGTGACACCCGGTTCGCGTCCCTGCCGGATCGCGTCGACGATGTCCGTGTACTGCCGAGCGTGCCCCGCGGCGAAGTGGTCGGGTTCGGCCGGGCCGCCGACGACGTGCTCGGGCGGGACGACCTGGTCCTTCTGGTCGACCGCACCGGCGACCGCGGTGGCGTTCGACGTGGTGGACGCGGACTCGAGCGTGGCGGTGTCCGGGGCGATGTGGAAGTACGCGAGCCGGTCGTCGTCGACGATGGCGGAGCCGTGCGTGCCGTACACGGCGTACCGGGCGGAGAGCCCCGGGTACGCGGCGGTCGTGCAGTGGACGACCCCGAGCGCCCCGCCGGCGAACCGGACGGTGGCGACGGCGGTGTCCTCGACCTCGATCCGGTCGTGGGCGAGGAGCCCCGTCTGGGCCGAGATCTCGACCGGACGGCCGAGCGCCCAGACGAGCAGGTCGACGGTGTGCACGCCCTGGTTCATCACCGCGCCGCCGCCGTCGAGCGCCCAGGTGCCGCGCCAGTCACCGGAGTCGTAGTACCCCTGCGACCGGTACCACGCGACGCTCGCGAGCCCCGAGGTCACGGTGCCGAACCCGCCGTCGTGCGCGGCCCGGGCGACGGCCGCCGACGCCGGGTCGAAGCGGTGCTGACTGATGACGCTCGTGACGAGCCCGCGGTCGCGCGCGGCTGCGGCGAGTGCCGCGATCTGCCGTGCCCGGGGCATCGTGGTGTCGAGCGGCTTCTCGATGACGACGTGCTTGCCGGCGGCCAGGGCGGCCTCGGCGAGCTGCACGTGCATGCCGGACGGCGAGCAGATCGCGACGACGTCGATGTCGGTCTGGTCGATCGCCTCCTCGATGGTGGACGTCGTGATCGGGCGGGCGACGCCCATCGCCTCGATCGCGTCGGCTGCGCTCGTGGCGGCTTCGGGCACGGCGTCGACGAGGGCGACGACCTGCAGGTCGGGGTGGTGGACGGCGACGGTGGCGTGGTGGCGTCCGATGACACCGGCGCCGACGACGGCCAGGCGGAGCGGGTTGGTGGGTTCGGTCATCGCAGGGTGACTCCGATCTGGTCGGTGAGGGTGCGGAAGGCCCGGCCGGCACGACCGAAGGCCGCGGGGCCGGAGAACCCGCCGAGGGAGGTGAAGTCGCTGAGGTGCGGTTCGAGCGAGGCGTACCCGGAGTAGCCGGCGTCGCGGAGCGCGGTGAGGGTCTGGAGCAGTTCGCCGTCACCCTCGCCCGCGGGGACCACCGACGAGTCGGCGGCGAGGGCGTCCTTGACCTGCAGGTAGTCGACGTACGGGGCGAGCTGCTCCCAGCCGTCGGTGAAGGGCCGGACGCCGCACTGCACGTAGTTCGCGTTGTCCCAGGCCAGGCGGAGCGCGGACGAACCGACGCTCTCGACGATGTCGAGCACCCGCGCGGGGACGTCGCCGTAGATGTCCTTCTCGTTCTCGTGCAGCAGCGTCACGCCTTCGCGCTCGGCGAGGTCGGCCAGCGCCCGCATCCGGACGAGGACGTCGTCGCGGACGTCGTCGGGGCTGCGGCCGTCGAAGTAGAACGAGAAGATCCGGATGTTCGTCGTGCCGAGGGCGTGCGCGGCACGGATCGCACGGGCGAGCCGTGACACCTCGTGCTCGACGGGTTCGTCGACGGGCACCTTGCCGATCGGCGAGGCGATCGCGGACACGGTCTGCCCGCGCTCGTCGAGCAGCCGGTGGAGTCCGGCGAGCTGGTCCTCGTCGAGGTCGACGACGTTGACGCCCCAGGCGCTGCGGACCTCGATGGCGCTCGCGCCGAGCGCCTGGAGGACCGCGACCTGGACGACCGGGTCGGCGTCGATCTCGTCGCCGAAACCGGAGAGTTCCCAACTGGGCTGGGTCATTGCATTCCCTTCATGCGACCAGACTGGAGGCGCGGGGCGGGCTGGCACCGCGCCTCCAGGCAGTCTGTGGACAAGTCGGCAGACTGCACAGCGCTACTTGACGGAGCCGGCGGTGAGCCCGCCGACCAGGTAGCGCTGGAAGATCAGGTACAGGGCGACGACGGGGACGGCGCAGACGATCGAGGCGGCCATCATCTGGCCGTAGATCGGGACGGCGCCGCCCTCCTGGGTGGTGCCGAGCACCTGCAGGACCACGGCGACCGTCCGGGTGTTCGGGGTCGTCATGATCGTGGAGAACAGGACGTCGTTCCAGCCGAGCAGGAAGGCGAAGATCGCGGACACGACGATGCCGGGCCACGACAGCGGGAGGACGATCTTCGTCAGGATCTTCGTCGAGCTGGCGCCGTCGATGCGCGCCGCTTCCTCGAGTTCCTTCGGCAGGCCGCGCAGGTACGTGACCATCACCCACGTCGAGAACGGCAGGGCGAAGGTCAGGTAGGTGACGAACAGGCCCCAGCGGGTGCCGATGATCTGCACGCCGGTGGCGCTGGCGATGTTCGAGAACACCACGAAGACCGGCAGGAGCAGGAGCGTGCCGGGGATCGACTGCAGGGCGAGGAGCCCACGCAGGATCGTCAGCCGCCCGAGGAACCGGAACCGGACGAGCACGTAGGCCGTGGACACGGCGAGCGCGGCACTCGCGACGGCGACGGCACCGGCGGTGAGCATCGAGTTCACCAGTCCCTCGCCGAGGGCGACCGTCGACCAGATCTCGACGTAGTTCGACAGCGTGAACTCGGACGGGAAGTACTCGCCACGGGCGACGGCGACGTCGGAGTTGACGGAGCCGAACAGGATGTAGAGCACCGGGACGGCGATGAACGCGATGATCACCGCGATGACGGTGACGAGCAGCCAGCGCGGCAGCAGCCGGGTGACGTCGGTGTCGTAGGGACGCTTGCTCCGTCGGCCGCTGCTGCCGGTCGTGATGCTCTCGGTGAGCGTCGCGGTGGGGCGGGTGCGGGTGCTGAAGGACGTGCTCGGGGTGGTCATGCGCGTGCTCCGTCGATGTCGGCGGCGGTCGGGGCGGCGGCGAGCGTGGCGCGGTCGGCGCGACGCTGCTTCCGGTTGGGGCCGGCGTCGTCGCCGGTGTCGAGCTTGACCGCCCGCAGGTAGACGAACAGCGGGATCGCGACGATCACGAGCGAGCAGATCGCCATCGCGGCGGACAGGCCGAAGCGGAACGACTGGAAGCTCGCGATGTACGTCAGGACGGGCATCACCTCGACGCTGGACGGCAGCGGGATGCCGAACAGCACGAACGGCAGCGTGAAGTTGTTGATGTTGTGCAGGATCGAGATGATCACCGCGAGGCTGAGGGGTCCGCGCAGGTACGGGAAGATGATGTACCGCAGCTTCGCCCACCAGGTCACCCCGTCGAGCGCGGCGGCCTCGTGCACCTCGTTGTCCACGGCCTGCAGTCCGGCCAGGGACAGCAGGTAGACGAAGGGCCAGCTCGTCCAGATCATCACGCCGGCGAGCGCCCAGTACGACGCCGAGCCGTTCAACCACAGCACATCGGTGTGCAGGATCGAGTTCACGACCCCCTGCGGCTGGAGCATCGTGCGGAAGAACGTGCCGACGACGAATGCCGGGAGCACGTACGGGATCAGGTAGATCGAACGGACGAGCCCGCGACCGGGGAACCGGTTCTGCGTCGAGATCGCGGCGGCGACCCCGATCGGCACGGTCACCGCGGTGACGAGCACCGACAGCGACACCGAGATCCAGATGGAGTGCAGCAGCGGCGAGTTCGTGAACGCCTCGGTGAAGTTCGCGAACCCGACGAACGGGGCACTGAACCACTGGCGGAGCGTGTACTGGTCGAGGTCGAGCATCGCGATCCAGAAGCCCACCAGGAGCGGCACCAAGATGACGGCGAGCATGAGGACCCCGCCGGGCAGGAGCATCCACAGCGGGCGCTCGCGTTTGTAGAGGGGCGTCTTGCCGGCCGGGCGGACCGGCCGGGGCGGCGCCGCGTCGGTGCGGGGCCTGGTCTGCGTGCTGGTCATCACAGACCTCCGTTCTTCTGACGGTCGAGGGTGGCCTGGGCGTCCTTCTGGGCGTCCTGCAGTCGCTTGCGGAGCTGGTCGTCGGTGACCTCGCCGGACTTCAGCGACGGGATCGACTGCACGACCACGTCGACCAGGGCGAGCTGGATGTCGGACCAGGCGCCGGTGAACGCGGTCGGCTTGGAC
The DNA here is from genome assembly GCF_003234405.1 of Curtobacterium sp. MCLR17_045. NCBI lineage: Bacteria > Bacillati > Actinomycetota > Actinomycetes > Micrococcales > Microbacteriaceae > Curtobacterium > Curtobacterium sp. MCLR17_045. The sequence goes on from NZ_QKTB01000012.1 coordinate 31,257, forward strand.
AGGCGGCCGGCGTCGATGATCGGCTTGAGCTGCGGGTTGTCGGCTGCAAGGTCGGCGGCGGCCGACGCGTTGGTCGGCAGGTTGCCGAACAGGTCGTAGTACTCGAGCTGGGCCTTCGGGGCGCTGAGCTGCTTGACGAACGCGAACGACAGCTCCTGCTTCGTGCCGTAGTCGGCGACGACCCAGTTGTCGCCGGACAGGATGCTGGCGGCCTCGATCCCGTCGGACGGCCGCTCGGACGCCCCCGGCGGGACGGTCGGCAGCAGGGCGAACTCGTACTTGCCGTCGACCTTGGTGTCCGTGAAGGAGTTGATGGCGGTGGTGGTCGTCATCGGGAAGAACGCGGCCTTGCCCTCGGTGAACTGCGCGAGGGCCTGGGCGTTGTTCCAACCGATCGCGGCCGGGTCGACGACACCGTCCTTCGTGACCCAGTCGAAGTAGGTGCGGTACGCGTTCTCGACGGCCTTGCTGTCGATCTCGGCCTTCGAACCGTCGACGATCGTGTTGCCGGCGTTCTGGGCCATCCCCCACACGAACTTCCAGGGGTCGAAGCCGTCGGCGTAGGCGATCGCCATTCCGTGGCGACCGTCACCCGTGGTGGCCTTCGCATCGGCGGTCAGCTCGTCCCACGTCGTGGGCATGTCGGTGATCCCCGCCTTGGCGAGCAGGTCCTTGTTCACCGCCATCACGAACGGACGGCTGGCGAACGGGATCCCGATCTGCTTCGACGCACTCGGACCGGAGATGCCGAACGACGCGGGGTCGAACTGGTCCTTGCCGCCGATCGCGTCCCACTCCTTCGTGCCCATCTCGACGAAGGCACCGGTCGCGTACGCGGTCGGGGTGAAGGTGGTGCCGATCGCGTAGACGTCGGGGCCCTGCCCGGAGATGACGCTCGTCTGGATCGCGGTCAACTCCTCCTGCGCGGACGAGTAGGTCTCCCACTGGATGTCCGCACCGGTCGTGCGCTTGAACTCGGCGGCGGTCTCCCGCTGCCACTGCTTGCGTTCCTTGGGGTAGGTGGTGTCCGCGCCCATCATCACGCGGAGGGTGTTCGGGTCGTCGCCGCTGCCGTTCACCACAGCGCATCCCTGCAGGGACAGTGCGGCGAGGGCGACCACGGCGACGGCACCGACGATGGTGCGGACTTGCAGTCTTCGCGTCTTCACGGGGGTTTCCTCCTCGAGACCTCCTCCGAGCGGCGCTGCTCGGTGGCACCACTGTTCCGCCGTTGGCAACATGCGGCAACCGGTTGCCACTTGTTGCCAGACGCGAATACGTTCGGCCTCGTGAAGGACCTCTCGACGGACGGCGGCGGGCGCACGGGCGGTGCTGCCGGCACCGCCGCTGGTGCCGCACGTCGCGTCACCATCCGCGACATCGCCGACGCCACCGGGGTCGCCGCGTCCACCGTCTCCCGCGCCCTGTCCCTGCCCGACCGGGTCAACCCCGTCACCCAGGAGCGCATCCAGCGGGCAGCCCGCGAGCTCGGCTACGTCGCCAACTCGCAGGCCCGGGCGCTGACGTCCGGCCGCACCCGTGCCGTCGCCGTGCTCGTGTCCGACATCACGAACCCGTTCTACTTCGACGTCATCCGGGGCACGCAGCACCAGCTCGCCGGGGCCGGCTGGACGCAGCTGCTCGTCGACACCGAGGAGTCCGCCGACGCCGAGATGGCCGCACTCACCGCCGTGGGGGCGAAGGCCGACGGGGTCGTGCTCACGGCGTCACGACTGTCCGACGCGCAGATCGCACGGTTCGCCGAACGGATCCCCCTGGTCGTCGTGAACCGTCGGCCCACCGGCGTGCCCTCGGTGCTCATCGACACCCCCGGCGGGGTGGAGCAGGCGGTGCAGCACCTGGTGTCGCTGGGACACCGGGAGATCCTGTACGTCGCCGGGCCGGACAGCTCGTGGTCGAACGAGCGTCGGTGGCGCGCGCTCGTGCAGGTCGCCAAGCGCCTGGGGATCCGCGTCGCCCGGGTCGGGCCGCACGCACCCTTCGTCGACTCCGGCGCCGCGGCCGCCGACGCCGCCGTGCACGCCGGTGCGACCGCGTGCATCGCCTTCAACGACCTGATCGCCATCGGGATGCTCGCCCGGCTGCGGGAGCGCGGGGTCCGCGTCCCCGAGGACATGAGCATCGTGGGCTGCGACGACATCTTCGGCGCCGACTTCTGCAACCCGCCGCTCACCACGATGACCTCGCCGATCGAGCGGGCCGGCCGGGTCGCGATCCGGATGCTGCTCGGACGGCTCGGCGCCCTGCCCGCCGACGAACTGCCCGGGGAGCACATGTCCGGCGCCGTCGCCCTGCCCACCCACCTGACCGTGCGCGAGTCGACCGGGCCGGCACCGCGCGCCCACAACGACTGATCCCGCACTCGCCACCGGCGAACCCGCCGCCCCCGAAGGAGTCGATGATGACCCGCACCAGCACCCCCACCCGGCTCGCACCGCACCCCGACCGGCTGTTCCCCGCCGACCCCGGAGCGCGAGCCGTGGCACGCACCGTGTACGAGGCGGTCAAGGACGCCCCGATCATCTCGCCGCACGGGCACGTCGATGCGGCGTTGATCGCCTCGAACCAGCCGTTCAGCGACCCCGCATCGCTGCTCATCACGCCCGACCACTACGTGCTCCGCCTGCTGCACGCGAACGGGGTGGACCTGGCCGCGCTGGGACGCGCGGACCGGTCGGGGCCCCGCCCGGGCTCGCAGGCTCGCCCGGCGGCGTCGGCGCATCGCTGGCGCGATGCCGCTGAGCCGACGCCGCCAGGCCGTGCCATCTGGCGGCAGCTGGCGGAGCACTGGGACGACTTCCTCGGGACCCCCGTGCGCTACTGGTTCGAGACGGAGCTGCACGACGTGTTCGGGCTCGACCAGGCGCCGTCCGCGGCGAACGCGGACGACCAGTACGACCACATCGCCGGCCTGCTGGCGTCGCCCCCGTTCCGGCCACGCGCGCTCTTCGACGCCTTCGGCATCGAGGTCCTCGCCACCACGGACGGCCCGGCGGACGACCTCGCTGCGCACGCGCAGCTCGCGGCGGACCCCGGCTTCACCGGCCGGGTCCTCCCCACGTTCCGCGCGGACGCCGTGTTCGACCCGACGCGGTCGGACTGGAGGCCCGTGGTCGCGTCGATCGGCGAGGCCGCCGGCATTGACACGGGCAGCCACGCAGGGCTGTTGGCGGCTCTCCGCGCACGTCGCCACTACTTCATCGAGCACGGTGCGACCGCCACGGACACCGGAGTGCTCGACGCGGGCTCCGCTCCCCTGCCGTCGAGCGAGCGGGAGCGCATCCACGCCGCGGCGCTGCGCGATGCGTCCTCGGTCACCGAGGCCGAGGCGACGGCGTACCGGCACGACATGCTCTACCGCTGGGCGGAGATGAGCGTGGAGGACGGCCTCGTCATGCAGCTGCATCCCGGGGTGATCCGGAACCACCACACCCCGACGCTCGAGCGCTTCGGGCCGGACACCGGGCACGACCTGCCGGCCGTCGGGTCCTTCACCGAGCCGCTCCGGCCGCTGCTCGAGTCCTTCGGCACCGCTCCCGGGTTCCACCTCGTGCTCTTCACCGTCGACGAGACCGTCTTCTCGCGCGAGATCGGGCCGCTCGCGGGCTTCTACCCCGCCGTGTACGCGGGCGCGCCGTGGTGGTTCATCGACACCCCGGCGGCCATCGGGCGCTACCGGTCGGCCGTCACCGACTCGGCGTCGTTCACCAAGACCTCCGGGTTCATCGACGACACCCGCGCGTACTGCTCCATCCCCGCGAGGCACGACATGGCGCGGCGGGCAGACGCGGCGTACCTGGCGTCGCTCGTGGTCACGCACCAGGTCTCCGAGGAGGACGCCGTCCGCACCGCCCGCCGCATCGTGTCCGACATCCCTCGGGCGACGTTCAAGCTCTGACGCTGGCGGCGCCGCACTGCCGCGTGGTGCGAGGTTCCGTGCCTGGTGCGAGGGGTGCCGGGTCGCACGGAACACGGAACCTCGCACGGTTCGGCGCTGCGGCGGTACGGTCGGGCGCATGACGGAGCGGGTGACGGCGGCGTACGGCGCTCGGGCCGACGAGTACGCGGCACTGCTCGGGTCGATGGACACCGTCCACCCCGACGACCGAGCCCTCGTCGACGCCTGGGCAGCCGGTCGAAGCGGTCCCCTGGTCGACGCCGGGTGCGGCCCCGGTCACTGGACGGCGCACCTCGCACGGCAGGGGCACCGTGTCAGCGGCATCGACGCGGCGCCTGAGTTCGTCGAGCACGCACGACGGACGCACGGCGCCGTGGACGCGGACATCGACTTCCGGGTCGCGTCGCTCGACGCGCTCCCGCTCGTGGACGGCAGCGTCGACGGGGTCCTGGCCTGGTACTCGGTGATCCACCACGAACCGTCGCAGATCGGTGGGGCACTCGCCGAGTTCCGTCGGGTGCTCGCCCCCGGCGGTGGGCTGCTGCTCGGGTTCTTCGAGGGCGCCGCGGTCGAGGCCTTCGACCACGCCGTCGTCACCGCCTACCGCTGGCCGGTCGCGTCCCTGGCGGCGCTGCTGGACGAAGCGGGCTTCGACGTCGTGGACGTCCACACCCGCACGGACCCGGGGGCCCGGCCGCACGGGGCGATCAGTGCGGTGCGCCGCTGATCGCTGACCGCTGTCCGTTCCAGCGGCCGGTCAGGCGTCCGAGACCATCGCGGTCAGAGCAGCAGCGATCTCCGGCACGGCATCGAGTTCCCCCTCGGCGATCGCGACGATGAAGTCGTACGCCTGATCGTTCGAGGCGTGGAGCCGGACGCCGTTCACGCCGAGGAAGACCACGAGCAGCATCAGCCCGAGGCGCTTGTTGCCGTCGACCAGGGCGTGGTTCCGGACGGCGGAGTGGACGAGCGCCGCCGCCTTCTCGACCAGCGTCGGGTAGGCGTCGTTCCCGCCCACCGACGCGGCGGGTCGCGCGACCGCCGCCTCGAGCAGTCCGACGTCGCGGATCGCGTAGTCAGCTCCCAGGGTCCGACGAGCGACGTGCAACGCCTCGTCGGTCGTGAGGTGGATCACTTGCCGAGTCGTTCGAGCGCCTCGGCGTAGCGCGGGAGTTCTCGGTCGAGGATGCCGTCGATCAGATCGCTGCGGCTGTGCTGCTCGACGTACTCGCGGATGGCGGCGCGCGCGACGTCCTGCATCGAGCGCTCCTCGAGGTCAGCACGCTTGCGCAACGCCGCTGCCTCGTCGTCGTCGAGTCGGAGGGTCATGGCCATGGGGTCGATGGTATCAAGAGTGGTATCTGAACGCGCGGCAGTGATCGTGGTCATGGAGCGACGGTACGAGCGTCTCCCTCGACGCGGACGGGACCGGGGATCGGTTGGGGATGGCGACGGCCGCACTGCGCCCTGTGGAGGAACTGCCCGGATCCGTCGCGGGTCGTCGACGCTCGTCAGGCGGTGGTGACCGCGAGCGCGGCGAGGATCTCCCGCACGGTGTCGTCGACCGATCCGTCGATCGACACCGCGACGGCGGCCTCGTCGGGCTGCGGCCACTCGAGGGTCGCGAACTGCGAGTCGAGCAGCGTCGTCGGCATGTACTCGTGCTGGCGGTGGGACTGCCGTTCGGCGATCAGGTCGCGCGACCCGTCGAGGAAGGCGATGACGAGACCCGGCGCGGACTCGCGCAGCCGGTCCCGGTAGGCGCGCTTGAGCGCCGAGTTCGCCATCACGCACCGGGAGCCGTCCGATTCCACCGCGGCGATCCGCTCGGCGCAGGCGTCGAGCCACGGCCAGCGGTCGTCGTCGGTGAGCGGGATCCCCTGCCGCATCTTCTCCTTGTTGGCGACCGGGTGCAGGTCGTCGGCGTCGACGAAGACGCACGGTTCGCCCTGCGCGACCAGGGCGTCGGTGAGCGCCTGGCCGATGGTGGACTTGCCGGAGCCGGAGACCCCCATCACGAGGACGGGCGGGTGGACAGCGAGCTCGCTCATCCCTCCACAGTATTGATCCGGTGAACTCTGGTCCCCAGTTCCCGCAACACCTGTGCGATCCCAGACCGCCGGTCGTAGGTTGGGCGCCAACGTCAGGACAAAGGAGGCCCTCGTGGCAGACAACAACGGTCAGGCGAACATCGGAGTCGTCGGACTCGCAGTGATGGGCTCGAACCTCGCCCGCAACCTCGCATCGCGCGAAGGCAACACGGTGGCGGTCTACAACCGCACGTACGCCCGTACCGAGGAGCTGCTCCAGGAGCACGGCGACGCCGGGTTCATCGCGTCCGAGGACATCGACGGGTTCGTCGCCTCGCTGTCGAAGCCCCGGACCGCCATCATCATGGTGCAGGCCGGCAAGGGCACCGACGCCGTGATCGGACAGCTCGCCGAACGCTTCGAACCGGGCGACATCATCGTCGACGGCGGCAACGCGAACTTCCACGACACCATCCGACGTGAGCACGACCTGCGCGAGAAGGGCCTGAACTTCGTCGGCACCGGCATCTCCGGTGGAGAAGAGGGCGCACTCAAGGGCCCGTCGATCATGCCCGGTGGCTCGAAGGAGGCCTGGGAGACGCTCGGGCCGATCCTGAAGTCGATCGCCGCGGTCGCCGAAGGTGAACCGTGCGTGACCCACATCGGCACCGACGGCGCCGGGCACTTCGTCAAGATGGTGCACAACGGCATCGAGTACGCCGACATGCAGCTCATCGCCGAGTCGTACGACCTGCTCCGTCGCGTCGGCGGGCTCTCGGTGGAGGACCTGGTGCAGGTCTTCGACGAGTGGAACAAGGGCGACCTCGAGTCCTACCTGATCGAGATCACCGGTGAGGTCCTCAAGCAGCGCGACGCCGACACCGGCAAGCCGCTCGTCGACGTCATCCGTGACGCGGCCGGCTCGAAGGGCACCGGCGTCTGGACCGTGCAGAACGCCGTGGGCCTGGGCATCCCCGTCTCGGGCATCGGCGAAGCCGTGTTCGCCCGCGCCGTGTCGTCGAAGCCGACGCAGCGTGCCGCGGTGCAGCAGTCGGTCAAGAACCGTCCGCAGATCGCCGAGGTGCCGGACACCTTCGCCGACGACGTGCGTGCGGCGCTGTACGCCTCGAAGGTCGTCGCGTACGCACAGGGCTTCGACCTCATCATCGCCGGGGCGAAGGAGTACGGCTGGGACATCGACCTCGGCAACGTCGCGAAGATCTGGCGGGGTGGCTGCATCATCCGAGCTCAGTTCCTGAACCGCATCGTCGAGGCGTACGCCGAGAACCCGAAGCTCGAGTCGCTGCTGGTCGACCCGTACTTCGCGAACGCGGTGGCCGAGGGCGAAGCCGCCTGGCGCCGCATCGTCGGCATCGCGGCTGCGTCGGGCGTCCCCGCTCCGGGCTTCTCGTCCGCGCTGTCGTACTTCGACTCGCTCGCGTCCGACCGTCTGCCCGCGTCGCTGATCCAAGGCCAGCGCGACTTCTTCGGCGCGCACACCTACCAGCGCATCGACAAGGACGGCACCTTCCACACGCTGTGGTCCGACGACGACCGCCGCGAGGTCGAGCAGGAGCCGTCCACGCACTGACGACCGCACCCGCTGCCGACCACGGAGGTCGGTGCGGGTCCTGCAAGGAGGGCCTCGCTGACCACGGGGCCCTCCGTCGCGTCAGGCGACGATGCGTTCCCGTGCCAGGTCGGCGACGAGCCGGTCCAGCCGTGGACCGCGCCCGAGCAGCCGACGCGAACCGGGGGCGGTCCGGACGAAGAACGTCGCCACCGCGGGGGTTTCGTCCGGTCGTACGTGGTGGATCGCCACCGCACACGCGCGGCGAGCGCCAGCGGAACGGCCAGGGCGCTCGGAGCCACCGTCTCGCCCCGAGCCGTCCGAGCCGTCGACGCCGTCCGCCACGTCTTCGAGTCCGACGTGCACGACACGACTCCACCGGATCACGAGCAGCCGGGTCGCCCGCCGTTCGTCGAGTTCCCACAGGGAGGCCTCGGTAGCGCCGAAGGCCCAAGTCACGCGCGAACCGAGGTGGGTGTCCGGACGGACCTCGTCGACGACGCCACGGAGTTCGGGCGTCGGCGCCGCCGGCACCAGCCACACCGTCGGGTCGATCCGCCGGATGGCGAGCGCGAGGGCCTCGTCCGCCTGCCGCCGCCGTGCCGTCGCGGTCCGCACGACGGCGACCACGATGACCACGACACCGAGGGCGATCGCGCCGAACTCCACGATGCCGTACCAGGAGAGGTCGACGCCCGGCGCCGTCGAGACCACGACGATCCGGGTGATCAGGAGGACCAGCCAGACGACGACGATGACCCAGCGCAGGGTGGCGAGTCGACGTGCCGGAGACATCGGTGTCCGCCCGGCACCGCGGGCACGACCGGACCGCGGGACACCATCCGGACGCTGCAGCACGGTCCGATCCTCCCACGAGCCGCGCGCCACCTGCTGGCCGAACCCGATGAACGCGCGGGGAAGCCCGCACACACAGCCCACGAGCGGCCGGGCGACCTACGCTCGGGCGGTGACCACCGAGACGACGGACGAACCGATCGGCCAACCGACGGCGGGTCCGTCGGACGGCCCGGGCGGGCCCGATGCCCCTTCGACCCGACGTTGGACGCTGATCGCCGCGATCGTCGGCGTCGTGGCCGCCGCCGCGTTCCTCGGTGTCGCCGAGTTCGGCGCGCTGCTGCTCGGCGGAGCGGGCAGCCCCCTGGTCGCCGTCGGATCCGCCGTCATCGACCTCGCTCCCCCGGGTGCGAAGGACTTCATGGTCGCCGTGTTCGGCACCGGGGACAAGGTCGCCCTGTTCGTGCTCATGACGGTGATCGTCATCGCGATCAGCGCCGGTGCCGGTGTCCTCGAACGTGCACGACCGCCCTTCGGTGCCCTCGTGTTCGCCGCCGGTGGTGTGCTGGCGCTGCTGGCCGTCAGTACCCGCTCGGGCAGCGGGACGCTCGACGGCGCCCCGACGGTCCTCGGCATCGCGGCAGCAGTGGTCGTCCTGCGCCTGCTGCTCCAGCGGCTGCGCCGGTGGGAGGCCGCGGCGACCGTGCCGACGGCGGCACCGCGACCGGCGTCGACGGAGCGGCGGACGTTCCTGGTCTGGGGCGTCGCGACGGCGACCGTCGCGGTCGTGGTGGGCACCGCCTCCCGGCTGGGGTCGTCCGGGATGCAGGCGGCCGCTGCTGCCAGGCGGGCCATCCGGCTGCCCGCCGCCGCGACCCCTGCACCGGCGGTCCCCGCGGGTGCGTCGCTGGACGTCGACGGCATCACCCCCTACATCACGCCGAACGCCGACTTCTACCGGATCGATACGGCCCTGCGGGTGCCGCAGGTCGACCCCGCCGACTGGTCGCTCCGCATCCATGGCGCGGTCGAGAACGAGATCACGCTGACTTGGGACGAGCTGCTCGCACTGCCGCTCGAGGAGCACGTGGCCACCTTGAGCTGCGTGTCGAACGAGGTCGGCGGTGACCTCATCGGCACGGCCCGCTGGCTGGGCTACCCCATCCGGGAGCTCCTCGCCCGGGCACGTCCGACGGGCGATGCCGACATGGTGCTCTCACGGAGCATCGACGGGTTCTCCGCCGGCACCCCGCTCGACGTGCTGCAGGACGACGGCACCGCGGCGCTGCTCGCGGTCGGGATGAACGGCGAGCCCCTGCCGACCGAGCACGGGTTCCCGGTGCGGATGGTCGTGCCGGGCCTGTTCGGGTACGTCTCGGCGACGAAGTGGGTCACCGAGCTCGAGGTCACCCGGTTCGCCGACGCGCAGGGCTACTGGACCCCGCGTGGCTGGTCGGAGCGTGGCCCGGTCAAGCTCGAGTCCCGCATCGACACCCCGCGGAACGGGTCGACCGTGACCGCAGGCAAGCCGGTCGCGATCGCCGGGGTCGCGTGGCAGCCGCACAAGGGCGTGAAGGCCGTCGAGGTCCGCGTCGGAGGCGGCGACTGGCAGCGCGCCGAACTCGCCGACTCGGTCTCCGCGGACACCTGGCGGCAGTGGGTGGTGCGGTGGACGCCGACCACCGGCTCGCACCGCATCGAGGTGCGCGCGACCAGTGCGGACGGCGAGGTGCAGACGAGCGTGGACCGGCCGCCGGCTCCCAACGGTGCGACGGGCTGGCACACGGTGACGGTCGACGCGCGCTGACCGTCCTGGAGCGGGTCCGCGACACGCCCGCAGACGGCCGTCGAGGTGGCAGAAAGCGTCGGTAGGCGGACGCGCAGGCGACACTTCGTGCCACCTCGGTGGACCTGAGCGGCATGTCGTGATCACTCGACGCCGGCGCGCTCCGCTCACCCGACGGCCTGGAGGCCCGGTGACAGCCCGCCCCGCCCCTCGCCCTGGCCGCGCGACACGCCACGTGCGTCGCGCCGGGGGTGCAGAAAGTGTCGGTTCGCGGGCGCGCAGGCGACACTTCGTGCCGCCTCGGCGAACCTGAGCGGCATGTCGTGACCGCTCGGCGCCGGCCCGCTCCGGTCACCAGACGGCCTGGAGGCCCGGTGACAGCCCGCCCCGCCCCTCGCCCTGGCCGCGCGACACGCCACGTGCGTCACGCCGGGGGCGCAGAAAGCGTCGGTTCCCGGACGCGCAGGCGACACTTCGTGCCGGCTCGACGAACCTGAGCGGCATGTCGTGACCGCTCGGCACCACGGCCAGGCAGACCAGGACCAGGCGTACAGACCGGGGTCAGGCGGGCAGGGTCGCGACGACGCAGGTGCCGTCGACCTCGGCGTCCCGCTCGATCACGGTGGAGAAGCCGGCGGCCGTGAACGCAGCGGCGGACGCCTCGGCCTGGGCCTCGGACACCTCGATGACCACGGCGCCACCGGGACGGAGCCACTCCCCCGCACCCGCTGCGATCCGGCGGTGCACTTCGAGGCCGTCCGCACCACCATCGAGCGCGACACGGTGTTCGTGCTCGCGGGCCTCGCTCGGCATGAGTTCGATCGAGGCCGTCGGCACGTAGGGGGCGTTCACCGCGATGACCGCCACGGCCCCGCGGAACCGATCGGGCAGCGGCGCGAACAGGTCTCCGGCGACGACGATGCCGCGGTCGCCGATGTTCTCGGCTGCGACGTCGACGGCGTCCGGGTCGATGTCGGTCGCGACGAGGTCGAGCGCGCCGACCCGACCGAACAGGGCGACCGAGATCGCGCCGGCACCGCAGCACAGGTCGACCACGCGGTCGTAGCGCTGCAGCCGACGCGCAGCCTGCTCGACGACGACGGTGGTGCGGGCTCGCGGCACGAAGACCCCGGGGGTCACCCGGATGCGATGCCCGTCGAAGGCAGCCCACCCGAGCACGTACTCCAGCGGCTCACCGGCCAGCCGACGCTGCACGAGGGTGCGGAGCCGCACCGGCTCACCGTCGCCGGCCTCGAGCAACAGGTCGGCTTCGTCCTCGGCGAAGACGCACCCCGCGGCCCGGAGCCGGGCCGCGAGGGCATCACGCGCGGGATGTGTCAAGCGGCGCCGTCGAACATCGACGTCACGGAACCGTCGTCGAAGACCTCGTGGATGGCACGGGCGATGAGCGGGGCGATCGGCAGGACCTCGAGGCGGTCCCAGCGCTTGTCCATCGGGAGGGGCAGGGTGTCCGTCACGACCACGCGGTCGATGAACTCGCTCTGCAGCAGCTCGGTGGCCGGGTCGGAGAACACGGCGTGGGTCGCGGCGACGACGACGCCCGTGGCGCCGGCGTTCTTGAGCGCCTCGGCAGCTTTGGCGATCGTGCGGCCGGTGTCGATGAGGTCGTCGACGAGCAGGCACACGCGGCCGCTGACGTCTCCGACGATCTCGTGCACCGAGACCTGGTTCGGCACGAGCGGGTCGCGGCGCTTGTGGATGATGGCGAGCGGGGCGCCGAGCTTCTCGGACCAGATGTCGGCGACACGGACGCGGCCCATGTCGGGCGACACGACGGTGAGCGTCTTCGGGTCGAGGATCTGGCGGAAGCGCTCGAGCAGCACCGGCATGGCGAACAGGTGGTCGACGGGGCCGTCGAAGAAGCCCTGGATCTGCGCGGCGTGCAGGTCGACGCTCATGATGCGGTGCGCGCCGGCGGCCTTGAACAGGTCGGCGACGAGGCGGGCCGAGATCGGCTCGCGGCCGCGGCCCTTCTTGTCCTGACGGGCGTACGGGTAGAACGGCGCCACGACCGTGATGCGCTTCGCCGAGGCACGCTTCAGCGCGTCGACCATGATGAGCTGCTCCATGAGCCACTCGTTGATCGGCGCGGTGTGCGACTGGATGACGAAGGCGTCGCAGCCACGGACCGACTCGTCGAAGCGGGCGTAGAGCTCACCGTTCGCGAAGGTCCGGGCATCGGTCGGCACGAGGTCGACCCCGAGCTCCTCCGCGATCTCGGCAGAGAGCGCCGGGTGTGCTCGCCCCGAGACGAGGACGAGTCGTTTCTGGCCGGTTGTCTTGATTCCGGACAAGTGCGGTGCTCACTCCCTGACCCACGAGGGGTCGATGTCGGCGACGGGTGGTCGCCGGGATCTATTCGCCGTTCGCGAGCCGAGCAGCCTCGGCCGCCGGTGTGCCGGGTCGGTGTTCCTCGACCCATCCGTCGGTGTTGCGCTGTGGGGCGTAGCTGATCGCGAGCGATCCTGCCGGAACGTCCTTGCGGACGGTGGTCCCGGCACCGGTGTACGCACCGTCACCAATCCTAACGGGGGCGACGAACACGTTGTGCGAGCCTGTACGGACGTTCGAGCCGACCTCGGTGCGGTGCTTGTGCACGCCGTCGTAGTTCGCGGTGATGGTGTTCGCGCCGATGTTCGAGTCCTCGCCCACCTCGGCATCGCCGATGTAGGACAGGTGCGGGACCTTGCTGCCCCGGCCGATCCGGGCGTTCTTCGTCTCGACGAAGGTGCCGATCTTGCCGTCGTCACCGAGGATCGTGCCCGGCCGCAGGTAGGCGAACGGGCCGACCGAGGCGTCGTCCCCGATCACGGCGAGGGTGGCGTCGACGCGGTTCACGGTGGCGCGGGCGCCGACCTCGGTGTCGCGGAGCGTGGTGTCCGGTCCGACGACGGCACCGGCGGCGATCGCGGTGGCGCCGATGAGCTGGGTGCCGGGCAGGACCTCTGCGTCGGGCTCGATCGTGACGTCGAGGTCGATCCAGGTGGACGCGGGGTCCTGCACGGTGACGCCGGCGAGCTGGTGGCGGCGGACGATACGGGCGTTGAGTTCACGCGCGGCGTCGGAGAGCTGGGCACGGTCGTTGATGCCGGCGACGAGCCACGGGTCGGTCAGGGTGACCACGTCGATGCGCCCGCCGCGCTCGCTGATCAGCGCGGGAGCGTCGGTGATGTACTTCTCGCCCTGGGCGTTCGCCGTGGTGAGCGACGGCAGGGCCGCCCGGAGGCGTGCCACGTCGAACGCGTAGATGCCCGCGTTCGCCTCGGTGATGGTCAGCTGCTCGGCTGTCGCGTCCTTGTGCTCGACGACGCTGACGAAGGCGCCGGAGGCATCGCGCACGATCCGTCCGAGGCCGGTCGGGTCCGGGGCGATGGCACTCACGAAGGTCGCGCCGTTGCCGCCGCCGACGTGGGCGTCGACGAGGAGCCGGAGCGATGCGGCGTCGAGCAGCGGGACGTCGCCGGACAGCACCACGACGGCGCCGTCGAAGTCGGCGGGCAGCGCTTCGACCGCGACCTCGACCGCACGGCCGGTGCCGGGGACGTCGTCCTGGTCGACGACGATCGCGTCGGGGGCGCGCTCGACGACCTCGGCCGCGACGCGGTCACGCTCGTGCCGCACGACGACGGCGACGTGCTCGGGGCTGAGTGACGACGCCGTGCGCAGGACGTGCCCGATGAGCGGCAGTCCGGCGAGCCGGTGCAGCACCTTGGGCGTGGACGACTTCATGCGCGTGCCCTGCCCGGCGGCGAGGACGACGACGGCGATGCGCTGGTCGGTCATGCACCCATCCTGGCGCACCGCGACCCGGGTCGCCCGACGCGACCACGGTTCTGTGCGGAACCGTGCGCACAACCGCAGCCTGTGGACGGACGGGCACCGCGCCTCCAGGCCGCCTGACGGGGACCTATGGCAGACCCCGCACGCCGAGGATCAGGCCCGCGCGCCCTGCGGTTCCCGCTTGACGAACGCCATCAGCACCAGCCCGGCGACGAGCACGACGACCACGCCGAGGATCCCGAACCGGGTCGACCCACCGACGGTCACCGCGACGCCGAACAGCGCCGGCGCGAGGAACGACGCGGCCCGGCCGGTGGTGGCGTAGAGGCCGAAGAGCTCGCCCTCGCGGCCGGGGGTCGTCAGCCGCGCCAGGTACGCGCGGGACGACGACTGCACCGGGCCGACGAACACGGCGAGGGTCAGCCCGAGCACCCAGAACCACTGCGTCTCGTTGCCGGCGGCGAAGACCCCGACCCCGCACACGGCGAGACCGACGAGCGAGACCATGATGAGCGCACGCGACCCGAACCGGTCGTCGAGGCGTCCGGAGACGAACGTCGCGATGCCGGCCACGACGTTCGCGGCGATGGCGAACAGGATGACCTGCGACGGCGTGAACCCGAACACCTGCGCGGCGACGATCCCGCCGAACGTGAAGACGGCCCCGACGCCGTCGCGGAACACCGCGCTGGCGAGCAGGAACGCGAGGACGTTGCGGCGCTCGCGCCACAGCCGCGCGATGTCCCGGCCGAGGTCCGCGTAGGCACTGAACACGCCGCCGCCGCGGGTGCGGTCGGGCACCGCCTCGGGCACGGTGAGGAACAGCGGGATCGAGCTGACGGCCAGCCAGACGGCGGCGATGCCGATCGCGACGCGGACGTCCCACTGCCCGGTGGCGACGGTGGCCGGCAACTGCAGGAGCCCGCCGACGACCCCGTCACCCCGGAAGTCCTGGATGCAGAGCACGAGCAGCAGGACGAGCAGCACGATCCCGCCGAAGTACCCGGCCGCCCAGCCGATGGCGGAGACGCGGCCGGTGCGTTCCCCGGAGGCGACCTGCCCGATCATGGCGTTGTAGCCGACGCTCGCGATCTCGTAGGCGACGGTGCCGATGCCGAGCAGTGCAGCTCCGAGCAGCAGGTACGGCTGGCTCGGCGCGACGAAGACCATGCCGCCGATCGACAGCGCGACGCCGATGGTGGCGATGAGGACCGACCGGCGGCGGTGTCCGGACGAGTCCGCGAGCCGCCCCATGGCCGGTGCCACCAGGGCCACGACGATCCCCGCGATGGTCAGTGCGGTGGACACGACGGCCGCGTTGTGCGCGAGCTCGCGTTCGACGATCGCCTTGCCGGCCGCGGACGTGTCGCCGACGAGCGCCGGGTCCACCAACGCCCGGCTGGCCAGGTACGTGCTGAACACGAAGGTGGTGACGACCGCGTTGAACGCGGCGGAACCCCAGTCCCAGAGCGCCCAGGAGACGAGCGCGCGCCGGTCGGTGCGCTGCGGCACGACGGCGGCCGGTGAAGCGGTCATGCGCGAACCGTAGCGCGTCCCGGTGACGCGGCGGTGGCCCCGTTCCGGGTCACGTGCGGGACGGGAGGCGCGGGGCGGCCTGGCCCCGCGCCTCCCGTCCGCACCGTGCGTGCGTCGTCACCCGGTGCGAGCTTCCGCGCACCGTGCCCGGCGGCAACGCCGCACCAGGCGCGCAACGCGGCCCAGGCCGGCGAAACCCGCACCGTGCGGGACGGGAGGCGCTGGGCGGCCTAGCGCCGCGCCTCCCGTCCGCACCGTGCCCGGCGGCAACGCCGCACCAGGCGGCCAACACCGCACCGTCCGACAGGCCGCGCACCGTGCCGGACGGGAGGACCGGGGCGGCCTGGCGCCGCGCCTCCCGTCCGCACCGTGCGTGCGTCGTCACCCCGTGAGAGCTTCCACGCACCGTGCCCGGCTACAACGCCGCACCAGGCGCGCAACGCGGCCCGGGCCGGCGAAGCCCGCACCGTGCCCGCTCAGGCGGGGACGCCGCCGGGGTAGACGACGGACTTGAGCGACTCCGGGTCGGTGTCGCTCTCGAGAGCTTCGCGGACGTCGTCGAGCCCGAAGCGACCGGTAACGAGCGAGTCGAGGTCGACCTGCCCGGATGCGACCAGCTCGATGGCGACCGGCCACGTGTTCGTGTACCGGAAGATCCCGGTGACCGTGACCTCGAGGTTCTGGATGTGCTCGACCGGCAGGGTCATCTCGGAGTTGCCGAGCCCGACCAGCACCGCGGCACCCGCCGGACCGACCGCCTTGATGCCGTCCGACACCGCTCGGGGTGCACCGCTGGCGTCGATGAACGCGTCGACGGGGACGATGTCGGACGCGACGGACACGGCGGTGGGGTCGACGACCTCGGTGGCGCCGTACTCCAGGGCCCGCGCACGACGCTCCGGCACCAGGTCGCTGACGACGATGCGCGACGCACCGAAGGCCTTCGCGACCTGGGCGCAGATGATGCCGATCGGACCGGCGCCGGCGATGAGCACCGACGAACCGGGCACGATGCCCGCCTTGCGCACGGCGGCGATACCGACGGACAGGGGTTCGAGGAGCGCGCCGGCCTCGAACGAGACGGCGTCGGGCAGGACGTGCGCGAACTCGGCCTCGATGGTGACGAACTCGGTGAAGGCCCCGTCGACCGGCGGCGTCGCGTAGAAGCGCATGTGCGGGCAGAGGTTGTAGCGGCCGGCCAGGCACTGCGCGCAGCGGTGGCAGGGGCGCTGCGGCTCGATGGCCACGCGCTCCCCCACGCGGGACGGGTCGACGCCCTCGCCGACGGCCTCGATCGTGCCGGAGAGCTCGTGGCCGAGGACGAGGGGCTCCTCGACGACGAAGTCGCCGATGCGACCGTGACGGAAGTAGTGCACGTCTGAGCCGCAGACACCCACGGCGGCGACCCGGACGAGCACGTCGCCGGGGTCGACGGCGGGGACGGGGCGGTCCTCGACGGTGAGGTCCTGGGTGCCGAGCAGGACGCTGGTGCGCTGGGTGGAGGTCATGCGGTTCTCGCTTCCTCGGCCGCGTCGTCGCGGCCGGACGTGTGGGTGGTGGAGGGGGGGGCTGCGGGCGCCGCGGACATGGTCGCCGGTGCCGGTGCCGCCGGCATCGTGGCGTCGCGCAGCAGCTCCGCGAAGCCGATCTCGGCGGCGCCACGGACCAGGACGTCGCGGCCGAGTGCCGCCGGGACGATCCGGAGCCGATCGGTCATCGCGGCCATCGTCTGCGCCCGGACGTCGGTCTCGACCCGGTCGCCGACGTGTCCGAGCAGCGCACCGAGGAACCCGCCGAGCACGACGACCTCGGGGTCGACGGTGTGGATGGCGTTCCGCAGTGCGGTCGCGAGTGCGGTGACCTGTCGGTCGACGACCCGCTCGACCTCGGGTCGGCCCTCGGCGAGCGCCGCGGCGAGCGCATCGAGGTCGTCCGGCGGGGTCCCGGTCACCGCGGTGAGGGCGGAGCGTGAGGCCTCGGTCTCCAGGCAGCCGACCGCACCGCAGTGGCAGCGGATCCCGTTCGCCGCGACGAAGGTGTGCCCGAGCTCGCCCGCGTACCCGTCGGCGCCGCTGAAGGGTCGGCCGGCGCTGACGATCCCGCCACCGATGCCGCTCGCGCCACCGTTCAGGTAGACGAGGTCGTCGACGCCGCGGGCGCTGCCGTACAGCCGTTCCGCCCAGGCGCCGAGGTTGGCGTCGTTCGCGGCCCGGACCGGCAGCCCCAGGCGTTCCGCGAGCGGTGCGGCGAGGGGTTCGTCACGCCAGCCGAGGTGCGGGGCGTCGCGCACGGTGCCGTCCTCGACCCGGACGATGCCGGGCACGGCGACGCCCACCCCGACGATCCGGGCCGCCGGTCCGGTGCGGGCGAGGAGCGCTGCGAGGACCCGGGCGACGGCGTCGATGGCCTGCGCCGCGGTCGGCACGGTGGTCTGCGGCTCGACCAGCCGGTCGCGGACGGTGCCGTCGAGGCCGACGAGGGCGACCCCGACGGCGTCGATCTCGACCGTGACCGCGGCGGCGAGGACGTCGGCGGACGCCCGGACGACCCCGCTCGGCCGTCCGACACCGGCACCGGGGGTCCCCGCGGCGGGGGTCTCCTCGTGCACGAGCCCGGCGTCGACGAGTTCCCCGACGAGCGCGAGGATCGTCGAGCGGTTCAGGCCGGTGCGCCGGGTGAGCTCGGCGCGGGTGACGGGGCCGTCCTCGTGGACGAGCCGGAGGACGCGCGCGGCGTTGCCCGGCGTCGCCGTGGGCTGCCGTGCCATGGGTCCTCCTCGGTGGTGGGTGGGGTCCTGCGGTCGCGGTTGGCCGGTCAGCGCGACTGCGAGAACGCGGCGTCGAACGAAGCGTCCGGCGGCGCGATGGTACCGAGCTGCCGGACGAACGCCAGCGCCTCGGGCCCGCCGACGAGCCGGTCCATGCCGGCGTCCTCCCACTCGACGCTGGTCGGTCCGGTGTACCCGATGTGGTTCAGCACGCGGAACACCCGCTCCCACGGCACGTCCCCGTGGCCGGCGGTGACGAAGTCCCACCCGCGCCGGGGGTCGCCCCACGGCAGGTGCGAGGACAACCGCCCGTTGCGCCCGTCGAGCTGCTTCACCGACTCCTTGCAGTGCACGTGGTACACCCGGTCGGCGAAGTCGAGCAGGAACGCCGCGGGGTCGAGGTCCTGCCAGACGAAGTGCGACGGGTCGAAGTTGAACCCGAACGCCGGCCGGTCGCGGAACACCTCGAGCGTCCGCGCAGCGGTCCAGTAGTCGTAGGCGATCTCGGACGGGTGCACCTCGAGCGCGAACCGGACCCCGACCTCCTCGAAGACGTCGAGGATCGGTGACCAGCGGTCGTGGAAGTCCTGGTACCCGGCGTCGATCATCCCCGGGGGCACGGGTGGGAACCCGGCGACGGTCTTCCAGATCGACGAGCCGGAGAAGCCGGTGACGGTGTCCACGCCGAGCGCCGCGGCGGCACGGGCGGTCCACTGCAGCTCTTCGGCCGCACGCTGCCGCACGCCCTCGGGGTCGCCGTCGCCCCACACGTGCGGCGGGACGATGTCCTCGTGCCGCTGGTCGATGGGGTCGTCGCACACGGCCTGGCCGACCAGGTGGTTGGCGATGGTCCAGACCTGCAGCCCGTTGCGTTCCAGGATGGCCTTGCGCTCGGCGACGTACGAGGGGTCCGTCGCGGCGCGCCGGACGTCCAGGTGGTCACCCCAGCAGGCGATCTCCAGCCCGTCGTAGCCCCACTCGCCGGCGAGCCGGGCGACCTCTTCGAAGGGCAGGTCGGCCCACTGTCCGGTGAACAGGGTGACCGGCCTGGAGGCCCGGGTCGTCTCCGTCGTGTCGCTCGCGTCCGTCGTCGTCATCGTCGTCGTCCTTCTTCGCGGTGGTCGGGTTCCGTCACCAGGATCCGGGTGCGGACCCGGCGGGGACGGTGGCGGGTCGCTCGACGCGCGAGTGCACGTCGACGACCGAGTGGTCTCGGGCGGCGGCGGAGACCGCCTCCATGACCTCGAGCACGTGGAACGCGAGGTCACCGGAGGCTCGGTGCGGCCGGTCCGTCGCGATCGCGTGGGCCATGTCGGCGAGGCCGTAGCCGCGGCCGGCGTCGGCGTACCCGGCGGCGACCGGCAGGTCGCGCCACGCGCGGTCCTCGGCGGTGGCGATCGACACGGTGTCCGAGAACCGGTTCGGGTCCGGGACGGACAGGGTGCCGGCGGTGCCGTACACCTCGAACAGCGGGGCGCGGGTGGCCCAGACCTCGAACGAGACGGTCACGGTGGAGACCACCCCGTCCTCGTGCTCGAGGATCGCGACGACGTGCGTGTCGATGTCGACCGGGATCGACGTGCCGGCGTTCGGCCCGGTGGCGATCGTCCGTTCGCGGGTGGAGCGGGTGGCGCTGCCGCTGACCCGGACGACCGGCCCGAAGAACGTGACGAGGCTGGTCAGGTAGTACGGCCCCATGTCGAGGAGCGGTCCGCCGCCCGGCTGGTAGTAGAACGCCGGCGCGGGGTGCCAGAGCTCGTGCCCGGGGGCGCTCCAGGCGACGGCGGCACCGACCGGGGTGCCGATCGCGCCGTCGTCGAGGGCGGCCCGTGCGGTCTGGATGCCCGTGCCGAGGACGGTGTCCGGGGCGCTGCCGACGCGCAGGCCGGCGGCGCGGGCTGCTTCGAGCACCGGTGCGGCCTCGGCGGTGGACATCGCGAGCGGCTTCTCGCCGTAGACGTGCTTGCCGGCGGCGAGGGCCCGGGTGGCGATGTCGGCGTGCGCGGCCGGGATCGTCAGGTTGAGCACCACGTCGACGTCGTCGGCGGCGAGCAGGTCGTCTACGGTGGTGCCGCGAACGCCCTGTGCAGTACCGACCTGCTGGGCACGGGCGACGTCGAGGTCGGCGACCGCCACGAGCGACAGCCCGGGCAGCGCCGGGAAGTGCTCGAAGTACTGCTGGCTGATCACGCCCACGCCGACGACGCCGACCCGCAGTGCTCGTTCGTTCACCGTGCTGCCCACAGGAGTCCCCGTTCGATGATGGTGCGGAGTGGCTGCGACTCGACGACCTCGAGGCGGTGCCCTGGTGCGGAGACGAACACGCGGCCCTCGCCCCACTGCCGTGTCCAGATCGCCGGTGCGGTGACCGGGCGGTTCCAGGCATCGAAGTCGCGCGCGTCCTGGGTGGTGGTCGCGAGGACGTCGTTGTACTCGTCGGACAGCACCCAGTACTGCTCGGTGACGAGGTCGAAGTCCTCGATGCCCTGCGTGATCGGGTGTTCGTGCCCGAGGTCGGTGAGGTGCACCGTGTAGGGGATGTAGTTGTCGGACTGTTCCCCGACGCGCTCGTCGGGGTGCTTGCCGGCGTGGTGGGCGAACTGGCCACCGACCATGTGCAGGTAGTCGGCGGTGTTCCGGAACGCGTCCGCGATGCCGCCGTGCCAGCCGGCCAGTCCGGCGCCGCCCAGGACCGCGCGCTGCAGCCCGGCGAACTCGTCGTCGGCGATGGTCGACATCGTGACGACCTGCACGATCAGGTCGACCTCGTCCATGACGGCGGCGTCGGCGTAGACGGCCGTCGAGTCCGACACCCGGACCTCGAACCCGTTCTCGCGCAGGAACGGGACGAACAGGTCGGTGGTCTCGACGGGCTGGTGGCCGTCCCACCCGCCGCGGACGACGAGCGCCTGGCGGGTCTGCTCGGCGGCGCTCACGAGGTCGCCGTCCAGGTGCTGCCGGCGGCGGCGCTGCGTTCGACCGCGTCGAGGACCCGCTGCACGTGCAGGCCGTCGGCGAACGACGGCGACGGGTCGGTGCCGGCGACGATCGCGTCGACGAAGTCCTTCACCTGGTGGCTGAAGGTGTGCTCGTACCCGATGAGGTGCCCGGTCGGCCACCACGCGGCCATGTAGGGGTGCTCGGGCTCGGTGACGAGGATGCGGCGGAACCCCTGCTCCCCCGCCGGGGCGTTCGACTCGTACAGCCGGAGCTCGTTCATCGCCTCGAGGTCGAACTGGATCGCGCCCTCGGACCCGCTGATCTCGAGCGTCAGACCGTTCTTCCGCCCGGTCGCGTAGCGCGTGGCCTCGAACGTGCCGATCGCACCGTCGGCCGCGCCGCCACCCAGGCGGGCGGTGAAGAACGCGGCGTCGTCGACGGTGACCTGCCCGCGCTCGCTCGACGCGGTGCCGGAGAGCCCGACCCCCTCGGCCATCAGCGGACGCTCCGTCACGAAGGTCTCGAGCGTGCCGGAGACGGTGGCGAGCGACGCACCGGTGACGTGCTCGACCAGGTCGATGGCGTGCGCGCCGATGTCCCCGAGGGCCCCGGAGCCGGCGAGCGACTTGTCGAGGCGCCAGGTCATCGGGCCGTCCTCGTCCGCCAGCCAGTCCTGCAGGTAGAGCGCGCGGACCTGGCGCACGGTGCCGATCCGTCCGTCCTGCACCAGCTGCCGCGCGAACGCGATGGCCGGCACCCGGCGGTAGCTGAACCCGACCATCGCCCGGACACCCTGTGCACGGGCGCTGTCGGCGGCGGCGGTCATCGCCTCGGCCTCGGCGACGGTGTTCGCGAGCGGCTTCTCGCACAGGACGTGCTTGCCGGCCTGGAGCGCGGCGATCGCGATCTCGACGTGCGAGGACCCCGGGGACACGACGTCGACGACGTCGATGTCCGGATCGGCGACGACGGCACGCCAGTCGGTGGACGCCGACTGCCAGCCGTACTGCTGCCGAGCGGCCTCGGTGCGTTCGGGATCACGCCCGACGACCACCGCCATCTCCGGCTCGGCGCCGAGGTCGAAGAACCTGGGGGCGGTCCGCCACGCCTGTGAGTGTGCGGCTCCCATGAAGCCGTGCCCCACCATCGCGACCCGCAGTCGTTGCTGCACCGTCGACTCACTTGCCATCCGCTCGCTCCTTTGCGATCACGTGCTTGCCACAGCCAACACTACCGCTTATGTTGGGCGCGGCAACATTTTGTTTCGACGACGAACGGTGACCACCATGGCAACGACGCCCACCCGTGCAGACAAGTTCTCCTTCGGTCTCTGGACCATCGGCTACAACGGCTCCGACCCCTTCGGCGGGCCGACCCGACCCGCCCTCGACGTGGTCGAGGCGGTCGAGAAGCTCGACGAGCTCGGGGCCTACGGCCTGACCTTCCACGACGACGACCTGTTCGCGTTCGGTTCCACCGACGCCGAACGCCAGACCCAGATCGACCGCCTCAAGGGTGCCCTCGAGTCGACCGGGCTCGTCGTGCCGATGGTCACGACGAACCTGTTCTCGGCCCCGGTCTTCAAGGACGGCGGCTTCACCTCGAACGACCGGCAGGTCCGCCGCTTCGCGCTCCGCAAGGTGCTCCGCAACCTCGACCTCGCCGCCGAGCTCGGCGCGTCGACGTTCGTGATGTGGGGTGGCCGCGAAGGCTCCGAGTACGACAGCGCCAAGGACGTGCAGGCAGCGCTCGAGCGGTACCGCGAGGCCGTCAACCTGCTCGCCCAGTACGTCACCGACAAGGGCTACGGCATCCGGTTCGCCATCGAGCCGAAGCCGAACGAGCCCCGCGGCGACATCCTCCTGCCGACCCTCGGCCACGCGATCGCCTTCACCGAGACGCTCGAGCGCCCGGAGCTGTTCGGCATCAACCCCGAGGTCGGCCACGAGCAGATGGCGGGCCTGAACTTCACGGCCGGCATCGCCCAGGCGCTCTACCAGGGCAAGCTCTTCCACATCGACCTCAACGGTCAGCGCGGCATCAAGTACGACCAGGACCTGGTGTTCGGTCACGGCGACCTGCAGAACGCGTTCTCGCTCGTCGACCTGCTCGAGCACGGCGCCCCGCAGGGCGGCCCGGCGTACGACGGCCCGCGCCACTTCGACTACAAGCCGAGCCGCACCGAGGACATCACCGGCGTCTGGGACTCCGCGTCGGCCAACATGCGCATGTACCTGCTCCTCAAGGAGCGTGCGCAGGCGTTCCGCGCCGACCCCGAGGTGCAGGCAGCGCTCGAGGCCTCCAAGGTCGGCGAGCTGTCGACGCCGACGCTGAACGACGGCGAGTCGTACGACACGTTCCTCGCCGACCGTTCCGCCTACGAGGACTTCGACGCCGACGCCTACTTCGGCGGCAAGGGCTTCGGCTTCGTCCGCCTGCAGCAGCTCGCGATGGAGCACCTGATGGGCGCGCGGAATTGACGGCAGACGCGCCAGCGGCTGCATCCCGCGCGCTGAGGCGGCCTGCCGCCGAAGTGGCTGAGAACACGGACGAGCGCCAGCTCGTCGCCGGGGTCGACTCGTCGACCCAGTCCTGCAAGGTCACCATCCGTGACGCCGCGACCGGTGCGGTCGTCCGCGAGGGACGCGCGTCCCACCCGGACGGCACCGCCGTCGACCCCCGTCACTGGTGGGACGCGCTCGGTGCCGCCGTCGCGGACGCCGGTGGCCTCGACGACGTCGGTGCCGTCGCCATCGCCGGGCAGCAGCACGGCATGGTCGCGCTCGACGCCGACGGCCGCGTCGTCCGCGACGCCCTGCTCTGGAACGACGTCCGCAGTGCGGACGCGGCCGCGCAGATGGTCGACGAGCTCGGCCAGGAGGCGTGGGTCGCCCGGACGGGGCTGGTGCCGGTCGCGTCGTTCACCGGTACCAAGCTGCGGTGGCTCCGTGACGCGGAGCCCGAGAACGCGGCCCGCGTCGCGGCCGTGGCGCTCCCCCACGACTGGCTGTCGTGGCGGCTCCGCGGCCACGGACCGGCGGACGAGAGCCCGCTCGGCCCCGACCTCGACGCCCTGGCGACGGATGCGTCCGACGCCAGCGGTACGGGGTACTGGGACCCGGTGCGCCGCGAGTACGACCCGGAGCTGTTCGAGCTCGCGCTCGGGCGGCCGATGCGGCCGGCGTCGATGGGTGACGACGACGCCGTGGTCGTGCCCCGCGTGGTCGCTCCCGACGAGGCGATGGGCACCCTGTCCACCGACGTCGAGCTGCCCGGCGGCGCGGTCGCCCGGTCCGGCCTCGTCGTCGGCGCCGGACTCGGCGACAACGCCGGGGCAGCGCTCGGCCTGGGTCTCGGCCCGGGTGACGTCGCGGTGTCCCTCGGCACGAGCGGCACGGTCTTCGGGGTCAGCGACGCCGAGGTGCGTGACCCGAGCGGGACCGTGGCGGGCTTCGCCGACGGGACCGGGTCGCGCCTCCCGATCGTCACGACGCTCAACGCGGCCCGCGTGCTCGAGGTGATCGGCGGCCTGCTCGGCGTCGACCACGACGCACTCGGCGAGCTGGCGCTGCAGGCGCCGGCCGGGGCCGACGGCCTCGTGCTGGTGCCGTACTTCGTCGGCGAGCGCACGCCCAACCGGCCGGACGCGACCGCATCGCTGCTCGGCATGACGCCGGCGACCACCGACCGGGCGCACCTGGCCCGGGCGGCCGTCGAGGGGATGCTCTGCGCCCTCGCCGACGGGCTGGCCGCGGTGCAGGACACCGGGGTGACCGTCGAGCGGCTCCTGCTCATCGGCGGCGCTGCGCGGAACCCGGCGGTCCGCGCCGTCGCCGCGCAGGTGTTCAGCCGTGACGTCCTGGTGCCGGAGCCCGGCGAGTACGTCGCCGCGGGTGCTGCGAAGCAGGCCGCGTGGGCGCTCACCGGTGCCCTGCCGACGTGGGACACCGCGACGACCACCGTGCCGTCCGACCCGCACCCCGAGGTGCTCGAGCAGTACCGCGCCGCGGCGCGCTGACCGACGCACCGGATCCGACACTCCCCGCCCCCGGCGCCCTCCACCAGGGCGCCGGGGGCATCATCGTCCCCGGAGGACACCCATGCCACTGACCGACCTGCCCCTCGACGCGCTCCGCGCCCACCGCTCGGACGTCCGTCGTCCCGCTGACTTCGACGCCTTCTGGGCGGACACGATCGCCGCCGCCCGGACCGCGGGCGAGGGCGTCGAGGTGACCCTCGTGCCGGCCGAGACCCCGGTGACCGGGCTCGTCGTCGAGGACCTGACGTTCCCCGGGTTCGCCGGTGACCCGGTGCGGGCGTGGGTCAACCGTCCCGTGACCGACGAGCCGGGCGCACTGCCGGTCGTCGTCGAGTTCCTCGGCTACGGCGGCGGACGCGGTCGCCCGGGCGAGCGCGTGCACTGGGCCCTCGCCGGGTACGT
Organism: Curtobacterium sp. MCLR17_045; assembly: GCF_003234405.1. Taxonomy (NCBI): domain Bacteria; kingdom Bacillati; phylum Actinomycetota; class Actinomycetes; order Micrococcales; family Microbacteriaceae; genus Curtobacterium; species Curtobacterium sp. MCLR17_045. The sequence continues at coordinate 56,842 of NZ_QKTB01000012.1, forward strand.
GCACGTGGTGATGGACACCCGCGGCCAGGGCTCCGGGTGGGCCGGCGGCGACACCCCGGACCCGCACGGCTCCGCACCGCACGCCAGCGGCTGGATGACGAGCGGCATCGGCTCGCCCGCCGACCACTACTACCGCCGCGTCTACACCGACGCCGTGCGGCTCGTCGAGGCGGTGCGCACGCTGCCCGGGATCGACCCCGAGCGCATCGCCCTGACCGGCGGCAGCCAGGGCGGCGGCATCACGATCGCCGCAGCGGCCCTGGTCGAGGCACACGTCGGACCGCTCGTCGCGGTGCTGCCCGACGTGGCGTTCCTGGCCGACTGGCGGAACGGCACCGACGTCGCGGTCGGCGGGCCGTACCTGGAGCTCGCGCAGTACCTCGCCGTCCACCGCGACGCGGCCGACACCGTGTGGGCGACCGCCGCGTACCTGGACGGGGTGAACCACGCCGCCGGCATCACCGCCCCGGCGCTGTTCTCGGTCGCGCTGATGGACGACGTCGTGCCGCCGCGCACGACCTTCGCCGCGTTCAACGCCCTCGGCTCCACCGACCGCGAGATCGTCGTGTACCCGTACAACGGGCACGAGGGTGGCGGCTTCCGGCACTGGGAGCGTCAGGCGGCGTTCCTGGCGGACCGCTTGCGCTGACGGACGTCGGGCGGCGGACGTCGGGCGTCAGGGTTCAGGTGCTCGTCTGGAGCGTCTTCTTCGGGTACTCGTCGAAGCGCTGGAAGTACGTGCTCGAGAACCGCCCCATGTGGCGGAACCCCCACCGGTGCGCGACCTCGGCCACCGTCGTCTGCGCACAGTCGGCGAGCTGGAGCGCGATCCGGACCCGGTCGAGGCGGACCTGCAGCAGGTACGTCATGGGGCTCACGCCGACGTGCTGCACGAAGTTCTCCTGCAGCGTGCGGGAGCTGACCCCGACGGCCCCGCAGACGTCCGCGAGCTGGAGCGGCCGGTCGCAGTGCTCCGCGAGCCAGGCCTGTGCGAGCTGCACGGTGTTCACCGTCCGGCGGACCGGCGATGCGTCGGGTTCGGCGTCCGTCCCGCCGAAGGCCCGCAGCACGGACTCGGCCAGCAGCACCTGTGCCGACAGGTGCCCGCCCGGGTTGCGGTCGGGGTGCAGCGCGTTGACGGCGACCGCATCGATGCGGGCGAGCAGCTGGGACACCTCGGCCTCGGTCGGGCGGGATCGCAGTCGGCCGGCGAAGCGGTGGTCGAACACGACCCCGTTCACGGCGTCGAGGAAGCCGCGGTCGACCCGCAGGACCTGGACGGTCCCCGCCGGCACGAGCAGCGTGAACGGCCGGTCCGTCGGCAGGAGCACCGGCACACCGGGCCGGGTGGGCGCGTCGTCGTCGACCCGCAGGCACCCCGCGGTCGACCACGCCAGCACCGGCGTGCCGTCCGGCGTGAACGAGGCGGCGGCGGCGGTCGACACCGCCGACGACAGCAGCGCGACGTTGTGGTGGCGCACCGTCCGGTGGCGGAACGCGAACCGGTCGGTGGGGGCGAAGCGGACGTCGCGACCGTCGTACACGGCACGCACCGTCCGGACGGCGTCCGCGGGGGTCCGGCCGCACCGCTCGGCGGTCCGGGGCGCGTTGCCGACGGCGACCCGCGGGACGGTGTCGCTGCTCACTGGCCCGACCCTCGCCGGGCGCGGAGGTCCGCGAAGGTGAACCGCTCGCGGTCGACGTCGTCCTCGGACTGCACGATCCACCCGCGTCGGGCAGCGCGTGCCCGAGCCCGGTAGGAGGTGATGTGGACCGGGGCGACCCCCGGTGCGCGCTCGTAACCACTCATCAGATCCTCCGATCTGTCCCCGTGCCTCCGACCCTGTTCGGAGGGGGACAGTTTGAGTACCTCTTGGACGATAAGCGCCCTCACCGGGGTCCACAATGGCCCCCGAACGGGTGCGATCCACATCCGCGCACGCCGGATAACGGCGGCGTCGTGGCGTCGGAGGCCGATCGGCCCGACCGACTCGTACCCTCCACGTATGGACCAGGCACCGACCACGGCGAGTGGTCCCGAGCACGGCGGAGCACGGCTGTCCCGCACCGTGCACGAGGCGCTGCGGTTCGTGCACGCCCACGCCCGCGAAGCGATCTCCGTACCGGACATCGCCGCCGCCGCACACCTGTCGACCCGCGGCCTGCAGAGCGCGTTCCGACGGGAGCTGCAGACCTCACCCGCGTCGTACCTGCGCGGGGTGCGGCTCGAGGGCGTCCGCCGCGACCTGCTGTCGATGACACCGGCCGACCGTCGCACCATCGCGGACGTCGCCAAGCACTGGCACTTCAGCAACGCCGGCCGGATGGCGGCCGAGTACCGCGCCGCCTTCGGCACCGCACCGTCCGCGGCGCTCCGGTCGTTCGACCCGGAGGACCCGGACCCCCGCGCCACGTCGGACCTCGCCGGGTCCCCGGGCGAGGGATCACGCTTCCGGATCGTGCTCGACTGCGAGGTGGAGGTCGACGACGCCGACGCGACCTTCGCCCATGCCCTGCGCCGCGCGCAGGGCGACGACCGCCCCTGGCACGGCTACGACCCCGACGGCAGCACGGCGGACGTCGTCGCATTCCTGCTGGCGAACGCCGTCCGCGGAGTCGCCGGGGACACCTCCGGCATCCGGCTGCGTGCGGTCAACCCGATGCTGCGGGCTCCGGACGAGCACGGCGGGTACCCGTCCGCCGAGCTCCCGCCGTGGTCGGCACCGGCCGTCCCGCCGTCGGGCATCGGCCCGGACCGGGACTGATCACGCCGTCGATGGACGGAATGCGCCACGCTTCGTGGATCCGCGGCAGGATGGACCCCGCGGGCCCGGCACGTGCGGCGGGCCCCGGCGAACGGAAGGCAGCGCCATGGGCCAGCTCATCTACGACTCCCAACCCCTCGAACTCCGCCTCGACGACCGTGCCCTCACGCACCTGCAGATCGTCATCGTGAACCTCATCCGCCGCGGGGAGAGCTTCGTGTTCTCGTGGAAGGACGACCCCGCCGTCGGGGGCGGCCGCAGCAGCATCTGGATCCACCCGTACTGCGGACTGCACTTCAAGTTCGCCGGCGGCAAGTCCCCGAGCGTGAACCGCTCGTGGCTCGACGAGCTCTACGCGAGCGCGGCGAGCGGCTCCGGCCTCGTCCTGAGCCCGGAACCGACGGACGCCGAGGGCCCGGTCTCCGCCGACGACGTCGCCGGCGCCCCGCCGGCACGACCCACCACGACCATCAGCGCCTCCTGACCGGGGCGCCGACGACGCGCCCCGACCGGGCACGAACGACAGGATGCCCCTCCCCGTGACCACCACCCCGCGTCGACGCCGCTCCGCGCTGCTCGCCGCCACGCTCACCGCCGGACTCGCACTCGCCGGCTGCACGGCCCCGACCGCCGCCCAGGCCGACGGGTTCGACGTGACCGGTTTCCAGCCCGAGAACGCCGACACCGCCCTGGTGGACGCGGACGCCACCGCGATGGACGTGGTCGGCGTCGACGGCCTGCTGGTGAACCGCACCGGCACGAAGGTCACCGTCCCTTCGCGCGCCGCCAAGGCCCAGCGCAACCGGGCGCACGCCAACGGCCTCACCGCGCAGCTGCTCGTCAGCAACTACTCCGAGGCCGACGGGGACTTCAGCGAGCCGATCGCGCGGAAGCTGCTCACCTCGCCCGCGAACCGCGCCCGGGTCGTCCGATCGCTCGCCGCCGACGTGGCCACCGGCGGCTGGGACTCGGTCATGATCGACCTCGAGGCGCTGACCCCGGCCGAGAAGCCCGGTCTCACCGCCTTCGCCCGGGAGCTCCGGGCCGCCGTCGGCGACGACGTCCGGCTCGACATCGCCCTGTCCGCGTCGACCACCGCCGCCGGGTACGCCCGCCTCGGCTACGACGTCCGCGCCCTCCGCGCCCCGCTCGACCACCTGACGCTCATGGCCTACGACCAGCACGGCCCCTGGGAGCCGGACGCACCCGGCCCGGTCGGGTCGCTCGCGTGGTCGTCGAAGGCAGCCCGTGCACTCGCGACCCTCGCTCCCGCCGACCAGATCGTGCTCGGTGTCGCCGGGTACGGCTACCACTGGAAGGGGAAGCGTCCGGCCGGTCAGCTCTCCGACGCCCAGGCCCGACTCCGGGTCCGGAAGGCGGGCGCGACCGCCCGCTGGGACGCGACGGTCGGCGAGTGGACCGCGACCCTGCCGAGCGGTGAGGTGCTCTGGTGGTCCGACGCACGCTCGCTGCGCGAACGGGTCGCCCTGGCGGAACGGCTCGGCCTGACAGGCGTCGCCGTCTGGTCACTGGACCTGTCCGACCGGATCGAACCGGTCGGGTGACCGCGACCCGCTGACGGACAGGAGGCGCGGTGCGAGCCCGCACCGCGCCTCCCGTCCGTCACTCGGTCACGCCCAGGGCGCGTGGTCCGTCACCAGGTCAGACGAGCGACCACTCCACCAGGCGGGGGTCGCCCGGGGTGACCTCGTGCACCGCGCCCGTCACCGCGACGGTGGCGCGCTCCGTGGCGGTGCCGGGGACGGGGTGTCGGACCGGCCCGTCGCCCGAGGCGATGATCCCACCCGCTGCCACCGAGCCTCCCGGCCGGGACGCCGCCGCGTGCGACGCGACCCAGACCTGCACGTCGCCGGGTTCGACCACCTTGCGCATCCGACGGTCGGTGAACGCGAAGCGCTGCACCGGGACGCGGAAGCGGACCCGCGCGGACTCCCCCGCGGCGAGCGCGACCCGCGCGTACCCGAGGAGCTGCACCTCGGGCCTGGTGACGCTGCCGTGCACGTCGTGCCCGTAGAGCTGCACGACGTCCTCGCCGGCACGGGACCCGGTGTTCCGGACCGTCACCGACGCGGTGAAGACGCCGTCGGAACGGACGTCCGGGTCGACGACGAGCTCGTCGTAGGCGAAGTCGGTGTAGCCGAGGCCGAAGCCGAACGGCCGCACCGGCGTCGAGTCGGCGGCCGTGACGTCGGACGGACCGCCGAGCCGCGGGTGCAGGTACGTGAACGGCTGCGCGCCGGCGGACCGGGGCAGGGACAGTGGCAGCCGGCCCGAGGGCGAGGCCGCGCCGGTCAGCAGGTCGGCGATCGCCAAACCGCCGCCCTCGCCAGGGAAGAACGCCTGCACGGCCGCGGCCGGACGCGGCTGGTCGCCGTCGAGCGCCCAGCCGATCGCGTACGGCCGGCCGGTCAGCAGCACCATCACGGTGGGGGTGCCGGTCGCGACGACGGCCTCGACCAGCTCACGCTGCACGCCGGGCAGGTCGAGCGACTCGGTGTCGTTGCCCTCGCCGACCGTGCCGCGGCCGAAGAGTCCGGCCTGGTCGCCGACGACGACCACCGCGACGTCCGAGGCGGAGGCCACGGCGACCGCGTCGGCGAAGCCGGCCCGGTCGTCGCCCGTGACGGCGCAGCCCGCGGCGAAGCGGACCGCCGCCGGGCCGAGGGCCCGGGCGACGGCTTCGCGGACGGTCGGGATCGCGAAGCCGAGCGGCAGGTCGGGGTGCGAAGCGAGCACGTGGTTGGCGAACGAGTAGCAGCCCTGCAGGGCCTCGGCGCGGTCGGCGTTCGGGCCGATGACCGCGACGGAGGCCCCCGGTGCGAGCGGGAGGACGGGGGTGGTGCCGTCGGCGGTGGCGCTGCCGCTGTCGTTCGACAGCAGCACGAGCGACTTCGCCGCCAGCTGGCGTGCGAGTGCCTGGTGCAGCGGGGTGTCGAGGTCGATCCCGGTCGGGGCGTCCTCGGCGAACGCGTCCGCTTCGAGCAGGCCGAGCCGCTCCTTCTGCCGGAGCACCCGGAGCACGGCACGGTCGACGAGTGCCTCGTCCACCTGCCCGCTGCGGACCCGCTCGACCAGCGGCGCGAGGTACGCGTCACCGGTCGGGAGCTCGACGTCGATGCCGGCCTCGAGCGCCAGCGCCGCGGCCTCGCCACGGTCGGCGGCGATGCCGTGCATGACCTCGAGGAACGCCACCGAGAAGTAGTCCGCCACGACCGTTCCGTCGAAGCCGAGCCGGTCGCGGAGCAGGTCGGTGAGCAGCTCGCCGTTCGCCGCGACGGGCACGCCGTCGATCTCGGCGTACGAGTTCATGACGCTCCGGGCGCCGCCGTCGCGCAGCGCCATCTCGAACGGCGGCAGGTACACGTCGGCGACCTCGCGGGCCCCGGCGTGCACGGGGGCGTGGTTCCGCCCCGCCTGCGACGCCGAGTACCCGAGGAAGTGCTTCAGGGTCGCGTCGACCCCGGCGGACTGCAGGCCACGCACGTACGCGGTGCCGACCGTGCCGACCAGGTACGGGTCCTCGGCGATGCACTCGTCGACCCGCCCCCAACGCGGGTCGCGGATCACGTCGAGCACCGGTGCGAGCCCCTGGTGGACGCCGAGCTGGCGCATGGATGCACCGATCGCGGCGCCGACCTGCTCGACGAGCTCCGGGTCGAACGACGCGCCCCACGCCAGCGGGGTCGGGAACGTCGCGGCCTTCCACGCGGCGAGCCCGGTCAGGCACTCCTCGTGGACGAGCGCGGGGATCCCGAGCCGGGTCTCGCGCTGCAGGCGGCGCTGTTCGGCCCAGAGCCAGGCAGCACGTTCGTCGGGTTCGACGGGATGGGTGCCGTAGACGCGGGTGAACTGCCCGATGCCGTCGCGGGTGATGTCCGCCAGGGTGCTGCCCTGCTGCACGGCCGCCATCTCGCCCTGCATGGGGGCGACGACGCCGTTCTGGTCGAGCCAGTAGCCGACGAGCTGGGCGACCTTCTCGTCGAGGGTCATCACGGCGAGCAGGGCGTCGGCGCGGGGCCCGGCGGTGGTCGCGGTCGCGTCGGTCGCCGTCGCGGTCGCATCCGTCGCGGCTGCGTCCGTCGCGGTCGTCGCGTCCGTCGCGCTGTCGGCCTGGAGGCGCGGATCGCGTCCGGCGGTCCGCGTCGCGTCGGTCGCGGTCACCCCTTCACCGCCCCGGTCAGGCCGCCGACGATGCGACGCTGGAAGATCGTGAAGAACACGAGCGCCGGGATCATCGACATCGAGGTGAACGCGAGCACCTTGGCGGTGTCGACGGAGTACTGCGACGAGAACGACTGGACCCCGAGCGGCAGCGTGTACGCCGCCTCGTTGTTCAGGATGAACAGCGGCAGGATGTAGCTGTTCCAGCTGGCGATGAACGCCAGGATGCCGACCGTGACGACGCCGGGCAGCGACAGCGGCACGACCATCCGGAAGAAGAACCCGAGACGGCTCGCTCCGTCGATCGACGCGGCCTCCTCGAGCTCGTCGGGGATCGCCCGCAGGAACGGCACCAGGATGATGACGGTGGTCGGCAGCGCGAACGCGATCTGCGGCAGGATCACGCCGGCCAGGCTGTTCGTCAGACCGAGGTCCTTGACGAGCAGGTACAGCGGGGTGATCGCGACGGTGATCGGGAACATCAGACCAGCGGCGAACAGGGCGTACAGCGCCCCGCGGCCGGCGAACCGGTAGCGGGCGAGCACGAAGCTCACCATCAGCCCGAGCACGACGACCCCGAGGGTGGTCGTGACGGCGCTGATCGTGGAGTTGCCGAGCTGCTGCCAGAAGATGCCGCTCGACAGCACGGACCCGTAGTTGCCGAACTCGAACGGTGCCGGCAGCCCGGCGGGGCTCGTGGTGATCTGCGAGTTGGTCCGGAAGCCGCCCAGCACGATGTAGAGCACGGGTGCCAGGTTGGCGGCGACGAACAGGATCGCGACGACGTAGGTCAGCGGGTTCGCGCGTCCGATCGCGGCACTGGACCGGCGCTCCCGCACGGCCCGGCGCCCGGGGGCGACGATGCTCGTGGTGGCCATCAGTTCTTCCTCTCGGTGAGTGCACCCGCGGTGTCGCGGCGGAGCACGAAGCGCTGGTAGATCAGGGCGACCACGAGCGAGATCACGAACATCACGACCGCGACGGCGCTGCCGAAGCCGAAGTTGCCCGAGGTCCGGCCGTTGGCGACCATGTACGTCGCCATCGTCGAGGTGCCCGCGGTCGACGCGATGTACTGCCCCCAGATGATGTAGACGAGGTCGAACAGCTGCAGCGAGCCGATGATCGACAGGAACGCCCAGATGCGGATGGTCGGGCCGAGCAGCGGCAGCGTGATGCGCCGCTGGATCTGCCAGTAGCCGGCGCCGTCGATGGCGGCGGCCTCGAACAGTTCCTCGGGGATGCTCTGCAGGCCGGCGAGGAACAGGATCACCGCGAAGCCGATGTACTTCCACGAGATGATCACGAGCAGCGTCCAGATGGCGATGTCGGGGTTCGACAGCCAGTCCGCACGGAGTCCGCCCAGGCCGATGCTCTGGAACAGGTCGTTCACGGCGCCGTTCGACTGGAGCATCAGGCTCCACCCGGTGCCGACGATCACCTCGGAGATGACGTACGGCACGAAGACGAGCACGCGGACGAGCCCGCGGCCGTGCATCTTCTGGTTGAGCAGCAGTGCGAGCACGATCGCGATCGGCCCCTGCAACACCAGCGAGAGCACGACGATGAAGCCGTTGTGCATCAGGACCGCGTGGAACGCCTTGTCCTGGAAGATGATCAGGTAGTTCTGCAGCCCGACGAAGTCGGTGGGCGGGCCGTAGCCCTGCCACTTGAAGAACCCGTAGTAGGCGGCGAGCGCCACGGGCAGGATCACGAACGTGACGAAGACGATGACCGCGGGTCCGGCGAGGACCGCGATCTCGACGCGCTTCCGCCAGTCCGCGATGCGGCGCTTGGTCCGCCGACCGGCGGGGAGCGGCGAACCGCTCCCCGCCGGGGACGTCCCCGCGGCCGTGTCCGACCCGGTGGTCGGAGTCGTACCGAGCGAGGTGTCGAGGGTCATGCTCAGCCCTTGGCCGCAGCCTGGTTGGTGGTCTCGACGATGTCCTTCGCGCTGCCCTTGTCGGCGAGCAGGTCGACGACGCTGGTGTTCAGCGCGTTGCCGACGTTCTGGCCGTACAGGGTGTCGAGGTACTGCGAGACGAACGGGGCCTCCTGGTAGGCGGCCAGGGCCGACTTCAGGTAGTCCGAGTCGACGACCGACTGGGCCTCCTTGTTGACCGGGATGGCGTTGAAGGCCTTGTAGTAGGCCTCCTGGTTGTCCTTCTGCACGATGAAGTTCAGGAAGTCGGTGCACGCCTTCTTCGGGGCCTGTGCCGAGCAGGAGTTGCCGTCGACACCACCCATCATCGACTTCGGGTCACCCTTGCCACCGTCGATCGCGGGGAACGGGAACCAGCCGAGGTCGGGCAGCGGCTTGGCGTCCGGCGTCAGCGACGCGATCACGCCCGGGTCCCACGCGCCCATGAGCTCCATGGCGGCCTTGTGGTTGGCGAGGAGACCGGCGGAGCTGCCGGCGCCCTGCTGTGCTGCGGTGGTCAGGAAGCCGTTGTTGAAGGGCTTGGTGGCGTTGAAGTCCTCGAGCTGCTCGCCGGCCTTCGTCCAGCAGGCGTTGTCGAACTTCAGCGACTTCGCCGTGTCCTCGAGGGTCTTCTGGCTGCACTCGCGGAGCGCGAAGTTGTAGTACCAGTGGGCGGCCGGCCACGCGTCCTTCGCGCCGACGGCGACCGGGTCGATGTCCTTGGCCTTGAGCTTCGTGATCGCGTCGTTCAGCTCGTCCATGGTCGTGGGCGTGCCCTCGATGCCCGCTTCCTTGAACAGGTCCTTCGAGTACCAGATGCCCTCGGGGAGCACCGCGCCCGGCATGGCGTAGGTCTTGCCGTCCTTCTCGTACCCGGCGAACGTGCCCGCGCTGATGGACTTCTTCGCGTCGGCGCTGATGGAGTCGGAGATGTCCATGAGCTGCCCGGCAGCGATCATCGCGTCCATCTTGCCGCCGCCACGCTGCAGGAACACGTCGGGGGCGTCGCCGGAGTTGAGGGCGGTCTGGAGCTTGCCGTCCAGGTCCTCGTTCTGGATCGCCTGGGTCTTGATGGTGACGTTCGGGTACTTCTCCTCGAACGCCTTGACCGTCGAGGCCCAGTAGGCCTTGCCCGGTCCGGTGGTCGAGTTGTGCCAGAAGGTCATCGTGACCTTCCCGCCGTCCTCGGAGGCATCGCTGCCCGCCGAGCACCCACTGGCCACCAGTGCTGTGGCCCCGATCAGCGCGATGGCTGCCGCGGCACGGATCTTCCTCGTCATCGTGGAACTCCTGAAGTGTCGTCGTTGACATGCGCGACATCGACTGCCGCTGCGGAGAGCATGCCTGCTGCTCCAGGCCCATGTCAATCGATATCGATAACGTTTTCTTTACCGATCGCATGGTGCCGCAGCGGTACGGTGTGCACATGGACTCGGCACTCGGCGCGCGTCCCGGTGCCGGCCGGGTGACGATCGGCGACGTGGCGCGGGTGGCCGGGGTCTCGATCCCGACGGTGTCCAAGGTGATCAACCAGCGGGACGGGGTCGCACCCGCCACGATGCTCCGCGTGCAGCAGGTGGTCGACGACCTGGGGTACGAGACGTCGCTGGTCGCCCGGAGCCTGCGGAGTTCGCGGACCGGGGTCGTCGGCATCCTGGTGCCCGAGTTCGAGCCGTTCTCGACCGAGCTGCTCCGCGGCATCTCGCGGGCGGCCACCGGCACCGGCTACGAGCTCCTCGCCTACGCCGGCCTGATGACCGGCGCCGACCGACCCGGGTGGGAGCGCCGGTCGCTGTCCCGCCTGTCCGGCACCCTGATCGACGGCGCGATCGTCGTCACCCCGACCACGGCACTGTCGAGCTCGTCGATCCCCGTCGTGGCGATCGACCCGCACACCGGGCCGGAGGGGCACGCCACCGTCGACGCGGACAACGAGGCCGGCGCGGTGCAGGCCGTCGAACACCTGCTGTCACTCGGGCACACCCGCATCGCGCACCTGCAGGGACGCGCCGACCTGGCCTCCGCCCAGCTGCGCGCGGCCGGGTACCGCTCGGCCCTGACCGCCGCGGGCATCACGGTCGACGAGTGCCTGCTGCGTGACGGCGGCTACCAGGAGGACCAGTCCGCGGCCGTCGCCCGCGAGCTCCTGACCCTCGCCGACCGCCCCACAGCGGTGTTCGCCGCGAACGACTCGTCGGCGATCGGTGTGCTCCGCGCCGCGGCCGAGGTCGGGCTCCGCGTCCCCCAGGACCTGTCCGTCGTGGGCTTCGACGACGTGCCGCAGGCGTCCACCACGACCCCGCCGCTCACCACGGTGTCGCAGCCGCTCGCCGAACTCGGGTCGCACGCCGTGCAGATGCTCCTGACGATGCTCCGTGGCGAACCGACGACGGACCACGTCCGGCTCCCCACGACCCTGCGGGTTCGGGCAAGCACGGGCCCCGCGCCGAGGCCGACGCCCGGCCGCTGAGCACCCGCCGCCGTCAGCGGCGCAGGGTCTGCTTCGGGTACTCGCCGAACCGGGCCGCGTAGGCCGCCGAGAACCGGCCGAGGTGGGCGAACCCCCACCGTCGGGCAACGTCGCCGACGACCCCGGCCTGCGGGTCGAGCTCGAGCAGTTCGCCGCGCACGCGGTCGAGCCGGACCTCGCGCAGGTACGTCAGCGGCGACACGTCGAAGACCCGGCGGAACGACTCCTGGACCGACCGCACGCTCAGGCCGGCGACCTCGGACAGCTCCTGGACCGTGACCGGCTCGGCAGCGTGCGCGTGGATGTACTCCACCGCTGCCCGCAGCCGGGCGTTCCGGGGCAGGCCGAGCACCGCGGGCAGGTCGTCGGCCTGCGGCGGGAAGGTGTCCAGGAACGCGGTGGCCGCCGACCGCTTGGCCGCGTGCCAAGCGTCCGAGTCGGGGCCCTCGGCGCGCAAGGCGCGGGACAGCGCCACGAGCGCCCCCTGCCAGCGCTCGGCGGTCTCCGGTTCCGGCATGCGGGTCGGGTCGAACCGCAGCGGTGCCGCTTCGACCTCCAGGTGCTCGAACGCGACGCGGTGCACGTACTCCCGCCCGAAGTGCACCAGGCGCTGGTCGTGATCCTCGGCCGTGAACACGAAGTCGTCCTCGGGCGGCAGGAGCACGGGGACGTCCCGGCGCAACTCCATCCGGACGCGCCCGGAGTCCAGGTGCGCGGTCCCGCTGGTGATCCACGTCACCACGTAGTCGGCACCGACGGGCACCGAGCCGCGCACGGCACCGCGGAGCTGCGAGCGCCGGATGCTCACGTCGGAGTCGCCGACAGCCGTGTACCGGTACGAGAAGTCCTCGTCGATGCGCCGGACGGACCACCGATCGGCGCCGTGGACGGCGGCGAGGTCGCGCTCGGCCGAGTCGGGGTCCCCGCCGGAGACCTCGAAACGGACCGGTTCCCCGGCGGGTGCAGCGGACTGTGGACTCGGGACGGGGTCAGCCACGGTGCCCCGCTCCCGATGCCGTCACCCGCACCGTTCCACGCTCCGCGTTATGTGGATACGCTGGTGCGGTGACTGCGGCGTATCGTGACCCGGACGAGACCCGTGCAGAGGGGACGTTGTCGTGAGCGATGTCGACCTGAACGCGGCGCTGACCCGGCTCGAGGCCGCGGTCTCCGAACTGCGCGGACGACTGCGCGACGAGCTCGGCGTCTCCGGCGGCGACCTGACGCTGCTGCAGTTCGTCTCGCGTGCCGAGGAAGCAGGTCGGACGGTGCGCGTGAAGGACCTGTCGAAGCACCTGGGGCTCACCGGCCCGGCGGTCACCGGCATGGTGGACCGCCTCGAGCACAGCGGACACCTCAGCCGTGTCCCGAACCCCGACGACGGCCGCAGCCGGTACATCGAGCTGACCGATGCTGCCCGCCGCGACTACGCGCGCGCGATGGACGGCACGAACAAGCACCTGCACGACCTGATGGCCTCCTTCTCGGAACGGGAGCGGGCCAGGTTCGTGCGGATCATCGACCGCATCGTCGCAGCCGTCGATCTCGGCGCACCGAGCCCCTGACGGCAGGGTACGGGCGGTCAGGACGGCGCTCGGACGAATGTCCAGCATGCGCAGCTAGGTAAGTTCTCTACCTATCTCCGCACGCCGGACACCCGTCACCCCTTGACGGCTCCGGAGGTCAGACCGGACACGATCGAGCGGCGGAACACCAGCACCAGGATGACGATCGGCACCGTCGCAGCGACGCTCGCGGCGAAGATCTGCGCGAACGGCACCGTGAACTGCGTCCCGAAGAGCGCGATGCCGACCGGGATCGTCCGGAACGAGTTCTCGCTGTTGAACGTCAAGGCCATCAGGAACTCGCTCCACGAGGCCGTGAAGGTGAAGACGCCGACCGTGAACAGGCCCGGCTTCGCCATCGGCAGGATCACCGACAGCACGGTCCGCCACGCCCCGGCCCCGTCGATCTCGGACGCCTCCTCGATCGTCGACGGGATCCCCTGCAGGTAGTTCCGCATGATCCAGATGGCGAACGGCAGGTTGAACGCCACGTACGGCACGATCAGACCCGGGTACGAGTTGAGCAGCCCGAGGTTGCGCTCGAGCAGGTACAGCGGCGTCAGCACCGCGATCGCCGGGAACACCGACAGCATGAGCAGCGAGGTCATGATCGCCGTCCGCCCCCGGATGAACCGGCCGGCCAGGGCGTACCCGGCGAGGAACGCCAGCGCGAGCACGATCACCGTGGTCGACACCGACACGATGACGCTGTTCACCATGTACTGGCCGAGCGCGTTGTCGCGGAAGGCCACCACGAAGTTGTCGAAGGTGAACGACTGCGGCCAGACGGTGGGCGGCGACTGCCCGATCTCGGACGCCGGCTTGAGCGACGTCGTGACGAGCCAGTAGAGCGGCAGCGCGGTGAGCACCGCGATGACGACACCGCTGACGTTGACGGTGTTGACCCACTTGCGCCAACCCTTGCGCACACGTTGACGGGGCATCAGTCGTCCCCTCCCTTCGCCTGGTTCCGGAACGCCCGGAGGAACAGCAGACACCCGGCCGCGACGATGACCGCGGTGGAGGTCGCGATCGCCGCGCCCGGTCCGATGTTGATGTCCTGGAAGAGCACCTTGTACCCCATGATCGCGAGCGACTGGGTGGCGGTGCCCGGGCCGCCGTTCGTCAGCACGAACGGCAGGTCGAAGACCCCGAACGCCTGCAGGATGCGGAACAGCACCGCGATCGTCAGGGTCGGGGTGAGCTGCGGCAGCACCACGCGCCAGAACGTCTGCCAGGTGCTCGCGCCGTCGAGCTCGGCGGCCTCGTAGTGGTCCTCGGAGATCTGCACGAGCCCGGCGAGCAGGATGATCGCGACGAACGGCGTCGTCTTCCAGATGTCCGCGACCATCAGCCCGGTGATCGCGGGCACCGGTTCGCCGAGGATCACCGGGGCGTCCCCGAACAGGCCGAAGAACCACGTCGCGACGCCGTAGGTGCTGTCGTAGATGTACTTCCACAGCTGCGCGTTGACGATGGTCACGAGCGACCACGGGATGAGCATGAGCGCGAGCATCCAGCCGCGGGTGGCGCCGAGCCGTTCGAGGACCAGCGCGACGAGCATGCCGAGCACCAGCTCGACCGACACCGTCACCACCGTGTAGAGCACCGTGAAGCCCAGCGCCCGGTACCAGTCGGCGCTCTGCAGCAGGGCCGCGTAGTTGTCGAACCCGAACGACTGGATCGTGAAGCCCTCGTAGCCGACCTCGACGTCCGCGAAGCTCAGCACGACCGAGTACACGACCGGGAAGATCGTCACCGCCGCGACCACCAGGAGCGCCGGGGCCGCGAAGCCCCACGCGCCCCGCGAGCGGATGCGGTCGAGACGCGACCGCCCCGAAGGCCGGGGCGGCGGATCGACGCGACCCGTGCCTCCAGGCCGTGCCGGTCGTGTCGCCGTGCCGGCGCTCACAGCGCTGCTCCCTGCAGGGCGAGCGAGATGGCGGAGGCCATCGCGCTGGTGCCACCGTCGACGGACGCTTGCCCGCCGAGGATGCTGTTGCCGTTCTGGTAGACGCCCTGCGAGACCTTCGGGTAGTAGGCCGTCGAGGTCGGGCGGGGCACGAGCGTGATGCCCGCCGCCGTGTCGTAGGTCGGGCGCTCCTGCCGCTTCGCGTCCTCGCTCACGAGCGAGGCGCTTCGGGCCGGCAGGACCCCGCCCTCGCGGGTCAGGAACTGCTGCGCGGTCTCACTCGACATCCAGCGCGCGAAGGTCAGTGCCGCCGCGGGCTCCTGGGTGTGCGGGTTGATGTAGTTCCCCCACCCGCCGATCGTCGAGTGGTGCTCGTCCATGCCGTCGAACGTCGGCCGGGCGGCGAGCCCCACCTTGCCGGCGACCTGGCTGTCCGGGCCGTTCGCGATCCCCCACGCGTACGACCAGTTGCGGAGGAACGCCGCGCGGCCGCCGGAGAAGGCGTCGTTGGTGTCCTGCTCCTGGTACGTCAGGGTGGCCCGTGGCGATGCCCCCGACGTGACCAGCGAGCGCATGAACTCGAACGCGCGCTTGGTCTCGGAGCTCGTCGTCTCCGGCTTCGTGAGGTCGTCATTGAGCAGCGACCCGCCCGCGTCGGCGACGAACTCGGTGACGTTGCAGGTCAGTCCCTCGTACACGTCGCCCTGGAACGCGAACCCGTACGACACGTCGCCGGTGTCCACGAGCTTCGCGGCGGTCTCGCGCACTTCCTCCCACGACCCCGGCACCTGCAGGGAGTGCTTCGCGAGCAGGTCCTTCCGGTACAGGAAGAACGACTCGTCGATGTAGAGCGGGAACATGTAGTACGTGCCGTCGACGCTCGCCGCCAGCCGCAGGCCCTCGGGGAACTGGTCGAAGAAGTCCTCGCCGACGAGCTGGTTCACGGGGGTCGCGAGCTTGTTCTTCGCGAACTGCCCGGGCCAGGCGACGTCACCCAGGTAGACGTCCGGCGTGCTGCTGCCGGCCGCGATCTGGGTCGTCAGGCTGGTGCGGTTCGTGTCGGTGTCGCTCGGGGCACTGACGATCCGGACGCGGATGTTCGGGTGCTCCTTCTGGAACTCCGCGATGAGCCGGCGGCGCAGGTCACCGCCGTCCTTCGAGGCGACCTGGCCGGCCCACCAGCTGATCGTCGCCTCGCCCTCGGGCGGTTCGGTGGGCCAGTCCTCGACCCGCGTGCGCTCGGGTCGGGTGGAGCAGCCGGCGAGCAGCAGCACCCCCGCTCCCCCGAGCATGAACGTCCTCCGGTCGATTGCCATCCGTCCTCCTCGACGTGTGGTGCTGCGAACCTGTGCATCCACACAACCAGGCGGAGCCTGGTCTGTCCGCCAGGGGGCGGCGAGTGGTGCCGCGCTTTCGCGGTGGACGACAGTTCACGGGTTCGCGGCCCCGCGAACTGTCGCTCAGCCCGAAACGTGGCCGGCGGCGGCCTGGAGGCGCGTGGCGGGGCCGCCCCGCGCCTCCAGACCGGCGGGTGGTCAGGCCGGGGCGGGGGCCGTGGACTCGGCGATCCGCAGCGTGCACGGCAGCAGGAAGTGCGGCAGGTCCTCGGAGGTGCCATCGAGCTGCTCGATGAGGGCGTCGGCGGCCCGCACACCGAGCTCCGGGCCCGGAGCGACCATCGTCGACAGCCGCGGGTAGTGCTGGTCCGCGTTCGCCTCGGACGACGCGATGCTGAGCACCGAGACGTCCTCGGGGACCCGCCGCCCAGCGGTGTAGAGCCCGACCAGGACGCCCGCGGACGAGTCGTCCTTCATCACGAGCACGGCGGTGACGTCGGGGTCCGCCGCGAGCAGGTCACTCGTGGCCTGCCGCCCGCCGTCACTGCCGGGCCCAGCCGTGACGATCGTCCCGGACAGTCCGCGCTCGACCATCGCCTGCCGGAACGTCGAATCGACGCGCAGGTGCGGTGCGTAGCCGGCCATCGGGGTGCCCTCGAGGTCCTCGAGGACGAGCCCGAACCGCCGGTGCCCGAGGGCCTGGAGGTGGTCGAGGCTGTCCTCGATCGTCGTCTCGAAGTCGATGTCGACGAAGGGCAGCCCGCTGCTGTCGCGGGTCCGGCCGATCAGGGTGAACGGCACGTCCAGGTCGGTGAGGACGGCGACGCGAGGGTCGTCCATCCGCACCTCCATCAGGATGACGCCGTCCACGAGCCCGCCGGACACGAGGTCGTCGAGGTCGTCTCCCGCGGGGTCCACGGGCCAGAGCACGAGGTGGTACCCCCGCTCGGACGCACGCTCCGCCGCGCTCATGAAGAACTGCGAGGTGGTCGGGCTGAAGCGGTTGCCGGTGGTCGGGAACAGCAGTGCGATGATCCGGGTCCGCCGGCTCGCGAGCGCACGGGCGACGACGTTGCCGCGGAACTTCAGCTCGCGCATCGCGGTCCGCACCCGCGCCGTGGTTCCGGGGGTCACGTACTTCGTCCCGTTCACCACGAAGGACACGGTGGCGATCGAGACCCCCGCCCGATCGGCGACCTGCTGCATCGTGGCCATGCCGCCGATCCTAGCGCTCGTCAAGTCAGAAAAGCGCTTTACAGGTGAAGCGCTTATCTGTTAGCTTCTCGCCCCAGGAGCACAGCGACGATGACGTCAGCGGCCTCGTCGATGCGTGCCTGTCCCAGCATCCGTCAAGAGAAGAGCTCTGCAATGAAGCAAAGATTCCCCTCCCAGTCGCGCCGGACCCGCGCCCTCGTCGGCGCCGTCGCCGTGCTCGCCACGGTCCCCCTGGTCCTGTCCGGGTGCTCCGGCTCCGGATCGGCCTCGTCGGGCGGCAGCAAGGCCCTGACGATCGAGGACTACTACGACGCGAACTACAACCCGGTCTACAAGCAGTGCGCCAAGGAGGTCGGCGCGACGGTCACGATCAACCACGTCGCCGGCGCCGGCCTGATCTCGAAGGTGCTGCAGCAGGCGTCGTCGAAGACCTTGCCCGACGTCCTCATGCTCGACAACCCCGACGTGCAGCAGATCGCCTCGTCGGGTGCCCTCTCCGACCTGTCGGCCTACGGGCTCGACGCCGACGGCGACGTCCCCGGCGTGAAGGCGGCGAGCACCTACAAGGGCAAGCTCTACGGCCTGCAGTCGAACACGAACTCCATCGCGCTCTACTACAACAAGAAGCTGCTTTCGGACGCCGGTGTCCAGCCGCCCAAGACGTGGGACGAACTCAAGGCCGCCGCGAAGAAGCTCACCAAGGGTTCGACCTACGGCTTCGCGATGAGCAACATCAACACGTACGAGGGCACCTGGCAGTTCCTGCCGTTCTTCTGGTCGAACGGTGGTGACGAGAAGAACATCGCCACCGCGGACGCCACCCAGGCCCTGCAGCTCGTCGAGGACCTGCAGGACGACGGCTCGATGTCCAAGAGCTCGATCAACTGGGCCCAGGCAGACGTCAACAACCAGTTCCTGGCAGGCAAGGCCGCGATGATGATCAACGGCCCCTGGCAGCTCCCGGCGCTCAACGAGAAGAAGAGCCTCGAGTTCGACAGCGTGCCGATCCCGACACGCACCGGCGAGGCCACGGTCGCACCGCTCGGCGGCGAGGCCTTCACCGTCCCGCAGACCGGCGACAAGGACAAGATGCAGCTCGCCGGCAAGTTCGTCGGCTGCCTGCACACCCAGAAGATGCAGAAGGCCCTGTCCGAGGTGAGCGGCAACGTGCCGACGAACCTCGAGGCCGGCGCCGCGTGGGCGAAGGACCACCCGCAGGTCGCGTCCTTCGTGACCACGGTGCAGACCGCTCGCGCCCGCACCGGTGAGCTCGGACCCGACTGGCCCAAGGCCGCCACGAAGATCTACACCGCCGTCCAGCTCGCCCTCACCGGCAAGGCCAGCCCCGAGGCAGCGCTCAAGCAGGCGCAGTCCCAAGAGCAGTAGTCCACGGGGAGCCGGCCGACCGGTCGGCTCCCTCCGGCGACGAGGAAAGGACCCCGGCGTGAGCGCCTCGACACAGACACGACCACGGACGATCCCGCCCGTGACGACACCACGACCCGGGCAACGACGAGCCCGGTTCCGATCCGGCGTGACCCGATGGCTCTTCGTGGTGCCAGCGGCGGTCTTCGTGGCCGTCTTCTTCGGCTACCCGGTGGTGAAGAACATCGTCATGTCCTTCCAGGACTACACGACGGCGACCTTCTTCACCGGCGAGGCCCCCTGGGTGGGACTCGCCAACTACATCTCGGTGTTCCAGAGCTCGGTCTTCACGACGAGCCTCGTGAACACCGCATTGTTCACGGCGGGCTCGATCATCCTGCAGTTCGTCATCGGGCTGAGCCTGGCGCTGTTCTTCCGCCGGCACTTCCCGCTGTCGGGCTTCCTGCGGGGGCTCCTGCTCCTGCCGTGGCTCCTGCCGCTCATCGCGTCGAGCGCGGTGTGGAAGTGGCTGCTCGACCAGGACAGCGGCGCGCTCAACCAGCTCCTCGGAGTGGTGGGCATCGCCCCCGTGCCGTGGCTGGTCAGCCCGAGCCTGGCGCTCATCGCCGTGATCGGCGTCAACGTCTGGCTCGGCATCCCGTTCAACACGACGATCCTGTACAGCGGTCTGCAGTCCGTGCCCCCGGAGCTCTACGAGGCCGGCTCGCTCGACGGCGCCACCGGGTTCAAGGCGTTCTGGTACATCACGTGGCCGAGCATCCGGTCGGTGGTCAGCGTCGTGATCGTGCTCGGGGTCGTCTACACGTTGAAGGTCGTGGACATCATCCTCGGCCTGACCGGCGGCGGCCCGGCGAACTCGACCCAGACCCTGGCCACGAACGCCTACCACCAGTCGTTCATCAACTTCCAGTTCGGCATCGGAGCCGCGGTCAGCAACGTGCTGATCGTCGTCTCGTTCGTCTTCGCGATGGTCTACATCGCGATCTCACGGAAGGCGGTCGACGAATGAGCGTCGGACTCGCGAACCAGACCGTCACCGCCACCCGCGCGATCACGACCAAGAGCGCCCGTGCTCCCCGGCCACGCGGTTCGGCCAAGGGCGTCCCGTTCACGATCCTCGGCTGCGTGTTCCTCGCGATCATGGTGTTCCCCGTCTACTGGATGGTGAACACCAGCCTGCAGGCGACGTCCGGGGCCGCCACGGCGACGTGGTTCCCGTTCTCCCCCACCTTCGCCGGGTACCAGGCCGCGTTCGCCCAGCAGGGGCAGAACTTCGTGTCGAGCATGATCATCGGACTCGGTACCGTCCTGCTGACGCTGGCCATCGCGACACCCGCCGCGTACGGGCTCGCACGGTTCCGGATGCGCGGCGGCCGGGTGTTCCTGCTCGTGCTGCTGATCACCCAGATGATCCCGGCGATCGTCATCGCGAACGCGCTGTACACGCTGTTCAACAACATCGGGCTGCTCAACAGCTACGTCGGCCTGATCCTGGCCGACAGCGCGGTCCAGGTGCCCTTCGCCATCCTGCTCATGCGGGCGTTCATGGAGTCGATCCCGCCGAGCCTGGTCGAGGCCGCACTGGTCGACGGCGCCAGCGACTTCCGGGCGTTCGTGTCGATCGTCGTGCCGATCAGCCGGAACGCCATCGTCACCGCGGCGCTCTTCACCTTCCTCGGCGCGTGGGGCGACTTCCTCATCGCACTGACCCTGACGTCGACGACCGCGGTCCGACCGATCACGCTCGGCATCTACAACTACATCGGGTCGAACGTCACCGACTGGGGGCCCGTCATGGCGACCTCGGTGCTGGCATCCCTGCCCGCTGCTGTCCTGCTCATCTTCGCGCAGAAGTACATCTCCGCTGGTGCCCTCGGCGGTGCCGTCAAGTGACGGCACCGGACCGACGCCGCCACGCATCCCCCGAAAGGCACACCATGACCAGCACCCCGCTCCGCATCACCGTCTGGGGCGAGAACGTCCACGAACAGGTCGAGCAGCACGTCGCCGAGCGGTACCCCGACGGCATGCACGGCGCGATCGCGGACGGCATCCGCGAGCACCTGCCCGAGGCCGTCGTCCGGACCGCCACCATGCAGGAGCCCGAGCACGGCCTCACCGACGAGGTCCTCGCGAACACCGACGTCCTCACCTGGTGGGGGCACGCCGCACACCAGGACGTCGACGACGCCGTGGTCGACCGCGTGCACAAGCACGTGCTCTCCGGCATGGGGCTGCTCGTCCTGCACTCCGGCCACTGGTCGAAGATCTTCGGCAAGCTGATGGGCACCACCTGCACCCTCCGCTGGCGCAGCGAGCACGACCAGGAGCTCGTCTGGACCGTCAACCCGCAGCACCCGATCACCCGCGGGGTGCCGAACCCGATCGTCATCCCCGAGCAGGAGATGTACGGCGAGTACTTCGACGTCCCGACGCCCGACGAGCTCGTGTTCATCTCGGGCTTCACGGGCGGCGAGGTGTTCCGGAGCGGCATGACCTACCGCCGCGGCCTCGGGAAGATCTTCTACTTCTCCCCCGGTGACCAGGACTTCCCCGTCTACCACCACCCGGACGTCCGCCGCGTGATCGCGAACGGCGCCGAGTGGGCCCGGCCCGAGCGGGAACGGGAGATCCCGACGCTCCGCCGCTACGACCTGGGCGAGTACTTCGACGGGCAGCACTACCGCGGCCCGTTCGACGACGCCGAGCCCGAGACCGCCGAGCCGGCAGCCAGCGAGCCGGCGACCGAGCCCGAGACCGCCGAGCCCGTGGCCGAGCGCGACGGGGCGCAGGCGTGAGCCCGCTCCGCGTCCTGCAGGTCGGCGCCGGCGGGATGGGACGGGCCTGGCTCGCCACCGTCGCCGCCGCCCCCGAGGTCGAGCTGGTCGGCATCGTCGACCTCGACCTCGACGCCGCACGCGCCGGGGCCGAGCACGCCGGCGACCCGTCGATCCCGGTCGGCACGGACCTGACCGTGCTGGCCGCCGAGACCGGTGCCGAGGCCGTCCTCGACATCACCGTGCCGGTCGCGCACCACCCGGTCACGCTGCAGGCGCTCCGGGCCGGGCTCCCCGTGCTCGGCGAGAAGCCCGCCGCGCAGACCGTCGCCGAGGCGCTGTCACTCGCCGCCGCCGCCGAGGCCACGGGCAAGCTGTTCATGGTGTCGCAGTCCCGCCGCTACAACGACCAGCTCGTCGCGTTCCGGCAGCACGTCCGCGACCTCGGTGCCGTCGGCGGGCTGAGCACCCGGTTCGCGAAGGCGCCGCACTTCGGTGGGTTCCGCGAGGAGATGGACGACGTCCTGCTGCTCGACATGGCCATCCACGCCTTCGACTCTGCCCGGTACGTGCTCGAACGCGACCCGGTGTCGGTGTACTGCGAGTCGTGGAACCCGTCGTGGTCCTGGTACCGGGGCGACGCGGCCGCCGCAGCCGTCTTCACGTTCGAGGACGACGTCCGCTACGTCTACGACGGCTCGTGGTGCGCGCCGGGTGCCGAGACCTCGTGGAACGGCGACTGGCGTGCCTCCGGAGCGGCCGGCACGGCGCTCTGGGACGGCGACCACGACCCGTCGAGCGACCTCGACGGCACCCCCGGCTCCCCTGCCGCTGCGCCGTCGGTCGGGCACGAGATCGCCGGGTCGCTGGCGTCCTTCGTCCGGGCGGTCCGCTCCGGCGAGGTGCCGGACGGCGAGGTGCACGGCAACGTGATGAGCCTGACCATGGTCGACGCGGCCATCACGTCGGCGCGCAGCGGGCGCCGGGTCGTCATCGACGAGGTGCTCGAAAAGGCGCACCGGGACGCCCTGGCCGCCGAGCAGGACGACGCGATCCGCGACCGCCTGGCCGGGTGGGAGTCGGTCCGCGGCGCCCTGCGCGAGCGGCTGCCCGCGTCCTGAGACGCAACCGCATGACGGACGGGAGGCCCGTGGCGACACCGCCACGGGCCTCCCGTCCGTCCGCCCTCGCTTCGTGAGCAGGAATGGTCGGGTCCGCACGTCGGACCCGACCATTCCTGCTCACCATCCGTGCACGCGGTCAGCGCGGGATGACCGAGAACAGGAACTTCTTGCGGACCATGTACCAGGCCAGCAGGATCAGCGCCGTGTGCACCACGAACCCGATCCAGAAGTCGCCCCACGGCACACCGGGGATCGACGCGATCGCCAGGGCGAAGAACACCTGCCAGACGAACACGTACAGGCTCGCCTGCCCGAGCGGGATCCAGAGCCAGCCGATGGCGGCGGCGATGGGCTTCCAGAACACGGTGAGGATCGCGTAGGACACGATCGCGAAGAACGCGATGTCCACCAGGCGGCCCCACTGCAGGTCCACCCGCTGGTACGCCGTGTTGTACAGGGACTCGTACATCGTCGACGGGAACGGCACCGGGGTGAACCCGAAGTGGTCGCCGGCCCACACGTAGACCAGGAACGCCGCGTACCCACCGACGGCGACGCCGACCAGGACCTTGCCGAGACGCCCGGTGAGGGCGCCGACGATCTGCCGCCGGTAGTACCCGAGCACGAGCCCGTGGGTGAACACCACCTGCCAGGTGAACAGGGGGAACACCGCCTCGAACTGGGAGTTCAGCGGACGGAAGTCGGGGTTGAGCGCCTGGAACACGTACAGCGCCCAGCTGGCGGCGAGGACCACCCACCAGAACCCGCGGCGGATCACCCAGATCAACGCCGGGATGAACAGGCTCAGCACCACGAACAGGCCCATGATGTTGAACGGCCACGGCCCCATCTCGAGCAGCAGGAACTGCCGGATCGCGTACCACGGCGGCGGGTAGGCGAGCAGCTGCATCGCGTTCGGGTACAGGTCGTAGACCCGGCCCTCGGCCTCGACGCCGCCGGTGCCCGTGCCTCGGTCGGTGAACGTGGTGATGGCGTCGGTGTTCAGGAACGGGACGAAGCTCAGCGCGAACACGACGAGGATCACCACGAGCGTGACGACGTACTGCTTGCGCGCGCGCTTCCACGCCCCGATGGCCGCCGCCCACTCGCCGAACTTCTTCACGGCGAACGGGTACGTCATGCCGAGGACCATGCCGGACAGGAACACGAACATCTCGGCGCCGGTGATCGCCCCGACGGCGTGCAGCGTGAGGTACGAGTACGGCCCGCCGATCTCGATGTGGGTGATCACCACGGCGAGGATGATGAACCCGCGGAACAGGTCGAGCCGCAGGTCACGGCCGGGCTTGCCGTCGTCGGGGTAGCGCCAGCTCGGCAGCAGCCGACCGAACACCCCGCTCAGCAGGAACACGACCGCCAGACCGGCGGCCAGCCAGACGATCCACGCCATCTGGTCGCCGCCGGTCTCGTACTCCTGCGAGATCGCGGCGTTGCCCTGCTGCACGGTCACGCGGTCGGTGACCGGGCCGAAGGCGAAGTCGCCGGACCGCTCGAGGTCGGCGCGGAAGGCCTCCGCGACGTCCGGGTCCGCGGTGAGCCGCCAGTCGGCCACGCGGTTGCCGGCCTCGGGCTCGCGTCGCTCCGCCTCGAGCACGGTCATGCCCCGGATCAGCGGACGCTCCTGCACGGCGGCGAGCACCTGCCGCCACCAGCTCCGCTTGACCTGGAGCTCGGTGTCGCCCTGCAGCTCGCGGTTGTACAGGGCACCGGTGTCGAGCAGCATCGGACGGTCGTCGGCCAACGCGAACCGGTCGTAGAACGTGCCCGACTGCGGCTGGTCGTAGCCCCAGTCCTCGTCGAACCGCGACTCGACCTCGCCGCTGCGGGTGAGCGGCACGGCGCGACCTGCGGCCTCGGTCGGGTCGCCCTTGCCGTACGAGAACATCGAGAGCCCGACCCAGTCGACGGCCTCGGCGCCCGGCCAGTACGGCCCGTACGGGTCGTCGGCACCGGTGAGCTGTCCGTCGCCGTTCGTGTCCGCCTTCGCGACGTCGATCGGGGACAGGTTCCGCAGCCGCCCGGCGGACTCGCCGAACGGGTAGCCGGCACCGTACCCCGGCGACCAGACCATGAGCGCGTCCGACGTACCCGCGTGCACGGTCGTACTGAGCGCACGGAACGCCCGGACGAACTCCGTCGGCTGCTGGCCCCAGCGGACCCACGTGCCGTTCATCTGCGGTGCGAACCGGACGAGCACCTGGGTGTCGTACTGGTCGTGCAGGTCCTCGAACACGGTGTTGACGGCACGGGTGTCCGCGGTGTCGAGCGACCGCAGTTCGCGGTCGGGTTCGAGGCTCACGACGAGCACCGCGCCCTGGGTCGCGGCCGCACGCGCCGAGCGGAGGAGTTCCTGCTTCGCCGTGCCGTCGAGCGGGTAGTCGACGGAGACCCCGTACATCGACGGGGTCGCGCCGAGCCGCCCCTCGTACCCCTCGGGCGAGTCACTGGCCCAGTCGAGGTCGGGCCCGAACCACGTCGTCCCGTCGGCCGGCTGCACGGCGGCGGCGGTCTGCACGGACGCCGCGGACGCCGCGGACGCCGGCAGCGCACCACCGAGCAGGAGCGTGGCGATCGTGACGAGGAGGGCGACCGCGCGGACCACCGGCTGCTTCACCGGTCGCACGCAAGCGTCCAGACGTTGTGGCCGGGCTCGTGCCGGTGCTCCAACCGGTCGAGCGCGGCGATTGCGAGCGCCAACCCGCGCCCGCTCTCCTGCTCGACGTCGGCCATCGTCACGGCACTCAGGTCGATGTCGACGGGCATCCCGTTGTCGGTCAGCACCGCGGTCAGTGCCTGCTCGGTGGCCTCGAGGTGCACCGTGTACCTGCGCCCGGTCCCCCGGTCGGCGCGGACGGTGTGCTCGACGATGTTCGCGGCGACCTCGGCCAACGCGGTCTCGAGTGCGAACCGGAGCCGCACGTCGTCGATGCCCAGGCCGTCCCACCACGCGGCGAAGCGGTCCTGCACCTCGTCGAGGGAGTCGGGCGTCGCAGCGACCTCGAACGTGGTCTCGGTGCTCACAGGGGTCCTCCGGCGGTGCTCGACTCGTGTTCGGACTGGGCTGGGGTGGCCGGGCCCCGGTACCGGACGGCCCGGATCACGATGCTGAAGATGAACAGGTCGAAGACGACCCACGCGGTGTTCACGAGCGGTGCGATCCCCTCGGCCTGGCCGGTCAGGTAGCGGATGCCGATCATCACCAGGGCGGCGACCAGGGCACCCATCGCGTACAGCTGCGGCTTGACCAGGTCCCACCGCGGCTTCTGCTCCGTCTCGTCGCGCACCTTCGGGGTGACGCGGAACCCGAGCGGCCTGCCCCGGTAGACGTTCTGGAACGCGCTGGTCACCGACTCGATCCAGACCGGGAACAGGGCGAGCGAGTACTGCTGCCCGCGCCAGGTCGGTCTGCCGGCGGCCACCACCCAGAACAGAAGCTGGTTGAAAACCAGGAACGGGATGAGCCGGGCGAAGAAGTCGACGCTGTAGGCCTGCACCGGGATGACCCCGAACGACAGGCAGAGCACCGGGGCGGCGATGTAGACGATCGCGGCGAACCCCGACAGGTAGCTCCACATCGTCGAGAAGTACATGAGCCGCTGCCCCCACGACAGCCCCTTCTGCACCAGGGGGTTCTCGCGGAAGAACACCTGCATGGTGCCCTGCGCCCAGCGGAGTCGCTGCACGAGCATCGTCGGCAGGTCCTCGGGGGCCAGGCCCTTCGCCAGGATCTCGTCGTGGTACGCCGACTTCCAGCCGAGGCCGTGTAGGCGCATCGCCGTGGCCATGTCCTCGGTCACCGAGATCGTCGCCAGCGGCATGATCGGCTGCGCCTCGTCGTCGCGGTTGACGTCGAGGGCACGGGCGAGCACCGCGATGGACTCGATGGCGGCGACCGGTGAAGCCTCGCGCCGGCCGAGCACGTCGAGCGCGGCGTCGTCGAGACCGGCGAAGGTGTTGGCGTCGGTCGACATCGCCGCGAGCTCCTGCAGGTCGTTCCGCACGGACTCGAGGTCGGCGGCGGCGAACCGGAAGGCGATGGCGTCGATCCCCCGCTGGAACCCGTACGTCACGTCACCGAGGGGTTCACCGGCGCGGACCTGTTCGCGCGCCTGGTCCACCACGGCCTCGGCGTCGTCGAGGGCGGCGAGCACGCGCGGGTCGGTCTCGGTCTCACGGGAGCGGGCGAGGAGCTTGCGCGAGGTGGCGAGGGTGCGCTGCACGGACGCCTCGACCTCGGCCACGTAGCGCGAGATGCCGAGCTGCATGAGCGCTTCACGTCGCAGGATGGCGTTCGACCCGCAGAAGAACGCGGCGTTCCAGCCGTCCTTCGACTGCTGGATCGGACCGTAGAACAGCGGCGCCTGGCTGCCGAGGGGGTCGTCGTCCGGCACGTTCTCGAACCACTGTGGCGTCTGCACGAGCGCCATCTTCGGGTCCTTGAAGTAGCCGAGGGTGCGGTCGAGGATCGCCGGATCGGGCACCTGGTCGGCGTCGAGGATGAGCAGGAACTCGCCCTGGGTCGCGAGCAGGGCGTTGTTGAGGTTGCCGGCCTTGGCGTGCCGGGGTCGGTCCACCCAGTCGGCGCCGCGGGTGATGACGCCGATGCCGAGCGCGTCGGCCGCCGCACGCATCTCGGGGCGGTTGCCGTCGTCGAGGATCCAGGTGGTGTGCGGGTGCGTGATCGCCTTCGCGGCCCGGGCGGTGCGCTCGACCAGGTCGATCGGCTCGTTGTAGGTCGTGATGAAGACGTCGACGGTGACGTCGGTGGACGGCTTCGCCGGTGGTTCGCCGCGCTCCCGGAGCCGCCAGGCCCCGAGGGCGAAGAGCAGGGAGTCGATGACGCTGTAGGTCTCGGCGAGGATCAGCGGCACCGCGATCCACCACGAGTGCCAGTTCACCGAGGCCGCCCAGCGCCACACGATGTAGTTGACCCCGGCGAGGGACGCCAGGAGCGCCACCGTGCGCACGGTCACCAGGCGTCGGCGGGCGGTGCCGGTGGTCAGGCGGCGGCGGTCCTGTCTGCTGACGTCGAGCGCGGTCACCGGGTCTCCCCGTCCGCGGCGTCGCCGGACGTGCTGCGTCGCAAGCATGCCTCCTGATCAGCGCGGGCCCCGGCCGCGTCGCACACGCCCGAGTGTGGTTCCGGCCGGCAGCTGCCCCGGAGGGCACCGTGCCGGTCGTCCGCTCCGGTCATCGGGCACGACCTCGGCGTGACGACCTGTCTACCGCACGGGCGGGGCCTCTGTCAGGCTGCGCACCCGATCTAGGGACAGCACGCGCGTCAGAACGTGGCGGTGAACCCCAGGTCATCCGCCAGGCGCACGATGACCTGGTCGAAGTAGGCGGCTGGGTCGGACACGGAACCGACGAAGTGCCCGAAGAGCTCGAACGAGATCGTCCCGAACACCGTCGTCCAGGCCATCAGGGTGCGGACCAGGACCTCGTCGGGCAGGGTGATGCCGAACGAGCGCAGGGTGGCGACCCCGTCGGCGACGGCGGGACCGGCCACCCCGGGAGCCGCCGTGGGCGCGGTGGGTGATCCGGGCCTCCCGGCCGGCCCCGGCGTCGACGTGACGGACGAGTCCGACGCACCGGACGCACCAGGCGCACCGGATGTACCGGAGCCGACGGCGTCCGCGACCACGCGCACCAGCGCCAGCGCCGTCCGCGACGCGGGCACGACGGTCTCGCGCGGCGCCGCGTAGCCGGGCACAGGCGAACCGAACAGCAGCGCGAAGTCCCCCGGATGCGCGATCGACCAGTCGCGGATCGCCCGGCACATCGCGACCCAGCGCGCCCCGGGAGCCGGTCCGGCGGCGGCACCGGCGGCTTCGACCGCGGCGCCGAGTTCGTCGTAGTCGGTGATGAGCAGGGCCGTCAGCAGGTCGTCGCGGCTCGGGAAGTACCGGTACACGGCCGACGAGACCATCCCGACGTCACGGGCGACGGCACGCAGGCTGAGGGCGGCCGGACCCTCTTCGGTCAGGCGGGTGCGTGCCGCGGCCAGGATGTCCGCGGTGACCGTCTGCCGTGCGAGTGCTCGGGCGGTGGGTGCCATCCGACGATCCTGGCACGAGAGAGCAGCGCACACAAAGGAGAGCACTGCTCTTGCTTTCGCGTAAGCGAGCCGTCATGCTCGATTCCGAGAGCGGTGCTCTCGCAACGACCACGAAGCGATCGACCAAGAAGCGATCAACCAGGAAGCAGGAGCCCATGCCCCACCACCTCATCGTCGGCGCCGGCCCCGTCGGCCGGCACGTCGCGGAGCTGTTGACCGTCCGGGGCGACCGCGTCACCGTCGTCTCCCGCTCCGGTCGCAGCACGGGCATCGCCGGTGTCGAGCACCTCGCGCTCGACGCCTCCGATGCCGACGCCCTCTCCCGCGCCACCGAGGGAGCAGCCACCCTCTACAACTGCGCGAACCCCGGCGACTACACGCAGTGGGAGCGCACCTGGCCCCCGCTCGCCGCAGCCCTGCTCACCGCGGCCGAACGCACCGGGGCGACCTACGCCATCACCGGGAACCTGTACCCGTACGGCCCGGTCGACGGGCCGATGCACGAGGGACTGCCGGACGCCGCCACCGACCACAAGGGGGTGCTCCGGGCGACGCTGTGGGCCGATGCCCTCGCTGCGCACGACGCCGG
The DNA here is from genome assembly GCF_003234405.1 of Curtobacterium sp. MCLR17_045. Taxonomy (NCBI): domain Bacteria; kingdom Bacillati; phylum Actinomycetota; class Actinomycetes; order Micrococcales; family Microbacteriaceae; genus Curtobacterium; species Curtobacterium sp. MCLR17_045. Next base: position 86,161 of record NZ_QKTB01000012.1, read on the forward strand.
CCGGGTCCGCGCCGTCGAGGTCCGCGCCTCGGACTACCTCGGCCCCGGGATCGGCGCGAACGGGCACGTCACCCGCGTGCTGCCGGCGGCACTGCGGGGCCGGGCGGTGTCGATGGTCGGTCGCACGGACCTGCCGCACACCTTCACCGACGTGCTCGACGTCGCCCGGACCCTCGTCGCCGCCGCCGAGGACGAGAGCGCCCACGGCCGCACGTGGATGGTGCCGAGCAACGCAGCGCGGACGCAGCGGCAGGCCCTCACCGACGTCCTCGCGGCGGCGGGGACGCCCGCTGTGGCGGTGCGCCGGATGCCCGCGGCCCTGTTCCGCGTCGGCGGGCTCGTGTCGCCGATGATGCGCGAGCTGGCCGACCTGACCTACCAGTGGACCGCGCCGTACGTGGTCGACGACCGCGAGAGCCGGGCGCACTTCGGCATCGAGCCGACCCCGTGGGACGAGGTGTGCCGCCGGACGGCCGCCGGCGCGGCCTGAAACAAAGCCGCCGACACCGCCACCGCCACCGCCGGCGCCACAACCCGCCGACGCCACACACGGAAGAGGGTGGGACGCGCCGTTGCGTCCCACCCCCTTCCGCCTCGCACCGCCGGTCAGATCACCAGCAGCCTCGAGTACTGCGCCGCGTCGAGCTGCTGCGCAGCTCCACCCGCAGCGGGGACCTTCCACAGCCCGACCGAGGGGCCGCTGTCGATGGAGACGAACACGTCCCCGTCGGCGGAGGCGGCACCCAGGTGCTCGCCACGCGACCCGGCGGTCAGCCCGGTGACCGGCACGGTCGACGTCCCGCCGCTGCCCACCACGAGCTTGTCCGGGATGCCGCGGTCGATCGTGCAACCGGTCGGGCTGGTCGGGTACTCCGACGGGGCGGGGCAGAACTGCGCCGACTGCAGGAGCGAGAAGCCGTCCGCGTTCGCGGCGGCGTACTCGAACGCGTACCGCGGTTCGATCTTCGTCAGTTCGGTCGCCCCGGGCTTGAGCTGGTACCAGATCCACGACCCGGCGGCACCGGGCGAGCGGATGTCGACGTAGACGTTGCCCTGCGAGTCCGCGAGCACACCGGCGGGGTAGCCGACGGTCGAGCCGGCGGGCCCGGTGAACGTGCGGGGCGCGATGCCGGTGCCCTTGACGTACGGCTGGCTGACGGTTCCGCCGAGCACGACGACCTTGCCGTCCGGGGTGACCGTCCAGAAACGCTGATCGCTCCCGACGGCCTTGCCACCCAGGTCCAGCACGACCTTCGGGGTCGAGGTGCCGACGGACAGCTTCTGCACCGCACCGCTCACCGAGTCCACCCAGTACAGGTTGCCCTCGGCGTCGGAGCGCAGGTCCGGGGTCAGGTGCAGGCCGGACGCGATGATCGAGACCCCGCTGCCGTCGGCCGGGTCCCGCAGGATCTCGGTGCCGTCCGCCGACGGGGTGAACACGTCACCGTCGGCGTTCGCGGTGAAGCCTTCGCCGTCCGTCGCGACGACGGTCTCCGCACCGCTGCCGGAGTCCGCGAACCGTACGACGTCACCGTTGCCGTCGAGCGCGAACAGCGACTGCGTCGTCTCCGGCTCGGGCACCGACGGTGACGTCCAGCGCAGCGTGATCGTGCGGCCGGTCCCCCGGTGGCCGAGGGCACGCACCGAGAAGCGGTACGTGGTCGCGGGCGAGAGCTCGTCGAACCGGTCGGAGCGGGCGCGCGGGTGGAGTCGGTCGACCTGGCGGTCGTGGCGGTTCGCAACGGCGGCGACCGCGACCTTCCAGCCCGTCACCTTCGCGCCGTGCTTCGGGCCGCGCCACGTCAGCGTGGCACTTTCCGCATCGCCGGTGACGCGGACGGCGGTCGGTGCGCCCGGCACCGACGGAGAGGTGTGCGCCGTCGCCGGCACCGCACCTCCGAAGACGAGCGCCGCGGCGGCGACCGCGGTGATGAGTGCTCGGTACACGATGGTTCCCCTGCCTTCCCCGCGGCTCCCTGCGTCACGGCTCCAAGTATCACAGCACCGCGCTGCCCCCAGGGGAACGCCTGCGGGTCGGATCTGCGGTTCCCCGCACCGCAAGATGCCGCAGGGCCGGACCGGCAGACGCCGTCGTGTTCCCGACACGCCGCCGAATCCGACGGCGTCTCGCCGACTCGGCGGCGTGGAACCGACACGACGGCGTCTCGCGGGCACGGGACCGGCACCGATGACGGACGGGAGGCCCGGTGCCAGCTGGCACCGGGCCTCCCGTCAGAAAGGGGGGCGCGTCTCAGTAGCGCGGCTTGCGCTCCGGACGGTCGTCGCGGTCGTCGCGGCGGCCACCACCACGGCGGTCCGCACGGATCTCGATGAGCTTGCCGCTGATCCGGGTGTCGGTCAGGCGGTCGAGCACACCGGGGTCCATGTCGGCCGGCAGTTCGACGATCGAGAAGTCCGGTCGGATCTGGATCGCACCGAAGTCGTCGCGGCGCAGGCCACCCTCGTTGGCCAGGGCACCGACGATCTGGCGCGGCTCGACGCGGTGACGACGGCCGACCTCGATGCGGTACGGCGACATCGGCTGCGAACGGCGCGGGCCACGGTCGCCGCGGTCACCACGGTCGCGGTCGCCACCACGGTCGCCGCGATCGTTGCGGCCGCCACGGTCGTCGCGGGCACCACGCTCGTCGCGTTCGCTGCGGCGGGCGTCGCGCTCCATCTGGCTGCGGAGGGCGTCGTCGGCGGCGGTGAGGAGCAGCGGCGAGTCGCCCTGCGCCACGACGGCCAGGGCAGCGGCGACGTCGTCCGAGGGGACGTCGTGGTGCTCGACGTAGTGCGCGATCACGTCGCGGAAGGCCGCGATCCGGCCCTGGTCCTCGAGCGCCGCGGTGATGGCGTCGTCGAAGCGGGTCAGGCGCGTCTCGTTGACGTCGTCGATGGTCGGCAGCTGCATCTGCGTGAGCGGCTGCTTGGTGTGGCGCTCGATCGCGGACAGCAAGCGACGCTCACGCGGGGTGACGAAGCTGATCGAGTCGCCCGAGCGGCCGGCGCGACCGGTCCGGCCGATGCGGTGGACGTAGGACTCGATGTCGACCGGGATGTCGAAGTTCACGACGTGCGTGATGCGGTCGACGTCGAGACCACGGGCGGCGACGTCGGTGGCGACCAGGATGTCGAGCTTGCCCGACTTCAGCTGGTTGACCGTGCGCTCACGCTGGGCCTGGGCGACGTCACCGCTGATCGCGGCGGCGGCGTACCCGCGGGCACGGAGCTTCTCGGCCAGGGTCTCGGTCTCGCTCTTGGTGCGGACGAAGATGATCATGCCCTCGAAGTCCTCGACCTCGAGGATGCGGGTGAGCGCGTCGACCTTCTGCGGGTACGACACCATCAGGTAGCGCTGCGTGATGTTCGCGGCGGTCTTCGTCTTGGTCTTGACGGTGATCTCGGCCGGATCGGTCAGGTACTGCTGCGAGATGCGGCGGATCTGCGCGGGCATCGTCGCCGAGAAGAGCGCGACCTGCTTGTCGTCCGGGGTGTCGGCGAGGATCGTCTCGACGTCCTCGGCGAAGCCCATCTTGAGCATCTCGTCGGCCTCGTCGAGCACCAGGTACTTCAGCTCGGACAGGTCGAGCGTGCCCTTCGCCAGGTGGTCCATGATGCGACCGGGGGTGCCGACGATGACGTCGACGCCGCGGCGCAGGGCGGAGAGCTGCACGCCGTACGCCTGGCCGCCGTAGACCGGCAGGACGTGGACGTTCTTCATGTGGGACGCGAACTGCTCGAACGCCTCGCACACCTGCAGAGCGAGCTCGCGCGTCGGGGACAGCACGAGCGCCTGGGGCTTCTTGCTGCCGGACTCCATGCGGGACAGGATCGGCAGCGCGAAGGCCGCGGTCTTGCCGGTACCGGTCTGTGCCAGGCCGACGACGTCGCGCCCGGCGAGGAGGGTGGGGATGGTGGCTTCCTGGATGGCGGAAGGGGTCTCGTAACCGATGTCCTTGACGGCCTTGAGCACAGCGTCGCTCAGGCCGAGATCGGCGAACGTCACCACGGGCCCGTCGTCGAGGGTCTCAGTGGTGGGGGTGGTGTCCGTGCTCATACCACCAACGGTATCTCGAATGCGCGCTCCGCAGGGACGGGAGGCCCGTGGCGGGCCCCGCCACGGGCCTCCCGTCCGTCCCGTTGGTCACGTCAGGAGCGCGTGGTGCCGATCCCCAGGACCGCGTCCGCCCGGTCGTTCAGTCGCGTCAGCATCTCGGCGAGCGAGCGCAGCTCGTCCGAGGCGAACTCCTCCGTCAGGTCGTCGAACACCTCGGCTCCGGCGGCGTCCAGCTCGTCGAGTAGCCGTCGGCCGGCGGGGGCGAGCGTGACGAGCGTGGCGCGGCCGTCCGCGGGGTCCGGCGATCCGATCAGGTGTTCGGCCTCGATCAGCGAGGCGACCCGGCGGCTGATCACCGGGCGCGACAGCCCCGTCGCGTCGGCGATCGCGGTCGCCCGGACCGGGCCGTGCCCGGCGACGGCGCGCAGGATCACGCGGGCCGTCGGGTCGAGGCCGCCTCGGGACTCGATGAGCGAGGAGCGCAGGGTCTGCCGGACCCACAGCCGGTCGAGCTGGGATCGCAGGAGTCGCTCGGCGGCACGCCGGTCGTCGGTCACGCGCTCAGCGTAGCGGGCACATTTAGTTGCTTGCCGGAAGCAACAGATGTATCGTTGCGCGGTCTGCAAAGTTTCACAGCCAGAAAAAGGAGTTCGATGACCGCCACCGCACCAGTCTCGGTGCAGCACGGTCGGCACACCGCCGAGGCCCCCGCGGCCTCCGGAGGCGCCGGCCAGCAGCCGCTGATGACCCACCGTCAGATCCTCCTGGTGATCTACGGCCTGATGGCGGGCATGTTCCTGTCCTCGCTCGGCCAGACGGTGTTCGGCACGGCGATCCGCACGATCGGCGACGACCTGCACGGGCTCGACCAGCAGGCCTGGGTGACGACCGCGTACCTCATCACCTCGACGATCGCGACGCCGATCTACGGCAAGCTGTCCGACATCTTCGGCCGCCGCCCGCTGTACATCTTCGGCATCGTCGTCTTCATCCTCGGCGCCGTCCTGTCGTCGATGTCCACCTCGATGCTCATGCTCGCCGCCTTCCGCGCGGTGCAGGGCATCGGTGCCGGCGCGCTGATGTCGCTGCCGCTCGCGATCATGGGCGACATCCTCGCCCCGCGTGAGCGTGCCAAGTACCAGGGGTACTTCCTCGCCGTCTTCGGCATCTCGTCCGTCATCGGCCCGCTCATCGGCGGTCTGCTCGCCGGTTCCTCCGAGATCCTGTGGATCACGGGCTGGCGCTGGGTGCTCCTGATCAACGTGCCGATCGGCGTCGCGGCGCTCCTCATGGTCATCGTGTTCCTGCACCTGCCGAAGGTGCACGGCGCCGGCGACGCGAAGCCGAAGGTCGACTGGTGGGGCGCGACCGCCGTCATCGTCACCCTCGTGCCGCTCCTGCTCGTCGCCGAACAGGGCCGCATCTGGGGCTGGGGCTCCCCCGCCGCCATCGCCTGCTACGTCGTCGGTGTCGTCGGCCTGATCGGGCTGCTGCTCATCGAGTCGAAGATGGGCGACGCGGCGATCATCCCGCTCAAGCTGTTCCGCTCGGGCACGTTCTCGATGGCGACCGTCATCGGGTTCCTGGTCGGCTTCGCGATGTTCGGCGCGATGCTCACGATCCCGCTCTACCTGCAGATCGTCGTCGGGCTCACCCCGACCGAGTCCGGGTTCGCGACCCTGCCGCTCGTCGGCGGTCTGATGATCGCCTCGATCACGAGCGGTCAGATCGTCGCCCGCGTCGGCCGGTACCGGATCTTCCCGGTCATCGGCACCGCGCTCGTCTCCGCCGGCTACGTCGTCCTGACCTTCATGTCGATCGACAAGCCGCTCTGGTTCCTGATGATCGGCATGTTCCTCATCGGACTTGGCCTCGGCTCGGTCATGCAGTCGCTGACCCTGGCGTCGCAGGGCTCCGTCGAGGCTCGTGACATGGGCGTCGCCACGTCGTCCGCCACGTTCTTCCGCCAGATCGGTGGCACGCTCGGCACCGCCGTGCTGCTGTCCATCCTGTTCTCGGTGATGCCGGCGAACATCCTGACCGCGACCGCGAACCAGAAGGACCTCGGTCCGGCGCTCGACGCCGCGCTCAACCCGACCGTCGCCAGCGCGAAGGCGAACCAGGGCGCCATGGACAAGATCTGGACGCCCGTCGTCACCCCGCTGACGAAGACCGTGCAGTCGCAGCTCGACGCCGCCTCGGCCAAGGCGAAGCAGGCCGCCGACGCCGCGGTCACCGAGCAGGTCACCGCGGCCGTGCAGCAGCAGGTCGCCGCGGGTGCCGTGCCCGCCGCAGCAGCGCAGACCGTCATCGACCAGCAGGTCGCCGCGGCCACGCCGGCCGCCGAGCAGTCCGCACTCGAGCAGGTCGCCGACCAGGCGCACGCCAGCGTGCAGGACGGCACCGTGTCCGTCGACTGGTCGAACGCCTCGCAGCGCTCGTACTGGGTCGACGAGCTCACCCCGGAGCTGGCGAAGAAGATCGACGACGGCAACACCACGAGCGACAGCGCCACCAGCACGAACGACACCTCGTTCCTGACCGGTGCGGACAGCCGCCTGACCCGGCCGTTCATGGCGGGCTTCAACGCCTCGTCCGTGACGATCTACTGGGTCGGTCTCGGCGTCATCCTGCTCGCGTTCGTGCTGACCTGGTTCTTCCGGGTGCCGCCGCTGCGCCAGCGGTCCGCGCTGCAGGAGCAGGCCGACATGTCCGCCGAGGCGCAGCTCGAGGCCGAAGCCGGCGCCGCCGCAGCCGAGGCCGGCTCGTTCACGGGCCCGATGACCGGGTCCGTGCCGACCGGATCCACGCCGACGCACCGTCGGTGACCGACCGGGGCGTCCGTCCGTGCCCCCTTTCCGGGCGGGCGCCCCTCCCACACACTGCAAACCACCAGGAGTCCACGTGATCACCACCCCGGCAGCGGCTGCGGCAACGGAGCCGTGCACGCTGCGTGAACGAAAGAAGCAGCAGACCCGGCAGGCGCTGCACGACGCAGCGCTCACGCTGGTGTCCGCGCACGGGCTCGACGGCGTCACGGTCGAGCAGATCTGCGCCGACGCCGACGTCTCCCCCCGCACCTTCTTCAACTACTTCTCGTCGAAGGCGCACGCGGCGCTCGGGCTCGACTCCGTCGAGGTCCCGGAGCGCTCAGCGGCCTGGTTCGCCGAGGCCGACGGTGCCCTGGTCGACGACCTGTGCGCCCTGGTCGCGGCCACCGTCCCGCTCTCGCAGGACCGCCGTCGCATGAAGGAGCTGCTCGTACTCCGGCCGGAGATGTCCTCGATGGTGATGCAGTGGATGGCCGAGTCGCGCCAGTCCCTGCTCAGCGTCGTCGGCACCCGCACGGACGCGCAGACCGCCCGCACCGCGGTGACCCTGGTGATGTCCGCGCTCAGCGAGGTGGCGCACCGCGAGACCGTGCGGAGCAACGACGAGCTCGCGGACCGGCTCCGTGCCGTCGTGCGCGAGATGGCGGCGCTCGTCTCCTGACGCGGGGCCCTTCGGGCGTACCTGGTCGAATCGGGCGTACCTGGTCGAATCGGGCGTACCTGGTCGAATCGGGCGTACCGGGCAGGAACTTCCTGCCAGGTACGCCCGATTCCGCTTTCCAGCGCACGCACTCTGGGAAGGAACCGCGCGTCGTCGACGCGACCGAGGGGCGGACGGGAGGCCCGTGGCGGCGTCGCCACGGGCCTCCCGTCCGTCAGGTGGTTACGCCCTGACGCCGCCGCGCCGGTCGGTGCCACACGAGTGCGTCACGCGAGCGGTCGCGGGCGAACCGGAGCACGCGCAGTACGACGATGTCGTGGTCGCCCGCTCGACCAGCGCGTCAGACCGACCGCGCGGCTGCCTCGAGTGCCTCAGCGGCTTCGCCGGCGCGCACGATGTCACCGTCGCTGACCGACCTCGCGTTGTACTCGGCCTTGGTCTTCACCGCCAACAGCACCTCGAGGTGCTTCGCGACCGCTGGCCCGGCAGCTGCGCGGAGCACGGGCACCGCCTCGTGGTGCGCTCCCGATCGCGAGTAGTTGCCGGTCCGAGCCACGCAGATCGCGTCAGCCGCAGCGATGCCGCTGAGGACGCACTGTGTGACGAACGCGTTCGCGAACTGTGAACCGGCGCTGAACACCCCTCCGTCACCACCCAACGCGCGGAGGACGTCAGCGGCGTCGAGGAACTCCGTCGCCTTGGCGAGCCGGCCCCTCCGGAACGAATCGTCGCCCGGTGCGGTGGCGCCGGTTCGCGGGGTCATCCGTTCAGCGGACGGAGCTTCCGGGACAGCCAACGACCGTCACCTGCGATGGGAATCCCGTCCCGAGCAACCGACGCGAGGAGCGGATCGGTGCCCTCGATCTCGTCCTCGTCGAAGACGACCGGCCGCACGGCGTTGCCGGTCCAACGACCGGCTGCGCGGCACAAGGCGTGGATCTGGTCCTCGGCGTCCGGGCGTCGGCCGCGAGTGACGACGAAGCAGAGATCGAGATCGCTGTCCGGGCGCATCGCACCACGGGCTCCGGATCCGAAGAGCGCGGCGTACCGGAGGGGGATCGACCGACAGCCGGATCTGAGTCGTTCGAGCAGGGCACGCCGGAGGTCGGCCAGGGCGGTGACCGCATCGGCGGCGAGGTGTTCTCGGTTCAGGGTGAAGGACTTCGTCCGTCCGGTCCGGTGCCCGTCGACGAGGCCCTGCTCGACCAGTCGATCCGCACTGTTCCGGACCCCGGCGTACGACCGGCCCGGTACCAGGCTGCAGATGCCCGCGATCGTCAACGGTCCTGAGGCCAGTGCCAACACCGCGAGGACATCGCCGTCCACGGAGGTGGTGACTGTCGCGAGGGGAGATTGCAACTGCATGGAGATGTCCGATCAGATCGAGTAGAAATCTACCACTCCAGGTAGATTTCTACTCGTATCTGAGCAAATCCGTCAGACGACGGACCAGCCACCATCGCTCGGCAGCACCGCGCCGTTGACGTTCGCCGAGTCGTCGCTCAGCAGCCACGTGATCGCGGCGGCGAGCTGCTCGGGCTGGGCCACCGGCGGGATGGTGGTCTGCATGATCGGACCGACCCGGCGGGCCGCGTACTCGCTGCGCATCGGCGCCTCGATGTTCGTGGCGACCGCACCCGGCGCCACGGCGTTCGCCCGGATGCCCTGCGGCCCGTGGAAGAACGCGACGCTCTTGGTGTACCCGGCGATGGCGTGCTTCGACGAGGTGTAGGCAGCACCGGCGGCCGAGGCCTTCAACGCAGCCTCGGACGCGACGTTCACGACCGATCCCTTGCCGGCGGCGATCATCAGCGGCAGCACCGCGCGGGTCAGGCGCATCGGGCCGGTGACGTTGACGCTGAAGACACGCTCCCAGGTGGCGTCGTCGACCTCGTCCGGCGGCAGGAACGCGTCCATGATGCCGGCGACGTTGGCGAGTCCGTCCACCCGGTCGCCGGCGGCGGCGATGAGTGCGTCGATGGTCTCGCTCGCGGCGACGTCACCGACGACGGTCTCCACGGCGAAGCCCTCGAGCTCCGTGCGGAGTGCGTCGAGCCGCTCGGCCACGACGTCGGTCGCGATGACCCGCCCGCCCTCGTTCGCGATGCGTGTCGCCGTGGCGCGTCCGATGCCGGAACCCGCTCCGGTGACGATGATGGTCCTGCCGGTGAACCGTCCGGCGGTGGTGTCGGTCATGTGGTCTCCTCGATGCGGGGCGCTCACTGCGCCACACCGGTTATAGCACTCAGTGCCGAAAGGTCTCCATGAGCTCGACGAACGACCGTCCGACGGGGCGCCCGCGCACCATCGACCCCGACGCCGTGTCCCTCGTCGCACTCCGGCTGTTCGACGACCAGGGCTTCGACGCGGTGTCGATGGACGACGTCGCCGCGGCGGCCGGGGTGAGCCGTCGGTCCCTCTTCCGGTTGTTCCCGAACAAGGCGGCGCTGGTGTGGGGCGGTCTCGACGAGTTCGCCGCACGGTTCCGCGAGGCCCTGCGGTCACGGCCGGCAGACGAACCCTCGGCGGTGGCGCTCCGGGCGGCCTACCGGATCGGAGCGACGTTCCCGGACGACGCCGTCGAGGTCACCCGACACCGCCTCCGGGTCATCCGCGCGAACCCGTCGCTCGAGCACGTCGGCGCCGCGACGGTCACGGCCCTGACCGACGAGATCCTGCGGTACGTGGCCGAGCGGGACGGGGTCACCGCCGACGACCTCGCCGTCGCCGTGCGCGCCCACACGCTGGCCGCCGCCGCGAGCGCCGCACTGACCTGGTGGGCACTGCACGGCGACGGCCGTCCGGAGGACGTCCTGGAGCGCGCACTGGCGCTGCTCGACTGACGAGCCCCGGGGTTCCCGCACGCCGCACTCCGGAGTACCTTGCCGGGCATGCACACGACCGGACCCGCGCCGTACTTCCAGTTCGCCGGCACCGCCAGGCAGGCCCTCGAGCACTGGCAGCGGGTGTTCGGCGGCGAGGTGCAGATCGCGACCTATGCGGACTTCTCCCGCACGGACGGCCCGGCCGACGCCGTCGCGCACGGCCAGCTCACCGGCGAGCTGCAGCTGTTCGCCGCGGACGCGAGCGAGGGCGACACCCCGTTCGCGGCGACCGGGCTGCTCTTCTCACTGCTCGGCGCCGCGGAACCGGACGTCCTGCGTCGGTGGTTCGACCAGCTCGCCGAGGGCGGCACGGTGATCGACCCACTGCAGCAGCGCCCGTGGGGCGACTGGGACGGCACCGTCCGCGACGCGCACGGGGTCACCTGGCTGATCGGGTTCGAGGACTCCGCGCGCTGAGTCCGGCGCGCTGCAGCGCCTACTGCTGGTCGGACGGCAGCAGCGGCGCCCAGAAGGCGTCGGGACCGTCGGCCTGCACCGCGTCGCGCTCGAACCGGAACCCGTAGTCACGCACGAAGTCGAGGGCCGCGGCCTGCTCGTCCTCGGCTTCGTCGTGGTCCGCGTCGAACAGGTACACGCCGTGTCCCATCGCGACACCGGCGTCGCTGATGACGGAGAGGTCCCAGCGCCCCTGCTCGGAACGCTCGATCCGGACGACGGCGGCCTGGGATGCGGTGAAGTCAGCCATGCCGCGAGCCTACGGACGCCCCGCGGCTGGCGTTCAGGATGCTCCGCGGCCACTACGCTGTGCACGGTCACAGGTCAGACGAGTGGAGAACGCATTGTCAGTCGGATTGCTCGCCGTGGTGGACGACATCCTCTCCGCAGCCCTCAAGGCCAGCGCGAAGACCGCCGGGGTCGTCATCGACGACGCCGCCGTCACGCCCCAGTACGTCCAGGGCCTCGAGCCCGCTCGTGAACTCCCCGTCGTCGGGCGCATCGCCCTCGGCAGCCTGTTCAACAAGTTCATCATCATCATCCCGCTGGCGTTGCTGCTCACGGCGTTCGCACCCGGGGTGCTGCCGTGGCTGCTCCTGCTCGGCGGCACGTACCTGTGCTTCGAGGGTGCCGAGAAGGTCACCGAGTGGTTCGGTGTCCACCACGAGGGCGGGTCCGACGAGGCCGTCACCGAACCGAAGCTCGTCTTCGGCGCCATCCGCACCGACCTCATCCTGAGCACCGAGATCATGCTCATCGCGCTGGCGGGCCTCGACCCCGACCTGGGGCTCTGGCCGACGCTCGGCGCCCTGATCGTGATCGGTCTGGTCATGACGGCCGTCGTCTACGGTGCCGTGGCACTGCTCGTGAAGGTCGACGACATCGGCCTGCAGATGATGAAGAACTCGGTCCGCCGCACCCGTCGGATCGGTGCCCGCATCGTCCGCGCGATGCCGATGGTCTTCCGGGTCATCAGCGTCATCGGCACGGTCGCGATGCTCTGGGTCGGAGGACACCTGGTCATCGCGAACCTGGCCGAGACCATCTGGCACGGACCGTACGACCTGCTGCACGTGATCGAGCACGCACTCGAGGCCGCAGGCCCCGTCGTCGTCTGGATCGCCGACACCGCCGTGTCCGCCGTGGCCGGCCTCGTGCTGGGCATGGTCGTCGTCGGCATCGTGCTGGGCATCGGCCGCCTGCGCGGCACGCAGCACTGACGCGGCTGCGCGACGGACGGGAGGCCCGTGGCGGCCTGGCACCGTGCCTCCCGTCCGGCGCACCGTGCGCCCACCGCTGACGGTGCGGGCCGCGCTCAGCGGACGCCGGTCGTGCATCGTCGTATCCTCGGCGCCATGGCAACGGTGCGACAGGTCCAGGTGACGTTCGACTGCGCCGAGCCGGACGTCCGGGTCGGCACCGGGATGGTCGGTGCCGAACGGCTCGCGGCCCTCGACGCCGAGAGCGCCCGGCTGGTCGGGCTCGGCGCCACCCAGGTCCGTCGGATGACGGCGGACCGGGTGAACGAGTCGTGCATCGTCATGCAGGACGTCGAGGGCAACGAGTTCTGCCTGGACTGACCGGCGTATCGTCGACGGACCCGAACCGCATCGCCGCGCCCCGGAAGGACCCGCACCCCGCATGACCGTCACCGCCGCATCCGCCACCGCAGCCGACGCCACCGCCCTCGAACACCTGCTGGGGTCCGACCAGGTCCTCCGCGACCCGGAGTCGCTCGAGCGCTACCGCCGCGACGACGCCGAGTGGGCCGACTCCACGGCACCGCTCGCCGTGGTCCTGGCACGCAGCACCGACGACGTCGTCACCGCCGTCCGCTGGGCAGCCGCCGCCGGCCTCCGGGTCGTCCCCCGCGGTGCTGGCACCGGCCTGTCCGGCGGCGCCAACGCGATGGCCGACTCGATCGTCGTGTCGCTCGAGCGGATGGACCGGGTGCTCGAGGTGAATACCGACGAGCGGTACGCGGTCACCGAACCCGGCGTCATCAACGACGCACTCCGCGCCGCGGTCGCCGAGCACGGCCTCTGGTACCCGCCGGACCCCGCGAGCTCGGCGATCTCGACGATCGGCGGCAACGTCGCGACGAACGCCGGCGGCATCTGCTGCGTCAAGTACGGGGTCACCCGCGACTACGTGCTCGGCATGACCGTCGTGCTGGCCGACGGATCGGTGGTCGAACTCGGCCGCCGGACCGCGAAGGGCGTCGCCGGGTACGACCTCACGGGGCTGATGGTCGGCTCCGAGGGCACGCTCGGCATCGTCGTGTCGGTCACGGTGCAGCTGCTCCCCCTGGCGGGCCGTGACGAACGGGCGGTGATCGGGTACTTCCCCTCGCTGACCGCGGCGGGCGACGCCGTGGCCGCGATCTCGCGGGCGGGGATCATCCCCGCGGCACTCGAGATCGTCGACCGCACCTGCCTGCGCGCCGTCGACGACTGGATGCACCTCGGGCTGCCGGCGGACGTCGACACCCTGCTGCTCGCCCGGGTCGACGAGCGCGGTGCCGCCGGGGACGCGATCGCCGACCACGTCGCGGACGTCTTCGCCGAGGCCGGTGGCACGGACGTCGAGCGAGCCACCGATCCCCAGGACATCGACCGGCTGTTCCAGGCCCGCCGACTCGCCTACCCGGCGCTCGAACGGCTCGGTCCGGTGCTGACCGAGGACATCTGCGTGCCGCGGAGCGCGGTGCCCGAGATGCTCCGGCGGATCCAGGTGACCGCGGACGCACAGGACGTCACGATCGCCAACATCGCGCACGCCGGCGACGGCAACCTGCACCCGCTGATCATCGCGCCCGAGGGCGACGACGCCGCGAAGGCCCGCGCGAAGACCGCGTTCGACCAGATCGTGGCGGACTGCCTGGCGCTCGGCGGGACCGTGACCGGTGAGCACGGCGTCGGCCTGCTGAAGCTGCCGGGCCTGCGCGTCGAGCTCGGTGACCGTGTGCTCGCGATGCACCGCTCCGTCAAGGACGCGCTCGACCCGGCGGGGACCCTGAACCCGGGCAAGGCGTTCTGACCCGAGCGGACGACGGACGGGAGGCCCGGTGCCAGCTGGCACCGGGCCTCCCGTCCGTCAGGTGGTCGCGTTCAGCGACCGGTGTGCGTCACGCAGGAGCGCATCCGCACGCACGCGCACTCAGTGGCGACGGAAGTACCCGTTCGCGCCGCCGACGTACATCAGGATCGTCGCGATGAGCACTGCGACGCCACCGATCCAGCCGAAGGCGTTGCCACCCGAGGCCGCGCCGACGCCGACACCGATGAGCTGCAGGACCGCGAGGACCGTCAGCACGATGCGGGCCCAGTTACGGCCGTCGCGCATCTTGAAGACGATGATGAGCTCGATCACGGCGAGGATGAACGCGAAGATCGCGCCACCGACGAGCGGGGCGGTGCCGACACTGTCAGCGACGTCGGCGGAGGAGCCCGACGTGAGGTTGATGATGCCCTGCAGGATGTTCGCCAGGACCACCACCAGCCAGATGACGAACGCGACGGTGACGGACGTGGGACGACTGGACGTCGATGCCATGGGGAGTGCCTTTCTCGATGGACCGCGTTCAGCGGCCTCACAGCGAACGTACTTGGAGGCGTGAGCGCTGTCCGGATGCGCCCGAAGGTCACAGAGCGGTAACGACGGCAGATCCGTCCAAACCCTTCGCCGGAGGGTGCCGAATCACCTGCAACGACCGGGAAACACCCGGAGCGCTCACCAGCCGCACATCGCTGGTTCTCCACCCCACCAAGGGTGTGTTCGGCGCGCACACAGCAGCCGCGCCGAGCGCGACAACAGCAAAGGACTGATCACGATGCGTAAGAGCCTCAAGACCTCCATCACCCTCGCCACGACCGGCGCCCTCGTCCTCGGCGGTGCCGCGTTCGGGATCTCCTCCGCCCAGGCC
>NZ_QKTB01000013.1:0-90687 GCF_003234405.1 Curtobacterium sp. MCLR17_045
CTTGGTGACCTGGTAGCCGAGGTAGTTCGAGAACCCGTAGGAGCCGATCTTGCCGGCGGACACGGCGTCGTCGAGGAACCGCAGGGTCTCGTCGATGGGGGTCGGGAGGTCACAACACCCCGCTCAGGTTCGCCGAGCGGTCACGAACCGTCGGTTGTGCCCGTTCCAGTCGACACTTCGTGACCGTCCGGCGGCGCAGGAGCGGGGAGTCGTGGCCGGCTCGTGCGTGCGGCTTGCGCGTGTCCTGGGTCTTCTCTCCCGCACAGGAGGCCCGGCTCACCTCGTTCTCCACAGGTCCCGAGTGCGCGTGGCCGGCTCACGTGCCCCGCAACGACCATGACGGCATGCCAGCTGCCCGTCGCCTCCCTGCTCCGTTCGACCGATCCACCTTCCGCGTGGCCGATGCGGTGGGGCACGGCATCGATCCGGAACGACTCAGACGCGCCGACCTGGCAGCCCCGGTCCACGGTGTGCGTGCTCCGATCGACTCGGTGGACTTCATCGACGCCGTCGCCCTGGTCATGCGTCCCGACCAGTTCTTCAGCCACACGACCGCCGCCGCGATCTGGGGTGCGCCACTGCCGCAGTCGGTGCGCTCGGTCGGCCCGTTGCACGTCTCGACCGCGAGGGACGGGAGCCGGATGCGTCGGCCCGGCGTGGTCGCGCACCGGCTGGACCGGCCGAGGACCGTCGAACACCGCGGGTTCCCGGTCAGTGTCCCCGCGCAGATGTGGTTCGAGTGCGCCGGCGTGCTCGCACGTGACGCGCTGGTCGCGATCGGGGACCACCTCGTCGGACCAGCCGGGCTGGCGACGGCGGACGACCTCCGTGTGTCGATCCGCCCCGGCACACGCTTCGCGCTCGCTGCTCGGCGCGCGTTGGACCTCGTCCGGGCCGGGGCGGAGTCGCCGCAGGAGACCTGGCTCCGTCTGGCCGTGGTCGATGCGGGGTTCCCCGAGCCGGAGCTGAACGTCGACGTGCACGATGCTGCGGGGCGGTTCCTCGGCCGCGTCGACATGGCGTGGCCGGAGTTCGGCATCGCGTTGGAGTACGACGGCGATCACCACCGGGAGCGCGACACCTTCCGACACGATCAGCGTCGGGACAACGGGTTCGTGGTGAACGACTGGCTCGTGATCCACGCGACCGCATCGGACGCGCACCGACCCGCGGTGTTGTTCGAGCGACTCCGCCAGGCGTTCGAGGTCCGAGCGGTCGGAAGTCGTCGGCGGTCAGCGTGACGGCCGTGATCACCACGCGGAAGAGCTCTTCGCCGGGCGGTCACGACATGCCGTCGGCTGTGCGCCGGCCGGTCACGAACTGTCGGTCAGCGGGCGTGCAGACGACAGATCGTGACCGCTCGGCGGCGTCGGACGGGGTGTTGTGACCGCACGGCCCGCGGGACGCGAGCGCCCGGGCCGCACGGCGCGCGCGGGTCAGGCGGCGAAGTCGCGGGGGAGCAGGGGGAGCCAGACGCGGAAGGTGGCGCCGCCGCCCTCGGTGTCGAAGACCTCGACGGAGCCGTGGTGCGCCGCGACGATGCCGGACACGATGGCGAGCCCGAGGCCCGAGCCGCCGGTGTCCCGGGCGCGGGAGGTGTCCGCACGCCAGAAGCGCTGGAAGATCTTCTCGCGCAGCTGCGGCGGGATGCCCTCACCGTGGTCGATCACGTCGAGGTGTGCCATGCCGCGCTCGTCGTCCACGCCGATGCCGATCTCGATCGGGTCGTCGTTCGCCGTGAACCGCATGGCGTTGCCCATCAGGTTCGTGACGATCTGGCGGATCTTGTTCTCCTCCGCCAGGACGATCGGCGGGCGCTTCGGCAGCACGACCGTGGGCAGCGGGGTGGTCTCGTCGGTCGGTGCGGCACCGGCGTCGATGTTCATGGCGCGGGTCCGACGGGCCCGCAGGCGCGCGATGGTCTGGCGCGAGAACGCGATCGGCCCGGTGGTGTTCGCCGAGGTGGGCGACACGGGCGGTGCTTCACCGGAGTCCGGAGAGCCGATGGACGACGACGCCGACGGGCGGACGGCCTGGGGCACGCTCTCGCCGGTCAGGGAGTCCTCGACGAGGACCTGGATCTCGCGGTCGGGGTTGGAGGCCATCGTGTCGAGCGCCGAGTCACGGGCGATGGCGACGAGGTCGACCGGGCCGAGCTCGAGCGGCTTCGACTCGTCGATGCGGGCGAGCTGCAGCAGGTCCTGCACGAGCAGGCCCATCCGCTGCGCTTCCTTCTCGATGCGCTCCATCGCCTGGGCGACGTCCTCTTCCTTGCGCAGGGCGCCCATCCGGTACAGCTCGGCGTACCCGCGCAGGGACACCAGCGGCGTGCGGAGCTCGTGCGAGGCGTCCCCGACGAACCGGCGCATCTGGGCGATGGTGCGCTCACGGTCCTCGAACGCGGAGTCGATCCGCTCGAGCATGACGTTGAGGGAGCGGTTGAGTCGGCCGACCTCGGTGTTCGGGGTGTCGGCCTCGAGGCGCTGGTTGAAGTCACCCGCGGCGAACCGTGCGGCAGTGTCCTCGACGTCGCGCAGCGGGTCGAAGGTCGCGGTGACGAGCAGCCGGGTGAGCATGGCGCCGAGCAGGATGACCGAGGCACCGAACCCGAGGAAGATCGCGGTGAACTTGCCGATCGTCTCGTCGGTGCCGGCGCTGGAGACCGCGATGAGCACGTAGCCGGTCTCGGTGGTGCCGTCGGACTGGTTCTGCAGCGACGCCGGGATGATCTGCGCACGCCACTCGTGGTTGTGCTGGCTGTCGTAGAGCGAGATGCGCTGGTTCGCCTGCGATGCCTCGACCAGGGTGGCTTCGCGGACGTCGGGCCGGCTCGATGCCTTCGTCTGGCAGATCCGGTCACCGTCGGCGTCGTACGCGGCGACGTAGGCGCTCTGCGAGACCACGACGGACAGCTTGCAGTACTGCTCGCCGTCGCTGATGTTCTGGCCCTCGAGCTGCTCGGTCGTCTGCTTGACCGTGTTGTCGAGCTGCTGCATGAGGTAGGTGGACAGCACGGTCATCGTGCCGAGTCCGGCGACGAGCAATCCGAGCGCGACGAGCAGCACCGTGATCCCGGTGATCTTGGTGCGCAGGGAGATCCCGTCCCACCAGTGGTTCATTCGCGTGTGCATGCTGCCCCAACGATAGACAGCGGCCGCCCGGTGAAACCGGACGACCGCCGTGAAGTCGAGCCCCGTGGGACTCCTGCTCCTACGAAGCCTTGGACGCCTTCAGCATGTAGCCGAAGCCGCGCTTGGTCTGGATGATCGGCTCGGCGGAGTACTGGTCGAGCTTGCGGCGCAGGTACGAGATGTAGCTCTCGACGATGCCCGCGTCACCGTTGAAGTCGTACTCCCACACGTGGTCGAGGATCTGCGCCTTCGACAGCACGCGGTTCGGGTTGAGCATCAGGTAGCGGAGCAGCTTGAACTCGGTGGGCGAGAGCTCGATCTGGGCGTCGCCGATCGTGACCTCGTGCGTGTCCTGGTCCATCGTGAGCTCGCCGGCGCGGATGATCGCGTCTTCCTCGTCGTTCATGGTGCGACGGAGGATGGCCTTGATGCGGGCGACGATCTCGTCGAGCGAGAACGGCTTGGTGACGTAGTCGTCGCCGCCGACGGTGAGGCCGGTGATCTTGTCCTCGGTGTCGTCCTTCGCCGTCAGGAACAGGATCGGCGAGGTGTAGCCCGAGGAACGCAGGCGCTTGGTGACACCGAAGCCGTTCATGTCGGGCAGCATCACGTCGAGGATGATGAGGTCCGGCTCTTCTTCCAGCACGGCGGAGATCGCCTGTGCTCCGTTGCCCACCGCACGCACGGCGAAGCCGGCGAAGCGCAACGAGGTCGTCAGGAGGTCGCGGATGTTCGGCTCGTCGTCGACGATCAGGATCTTGGGGCCATCGCTCATGGTCTTATCTTCTGACTGTTCCCTCGGGGTTTCCTGAGAGCGGTTCGTACGTCAGCCCACGGGCGTCTGGACCTGGTCGGCATCCAGGATCGTGTACGAGTACCCCTGCTCCGCCAGGAACCGCTGCCGGTTCTGCGCGAAGTCCTGGTCGACGGTGTCCCGGGCCACGAGCGTGTAGAACGACGCGGGCAGGCCGTCCTTGTTCGGGCGGAGGAGCCGGCCGAGCCGCTGCGCTTCTTCCTGCCGGGACCCGAACGAGCCGGAGACCTGGATGGCGACGGTCGCATCGGGCAGGTCGATCGAGAAGTTCGCGACCTTCGAGACGACGAGCACGTCGACCTCGCCGGACCGGAACGCGTCGTACAGCCGCTCCCGTTCGTCGACCGGGGTCGCCCCCGTGATCTCCGCGGCGTCGAGCGACGCAGCCAGTTCGTCGAGCTGGTCGATGTACTGCCCGATCACCAGGATCTGCTCACCGCGGTGCTTCTCGATGAGTTCCCGCACCACCGGCGTCTTGGCCGGGGACGTCGCGGCGAGCCGGTAGCGCTCGTCGTCGCTCGACGCCGCGTACTCCAGGCGGTCCTGGTGCGGCAGGTCGATGCGGACCTCGTAGCAGGAGGCCGGCGAGATGTAGCCCTGCGCCTCGATCTCCTTCCACGGGGCGTCGTACCGCTTCGGCCCGATGAGCGAGAAGACGTCGCCCTCGCGGCCGTCCTCGCGCACGAGCGTCGCGGTGAGACCCAGGCGGCGGCGGGCCTGCAGGTCGGCGGTCAGCTTGAACACCGGCGCGGGCAGCAGGTGCACCTCGTCGTAGACGATGAGCCCCCAGTCGAGGGCGTCGAGGAGCGACAGGTGCGTGTACTCGCCCTTCCGGCGGGCGGTGAGGATCTGGTAGGTCGCGATCGTGACCGGCCGGATCTCCTTGACGCTGCCCGAGTACTCGCCGATGTCCTCCGGCGTCAGGGTCGTGCGCTTGAGGAGCTCGGTGCGCCACTGTCTGGCCGAGACGGTGTTCGTCACGAGGATGAGCGTGGTCGCCTTGACGGTCGCCATGGCGCCCGCGCCGACGAGCGTCTTGCCCGCACCACAGGGCAGCACGACGACGCCGGAGCCCTGGGCGAAGAACGTGTCGACGGCCTGCTCCTGGTACGGCCGCATGTGCCACTCGGCGGTGTCCAGGTCGATCGGGTGCGGCTGGCCCGGGGTGTAGCCCGCCAGGTCCTCCGCCGGCCAGCCGAGCTTCACGAGCTCCTGCTTGATCTGCCCCCGCGCCCACGGCTGCAGCTCGACCTCGGTCGAGGACCGCATGTCACCGAGCAACGGCTTGATGCGCTTCGACCGGATGACCTCGGCCAGCACCGACGGGTCCTCGGCGGTGAGGAACAGGAGCGGCAGGCGCTCGAGTTCCTCGGTGGGGGAGTTCGCGATCACGGGGGCGTCGGGCCGTTCCTCGCGACGGATCACGAGCCGGCCGTAGCGCGAGACCGTGTCGCGGATGTCGACCGTGACGCTCTGCGGCACGGGGAACTTCGCGAAGCGTTCCAGGGTGTCGATCATCGCCTCGGCGTCGTGGCCCGCGGCGCGCGCGTTCCAGAGTCCGAGGCGGGTGATCCGGTAGGTGTGCACGTGCTCGGGAGCGCGTTCGAGCTCGGCGAAGGCCGCGAGCTCGTGGCGTGCGTCCTCGGCATCGGGGTGCGCGACCTCGAGGAGCACGGTGCGGTCGCTCTGCACGATCAGCGGTCCGTTCATGACCTGCCAGCCTAGCCGTCGGCACCTGCGTGCGGGTGACCGCGCGGCTTAGGCGTCGCTCTCGACCGACACGACGAGCGAGAGCGGCAGGGTGCGTTCGACGTCGACGGCCGTGTCCCGCCCGCGGACGCGTCCGGCCGCGACCGAGGTCGGCACGATCGAGAACGGCCGCTCCGAGCCGTCCGGCATCCGGACGGTCACACGGATCGGCGTGCGTCCGCGCACGGCCAGGTCGATCTGCCGACCGAGCCACTCCTGCTCCGGCTCCGCGTCGCCGCGCTGCGTCGTCAGGCGGAGCCGTTCGACGAGTGCGTGCGCCGACTGCTCCGGCGAGCGTCCGGTGGGGCTGCGCCGGCCGGGAGGCCCGTGGTGCGCCTCGGGGCGGGCTGCGGTCGTCAGGACGGCCGGGTAGCGCTGGTCCTCGAGTGCGGTGTGCACGACGTGCGGCGGGTAGCGCGTGGTCAGCGTCGTCAGGTCGGGCCGCTCCCACGCGAGCTGCCGGAGCTCGGCGTCCACCCCGACGAGGTCGAGCTGGTCGGCGGTGCCGCGGACCTCGGTCCCGACGCCGCCCGGCCCCCGGTCGACGACGATGCTGCCGTCGCGTCCGGCCACCTGGTCGATCAGGTAGGCGAGGGGCTGCGGGATCCCGGTGGCCGACAGCCGTCCGAGCAGGGACAGCAGGTCGTCGCGGGAGTGTCCGGCCCGGAACGCCGCGCGCAGGGTGTCCTCGGAGACGCGGTAGCGCGCCGCGAGGCCCGGTGCCTCGAGCACGGCGACGGTGCGCAGGGCGTCGTCGTCCACCGGCGCGAGCGGCCCCGGTGCAATGACGGTGAGGTCGTGCTGCAGGTAGACCCGCTCGACGGTGCCCGGCAGGTCGTCGGCGGCCTGCTCGGCGTCGCCGTCGAGGAGCGCCCGGCCGGTGCTCGTCACGATGCCGTCGACCGCCAGGCCGAGCGACGCCGCGGTGCCGGCGACGTCGAGCAGCAGGGCGTCGAGCCAGCGGGACCCCGCCGGGTACGCCCAGCGCCCGAGCGGCACGAGGTCGCGCAGGTCCCCGTCGGCCAGCTCGAGCACCTGGTGCACGGCGGGCGGGAGCGTGTCCGACCACGCGGCCACCAGCGACACCCAGCGCTCCGGCCAGCTCGCGAGCAACCACGCGTGCCCGGGGTCGGTGACGATCCACCGCCCGGTGTCGGGGTCGGCGAACCCGATGGCGTCGAGCAGCGCCAGGCGACCGGCGACGAGCTCGGCGTCGGTGCCGATGCGCTCGGCGAGGGTGCGGGCGAGCGGCATGCCGATCCCGCCCTTGACGAGTTCGCGGACCGCGCCGGCGTCGACCGCCCGCAGCAGCTCGGCGAGCACGGTCATCGTCGCGAACGCCTGCTCCGCACCCGTGGTGCGCGCACGCTCGAGTGCCGCGGCGTGGAGGGCGGGAGCAGCGGGGCGGACCTGCTCCGGGCCTCCAGGCTGCTCGTCGAGCGAGGTGAGGTCGGGGTGGGCGGCCACGCGAGCGGCGACCGCGTCGTCGACCGCGCCGTCCTCGTCGGCGAGGCCGAGCTCGATCGCGGGGCCGAGCGCGTCGACGGCGCCGCCGTCGCGAAGCGCCAGGATCGTGGCGCGCGGCAGGTGCTCGACGGCGGCGTCCACGGCGTCGTCGCTGCGGAGCGCCTCGGCGAGGTCGAAGAAGTCGGTGATGCGCTGCGGGCCGGTCTCGGCGAGTGCAGCGGTGGGGAGTCGCCTCGCCGCGACGAGGCGCTCGAGCGCATCGTCCGGCATCGCCCGGAGTCGGGCGGCGAGGTCGGCGGTGGTCGTCATCGTCCGGTGCCAGCGTCCGGGGCGGACGTCAGCGAGCCGTCCGGTTCGCTCGTGCGCGACGTGTCCAGGTGATGCCGAGGAGCGTGAAGACCAGCACCATGGCGATCGGGAAGCCGTAGAGCGGGATCGCCATGACCACCGGCCACGGCATCGCACCCTGGGCGCTGGGAGCGGTGAGCCACATGATGATCATCGCGACGAAGCAGAGCAGGCCGAGGATGATGATCCCACCGATCATGAACGCCAGAGCGCGTTCGGTACGATTGAACAGCACCGGGGGTTCTGCGGAGTCCTGCGGGTTCCCGGTTGATCGGGTCGGCTTGGCCATCGACCCAGGATATCCGACGCACCACGGCCGTACCACGACCTCGAGGAGTCCACGCATGCCCACCGGCAAGGTCAAGTTCTACGACGACGACAAGGGCTTCGGCTTCATCACCGGAGACGACGGCGACCAGGTGTTCCTGCACGCGTCCTCGTTGCCCGACGGCGTCGTGACCGTCAAGGCCGGCACGCGGCTCGAGTACGGCGTCGTCCAGGGCAAGAAGGGGTCGCAGGCGTTGTCCGTGCGGGTGCTCGAGCCCCAGCCGTCGCTGTCGCGGATGACCCGTCGCTCCGCGGACGACATGGCCGTGATCGTCGAGGACCTGGTGAAGGAACTCGACCGGATCAGCGGAGACCTCCGCCACGGCCGCTACCCGAAGAACGGCGATCGCATCGCCGCCATCCTGCGGCACGTCGCAGACCAGTTGGAGGCGTGACCCCATGACCGAGTCCGAGACAGCAGGGGCCGAGACGGCTCCCGACGCAGCGTCCATCGACGCAGCATCCGTCGACGCAGCGTCCATCAACTACACCGACCTGGCGCGCGAGGCGTTGCTCGAGGTCACCCCGGAGTCGACCGTCGGCGCACCCGTCGGCACCGTGGACGAAGGGGACGGCGTCGTGTCCGTCCTGTTCGCCAACCGCCTGCCCGGGTACCCCGGGTGGCGCTGGACCGTCAGCGTTGCGAAGATCGGCGACGACGAACCCACCGTGCTCGAGGTCGAGCTGATGCCCGGGGACGGCTCGCTCGTCGCGCCCGAGTGGGTGCCGTGGTCCGAGCGACTGGCCGAGTACCGGGCCGCGCAGGAGCACGAGGGCGAGGACGCGGCGGACGAGGACTCGGACGACGAGGACTACGACGACGAGTCGGATGAGGACGACGACGAGGACTCGGACGAGGACGACGACTACGACGACTCGGATGACGACGAGGACGACGACGAGTCGGACGACGACGATGACGACGAGTTCGACGCCGACGAGGACGACCTCGACGAGTCGGACGACGACGACATCGAGGGCGTGGACGTCGATGCGCTCGCCGATGTGAGCGACACCGACACCGACACCGAGGACGAGGCCCCGCAGCCGCCCCGTCGCCGCCGTGCCCGCCGCGTGCAGCCGTTCGAGCCCGACGCCGATCTCGAGGTCGACCAGCTCGACGCCGGCGAGGCCGACCCGGGCTTCCACCGCGCCTGACCCACCCGGACCGAAGAACGGGCCCGGCACCACCGATCCGGTGGTGCCGGGCCCGTCCTCGTTCCGGCGGGTGTCCCCGAAGTCAGCGCAGGGCGTCGATCGTGAAGTCGATCGCGCGCACGAGCTTCGCGACGTCGTCCGGGTCGATCGCGGTGAACGTCGCGACGCGCAGCTGGTTGCGGCCGAGCTTCCGGTACGGCTCGGTGTCGACGATGCCGTTCGCGCGCAGGGTCGCGGCCACGGCCTTGGCGTCGATCGAGTCGTCGAGGTCGATCGTGGCGACGACCTGCGACCGAGCGGCGGGGTCGGAGACGAACGGGGTCGCGGAGTCGCTGGCCTCGGCCCAGTCGTAGATCGTCGACGACGAGTTCTTCGTGCGGAGGTCCGCCCACGCCAGGCCGCCGGACTCGTTCATCCACCGGACCTGCTCGTCGAGGAGCAGCAGCGTGGAGATCGCCGGGGTGTTCAGGGTCTGGTTCAGGCGCGAGTTGTCGACGGCGTTCTTGAGCGACAGGAACTCCGGGATGTACCGGTCGGAGGCGGCGATCCGCTCGATCCGCTCGATCGCGGCGGGGGAGAGCAGCGCGAGCCACAGGCCGCCGTCCGAGGCGAAGTTCTTCTGCGGGGCGAAGTAGTAGACGTCGGTGGCGCTGACGTCGAACAGGGCACCACCGGCGGCGCTCGTCGCGTCGACGACGGTGAGGGCGCCGGCGTCACCGGTCGCGCGGACGACCGGGGCCATGACGCCCGTCGAGGTCTCGTTGTGCGGGTAGGCGTAGACGTCCACGCCCTCCACCGGCTCGAGTGCGGCGAGGGAGCCACCCGGCGCCTCGACGACGTGCGGCGCCTCGAGCCACGGGGCCGCTGCGGCCTTGGCGAACTTCGACCCGAACTCGCCGAAGGACAGGTTCTCGGCACGGCGCTCGATGAGGCCGAAGGCAGCGGCGTCCCAGAACGCGGTCGAGCCGCCGTTGCCGAGGACGACCTCGTAGCCCTCGGGGATCTGGAACAGGTCTGCGAGGCCGGAGCGGACGCTGCCGACCAGGTCCTTCACGGGCTTCTGGCGGTGCGAGGTGCCGAGGATCGTGGCGCCGCGCGTCACGAGGGACTCGAGCTGGGCGCCGCGGATCTTCGACGGACCGCAGCCGAAGCGACCGTCGGTGGGGAGGAGTTCGGCCGGGATGACGATGTCTGCCATGCACCGATCCTACCGACGCCGATCCGCCTGCCCGAGCCCGTGTACCGGCCGGACGGGGAGGGTTCGACCCACCTGTCCACCGCGTCGGATGACCCTTTCTCACGTGCACCCGGGCGCCGGTCGGTGTTCGTCGGTGCGAACAAGTAGTGTGGTCGGCGCTGGGCCCAGACATGAGAGGCGGACCGTGACCGATCTCGTCGACACCACGGAGATGTACCTTCGCACCATCCTCGACCTCGAGGAAGAGGCGATCGTGCCGCTGCGCGCGCGCATCTCCGAGCGCCTCGGACACTCGGGCCCGACGGTCTCGCAGACCATCGCCCGCATGGAGCGCGACGGCCTGGTCGTCGTCTCCGGTGACCGCCACCTGGAGCTCACCGACGAGGGTCGTTCCCGTGCCACCCACGTGATGCGCAAGCACCGTCTGGCCGAACGCCTGCTGGCCGACGTCATCGGACTCGACTGGGCGTTCGTGCACGACGAGGCCTGCCGGTGGGAGCACGTCATGAGCGAGCAGGTCGAGGTCCGCCTGCTCGAGATGCTCGGCAACCCGACGGAATCGCCGTACGGCAACCCGATCCCGGGGCTGGCCGAGATCGGTGGCCCCGCGGCCGCCGGGTTCCTCGACGGCGTCCAGAACATCGTCGCCGCGACCGAGGGCACCGACGCCGTCACGACCGGGGTCGTCCGACGCCTGGGCGAGCCCGTGCAGTTCGAACCGGAACTCCTGCACCAGCTCCGCACCGCCGGCGTCATGCCCGGGCGCGTGGCGAGCGTGCAGCGTGCTGGCGCCTACGTCGCGGTCCGCGTCGAGGGTGAGGACTCGGGCATCGAGTTGCCGATCGAGGTCGCGCAGCACGTCTACATCGAACGCGGCTGACCGTTCCTGGTCGTTCCTGAGAGTCTTTACCGTTTCGTTACCTGCGGGGCGTTTGGTCTCGACTCGGTAACGACGCTTCCGTACACTCGTCCGAGTCGCCGCGCTGCCCCTGAGCCGGAGACCCGTGGCAGGACGTCTCGAACCCGTCTCCTGCCTCGATCGGAAACGATGACGAACGGATGGGGTTGCACACCGCCGGACACCCACGGCGGCGTGATGACGAGACGTTGGAGACACACCTCTTGACGCAGACCGGTACCGCCGCGGACGACCAGACGCCCGCGAACCCGACGAACACCGAGAACGCCACCACCGCCCCGCTCACCCGGCGGGCCGTGCGCGAGACCGAGGGCCGCCCGGTCCGCAAGGTCGTGCCGGTGCGCTCCGCGCCGCTGCCCGGTGGTCGTCGTGCCGCGCAGGCCGCGGCAGCCGCGAGCACCGCGAAGGCCAGCTCCTCGTCGCGCAAGCGCAAGTTCCTCGCGCCGGTCGTCCTCACCGTGGCCGCCGGCATGTTCGGCACGGTCGCGGTCGCCCCGGCCTTCGCAGCGACGACCTCGAGCAACTCGACCGCCGCCGCCGACGCCCAGCGTCAGGTCCGTGCCACGCAGAGCCAGGAGCTGTCGGTCTCCGACGCCGTGGCGCTGGCCGACACGAGCCGTGACGGCTTCGGCGCGACGTCCACCGCGACGCTCGACGCCGAGAAGGCCGCGAAGCAGGCTGCCGCGGACCAGGCCGCCGCAGCGAAGGAAGCCGCCGCGCAGGCCGAGCAGACCCAGACCGCCCGCGCCGCGACCGCGAAGCAGTACTCCTCGTACACCGGGCCCACCGCCGCCGAGTACGCGGCCAGCTCGTCCGCCGCCGACACCCCGTTCTCGCTGCCGGCCGTGGTCGCCACGGGCAAGCAGTACATCGGCACCCCGTACGTCTTCGGTGGCGCGGACCCGTCGGGCTTCGACTGCTCGGGCTTCATCATGTTCGTGTACGCCCAGTACGGCATCAACCTCGCGCACTCCGTGCCGCTGCAGGACCAGGCCGGCACGACGATCCCCGAGTCCGAGGCGCAGCCCGGTGACGTCGTCATCTTCAACAACGAGGCGCACGACGGCTTCTACATGGGGAACGGCATGATCATGGACGCCCCGAAGCCCGGTGGCACCGTACAGATCCGTCCGATCTGGACCAGCGACTACCACATCGTCCGCTTCGGCATCTAGCGAACGCTGCCCCCGGGGGAGTGTGAACTTCTCCAGAACCGGCCCGCACACCCTCGTGCCGGGCCGGTTTCTGGGTTAACCTGACGCTGCACCGGTCCGCACCGGCGCGAACAGGAGACCCTCATGTCGATGTTCCGCACGACCCGCACCATGGGTCGGCGCGCGCGCGTCGACATATGGTCGAGCACAGCCTGCGTGCACGAGCACGCCCCTGCATGACGAGAGCACTGCCCATCCGGGTGGTGCTCTTCGTGGTTCCAGGGGTGTGAACAGGTCGTCCTCACCCGTTCGCGTCGTCGGTCCGACGCACCCGCAGCGCCTGGAAGCCGTCCAGGCACGTCGGAAGGGAACCCATGCGCACTCTCGTCCTCAACGCCGGTTACGAGCCCCTCGCGGTGATCTCGTTCCGACGAGCCCTCGTGCTGGTCATGAACCAGAAGGCCGCCATCGTCGCCGCCGACGTCGAACACCCGGTGACCGGGTCGACGTCGAGCTACGACCGTCCGTCCGTCATCATCCTCACCCGCTACGTGCGCATCCCGCACTCCAGGCTCGTGCCGGTGTCCCGTCGCGGTGTGCTGCGTCGGGACGGCAACCACTGTGCCTACTGCGGCCGGCACGCCACCACGATCGACCACGTGCAGCCGCGGTCGCGCGGTGGGCAGGACTCGTGGGAGAACCTCGTCGCCTGCTGCCTGGCCTGCAACAACACCAAGGGCGACCGCACCCCGCAGGAGATGGGGTGGCGCCTCCGGTTCCCGCCGAAGGTGCCGCACGGGTCCTCGTGGGTCGTGCGCGGCATCGAGCGTCCGCAGGCGGAGTGGGACGAGTACCTCGTGGCCGCGTAGCGGCCGTCGGTCCGCACCACCAGACGGACTGGAGGCCCGTGGCGACGCCGCCACGGGCCTCCAGTCCGACGGTCGCACCGCGACTCCCGGCACCGCCGCGGGCGTCCTCGCCTGTCCGGACAGGTGCCCGCCGAGTTCACGCGCCGTCCACGCCACGTGCACCGGGACGGAACCCCGCCCCACCGCTGACCTGCGACAGTTGCGGCATCCGCACCGGACCGGCACTCCGCGCCGCCCGAAAGGTCTTCATGCCCCGCTCCGCACACACCGCACTCGACACTGAGACGGACCACCAGCCGCTGACCGAACGGTACGACGTCGTCGTGGTCGGCGCGGGCATCGTCGGGCTCGGCATGGCCTACGAGGCGCTCCTGCAGGGCGCCCGGGTCGCGGTGGTCGATCGTGCGGGCGCGGTCGTGGGGGCGAGCGTCCGGAACTTCGGCCACGCCTGCGTCACCCCGCAGACCGGCGAGGCGGCCGGGTACGCCCAGGAAGCACGCCGCCGCTGGCTCGTACTCGCGCAGCTCGCCGGGTTCACGGCCCGCGAACGCGGTGCCCACGTCGTCGCCCGTCGTCCCGAGGAGCTGGCGGTGCTCGAGGAGTACCGCGACTCCGGCGCGGACCTGCGGCTGGCCGACGCGGCCGAGATCGCAGCGGCGGTTCCGGTCGACCCCGGCTCGGCCCTCGGCGGCGCGCACCTCGCGCACGACCTGCAGGTCGACCCCCGGGAGGCGGCACCCGCGATCGCGCGCTGGCTCGCCGGGCAGGGGGTCACCTTCCACTGGCGCACCCCCGCGCTCGAGGTCACCACCGGCGCCGTCCGCACCGGTCGCGGCGTCGTGCAGGGGACCCGGATCGTCGTCTGCACCAACCACGACCTCGACCAGCTCTTCCCGGAGCTCGCCGAGTCGATCGGCCTGGTCCGCTGCAGGCTCCACATGCTGCGCGCGACGATCCCCCTCGCCTTCCCGCTCACCGCACCGCTGCTGACCGGGTGGTCGCTGCTGCGCTACTCGGGGTTCGCCGCGATGCCCGGAGCGGCTGCCCTGCGGGACCGGCTCGCCGCCGACCTGCCCGAGGGGATCCGCTGGGACCTCAACCAGATGTACACGTCGCCGCCGGACGGCAGCGTCATCGTCGGGGACACCCACGAGCGCGGGGTCGACGCGCCGCCGTTCCAGGACGAGGACGGCTTCCGGCTGCTCGTCACCGAGGCCGAGCGGCTGTTCGGTGCGCCGGTCTCCGTCGTCGACCGGTGGCAGGGCGTCTACGCTTCGGCGCCGGGGCGGGAGTTCCTCATCGACCGACCGGTCCCCGGGGTCGACGTCGTGACGGTCACCACGGGCATCGGCATGACGACCGGCCTCGGCATCGCGCCGACGGTCCTCGGCTGAGGGAGACCGTCAGTCGCGGAGCATGCCACCACGCCGGCGAACGGTGCGACCCCGGCGGCCTCCGGCACCGGTGAGGTCGTCACGCGGTCGTCACGCCCTGGCGGCGGCGGCGTCGACCTCGGCGAGCACCGACGGCAGCTCGGCGACCGAGTCGAGGACGTGGGTGTGCTGGACGGTCGCGAAGTCGGCGTCCTGATGCGTGCCGGTCCGCACGCCCGCCACGACGGAGGCGCCGGCGCGGTGTCCCGTGAGCAGGTCGGCGACGGTGTCCCCGACGACTGCCACGTCACGGACGTCGTCCGTGCCGGTCCGGAGCACGGCGGTGAGCACCATGTCTGGGTACGGGCGCCCGCGTCCGGCGTCGGCGGGCGAGAGAGCGAGGTCGACCAGCGGCCGCCAGCCGAGCAGGTCGAGCACCGCGTCGCGCGTCGCCGGCGAGAAACCGGTGGTCAGCGCGATCCGTCGCCCCGCTGCGCGGAGGGCGACGAGCGTCTCGACGGCGCCGTCCACCGGCCGCACGCCGCGGTCGAGGGTCATTGCGTAGGCGCGCTCGAAGGCGGTGTTCGCCGCCTCGGCGCGGACACTGTCACCGTCGAACAGCGCCGTGAACACGGCGATCTTCGACTGGCCCATGGTGTCGACGGCGTACTGCACGGCGCGGTCGTGCTCGGTGCTGCCGTGCTCGAGGCCGACGTCGGTGAGCGCGGTGCGGAAGGCGTCGAGGACGACGCCGCCATCGTCGACGGTGGTTCCTGCCATGTCGAGGCAGACGAGCGAGATCATGGGACTCCTGGGTACGTGCCGTCACGCCGGGACCGGCGCGGTCCGACCAGCGTCGACGCACCCCGTTGCGGGCAGAGGATGCGCGGGTGTCCGCCAGGTGAACGCCGCCGGGAGGCTCGTCACGGCCTGTGCGGACATGCAGTCGGTCCGCCGGTGGGAGCGGCTCCGGTCCGCGCTCGCCGATCTGCGTCGGTGGCGCTGAGTAGCGTCGGCCGCATGGGCGAGACACCGCACATCGACGACGCGACCATCGACGACCTGCGCGCGCGGCTGCGCGCCACGCGCTGGCCGGACGCACCCGCCGGGGTCGGCTGGTCGCTCGGCGTGGACCTCGACGTCCTGCGCCCGCTCGTCGAGTACTGGGCCGACGGGTTCGACTTCGACGCGCACCGCGCCGAGCTCGCCGCGCTGCCCTCGCGCCGTGTCGACGTGGACGGCATCGGCATCCACGTCCTGCACGCCCGCGCGCCGCAGCCCGACGCTCTGCCGGTCCTGCTCGCGCACGGCTGGCCGGACTCCGGGTGGCGGTACCGCAAGGTGCTGCCGATGCTCGTCGCCGCCGGGTACGACGTCGTCGTGCCGGACATGCCCGGGTACGGATTCTCGGATGCGCCGCCCCAGGTGCTCGACGCCCTGCAGGTGGCCGGCATGTGGGCGACGCTGATGACGGACCTGGGGTACGAGCGGTTCGCGGTGTCCGGTGGCGACATCGGCACGCACGTCGCCCGCTACCTGGCGCTCGACCACCCCGACCGGGTCGTCGCCGTGCACCGCATCGACGGCGGGCTCGCCTGGCCGGGGCTCGACTCGTCGACGCTGTCCGCCGCCGAGCAGGAGTTCGTCGCCGCGACCGATCGGTGGCGCACCGCCGAGGGCGCCTACGCGATGCTGCACCGGACGAAGCCGCAGACCGCGGCCGTCGGGCTGAACGACTCACCCGCGGGTCTCGCGGCCTGGATCGTCGAGAAGCTCCGGGCGTGGAGCGACTGCGACGGGGACCTGTGGTCGGTCTACACGCGTGACGAGGTCCTGGCGCTCCTCACCGAGTACTGGGCCACCGCCACGATCGGCTCGGCGATGCGGATGTACCACGCGAACGCGGCGATCCCGGCGGAGCGGCTGGAACGACGGGTCGAGGTGCCGTCCGGGTTCTCGATCTTCCCCGGCGACATCGTGCGGGCGCCGCGCGAGTGGCTCGAGCGCACCACGAACCTCGTGTTCCACCACGAACTCGACCGCGGCGGGCACTTCGCGCCGTTCGAGCAGCCCGACCTGTTCGTCGACGAACTGCACGCGTTCTTGGGGCCCTTCCGCCGCTAGAGTGGTCGGGCCAGCCTCTGTAGCTCAATGGAAGAGCAGTTCCGTCCTAAGGAAACGGTTGGGGGTTCGAGTCCCTCCAGGGGCACACCAGCAGGTCGGAGGGGTTCGAGTCCCTGCAGTGCCGACCAGGGGCACCAGTACATCGAAGTGGTTCGAGTCCCTGCCACGCGTTGGTGCCGCTCAGTGCCTCGGTGTCGCGAGGTTGACGGCGTTCACGAGGAACGAGGTCCGGGTCGCGATCGTGTACTTCACGGCATCGCTCACCCCGGTCGGATCGATCGAGAACGCGTCGAGGTCAGCCGCCGCGATCCCGGTGAGCGACGCGATGTTCGCGACCGTCAGCCCGGAGACCTGCGTGAGACCCTCGAGGATTCCCCGGACGCGGTCGTCGTCGGGCACGCTCGGAGCTGCGGCCAGCATCGCTGCGAGGACGGCGAGCCGCTGCGATTCGTCGGGAGTCAGCCCGGTCCCGAGGGCGGTCAGACCCTGGTGCTCGATCCCTGGGCCGTCCAGGTACGCGGAGAGCGTGGGCTCCGAGATCCCGGTCATCTGGGCGATCGCGTCGAGCACGACGGAACGGTGCTCGATCAGCGCGCGGAGTTCCGCCCGGACGTCGAGGGCTTCGGCAGTCATCTCGTTCCCTTCCTGGTGTGACGGCGGGTCAGGTGGCAGGTCAGTTCTCCACAACCGTCGCCCCGGACGGTAGTCGAGCCCGCTGGCCCCGTACGATTGACCCCGTGTCCAAGGTCCTGAGCAGTCTCCCCGTCGGCGAACGAGTCGGCATCGCGTTCTCAGGGGGTCTCGACACCTCCTGCGCCGTTGCCTGGATGCGCGAGAAGGGAGCGATCCCCTGCACGTACACGGCCGACATCGGCCAGTACGACGAGCCGGACATCGACGCCGTTCCGAGCCGCGCCCACGAGTACGGCGCGGAGATCGCCCGACTGGTCGACGCGAAGAGCGCCCTGGTCGAAGAAGGCCTGGTCGCCCTGCAGACCGGTGCGTTCCACATCCGCTCCGGCGGCAAGACGTACTTCAACACGACGCCGCTCGGCCGCGCGGTGACGGGCACGATGCTCGTCCGCGCGATGAAGGAAGACGGCGTCGACATCTGGGGCGACGGCTCCACCTACAAGGGCAACGACATCGAGCGGTTCTACCGCTACGGCCTGATGGCCAACCCGCGTCTGCGCGTCTACAAGCCGTGGCTCGACTCCGAGTTCGTCGAGGAGCTCGGTGGCCGCAAGGAGATGAGCGAGTGGCTCGTCGCCCGCGGGTTCCCGTACCGCGACTCCACCGAGAAGGCGTACTCGACCGACGCGAACATCTGGGGCGCGACGCACGAGGCGAAGAGCCTCGAAGAGCTGTCGAGCGGCCTGGACATCGTCGAGCCGATCATGGGTGTCGCCGCGTGGCGTGACGACGTCGAGGTCGCGACCGAGATCGTCAGCGTCCGGTTCGAGGCCGGTCGCCCGGTCGCGATCAACGGCGTCGAGTACACCGACGCGGTCGCCCTGGTCTACGAGGCGAACGCCATCGGTGGCCGCCACGGCCTGGGTGCGTCCGACCAGATCGAGAACCGCATCATCGAAGCGAAGAGCCGTGGCATCTACGAGGCTCCGGGCATGGCGCTGCTGCACATCGCCTACGAGCGCCTGCTCAACGCGATCCACAACGAGGACACGGTCGCCTCGTACCACAACGAGGGTCGCCGTCTCGGTCGCCTGATGTACGAGGGCCGCTGGCTCGACCCGCAGTCCCTCATGCTCCGCGAGTCGCTGCAGCGCTGGGTCGCCTCCGCCGTCACCGGCGAGGTCACGCTGCGCCTGCGTCGCGGCGACGACTACACGATCCTCGACACCACGGGCCCCGCGCTGTCGTACCACCCGGACAAGCTGTCGATGGAGCGCGTCGGCGACGCCGCCTTCGGCCCGGACGACCGCATCGGCCAGCTCACCATGCGCAACCTCGACATCGCGGACTCCCGTTCGCGGCTCGAGCAGTACGCCGCCGCCGGCCTCATCGGTGGCGCGACGGCCGAGCTCGTCGGCGAGCTCGAGGCGGGCGAGGCCGAGGAGATCCTCGGCGGCGCGATCGTCGCCTCCGACGCCGAGGACGCGATGGGTCGTCGCACGGACCTCGCCTCCGAGGGCGCTGCCTTCGACTCCGGCACCGACTGATCGAGCGGACCCGCGCCCTGGGCGCGACCCCCTGATGACGGGAGGCCCGGTGCCAGCTGGCACCGGGCCTCCCGTCCGTCGTCGCGACGTCTCAAGCCGCGCTGCTCGCGAGCAGCAGCTCGAGCTGCTCGACGACCAGGTCGGGCCGGGTGATGAAGGGATGGTGCCCGCTGGGGACATCGACGCTCCGCGTCGCACGTGCCGCGTGCGCTCGCTGGAGGCCGACGGTGGTGCTCCGGTCCTCGGTGCAGACCAGGTAGGTGGAGTCGACTCCCTGCCAGCCCGCCGCGGTGGTCGGCGTGACGAACGCGGCAGCGGACTGGGCGGTGACGCGGTCCCACGCAGCTCGCTGCACCTCCGGGTCGGCGTCCTGCAGGAACCGCGCGCCGAACGACGAGGCGTCGTACCCGACCACTGCCAGGGCTCCGTCCCCGGCATCACCGATCGCCACCGGATCGGGCTCGTCCGACATGATCCCGGCCTGGGCCGATCCGACGTCGGGCAGGTAGGACGACGCGTACACCAGGTGCTCGACGGCATCGTGCTGGCCGGCCTCGGCGACGACCGTGCCGCCGTACGAGTGCCCGACGACGATCGCGCCGTCGCTGCGGTCGAGCGCGGCCCGGAGCGCTGCCGCGTCCTCGACGAGACCACCTTCGGGGCGGCCGGACGGGCCCTCGCCGCAGGACGGCAGTGCCACCGATCGACTGCGGACACCGGTGCGGTCGAACAACAGGTCGGCGGTGGGTTGCCACCACCAGTCACCGTCGCGGACGAGCGCGCCGTGGACGAAGAGGATCTCCATGGGCCGACGCTACAGCGCACCCGCCTCGCCGGCCCGTCGCGTCCGTCAGCCGCGAAACGCATCCGCCTCGACGGCGCTCCGGCGCGACCGTATCGTTGCGGTACCGGGTCAGTCATCAGGGACTCGTCGTCACGATGCTCCTCACGATCTGTGAGGTCTGGCACAGCGGGTCGACCCGGACGGATCCGAGATGCGCATCATCTCGACGAAGGGCTGGTCGCCATGACCGCCACCATCCAGAACGCCTGGCACCGCCACGGCCTCCGCTCGCCCGAAGACCTCGCCGCCCTCGTCGCCGAACGCCTCGAAGGAACCGGCCACCAGCTCGTCAGCGTCAGCGAAGCGCGCTACGAGCCCACCTACGCGGACTTCCTCGGCGAGCAGCTCTGACCCCCAGCGGGCTGCCGCTCGACCGTCGGTAGAGTCTGCGCATGCGCACAGCTCGAACCACGGCGGCGGCACTGGCGATCGTCGCGGCGGGACTGCTGACGCTCGTCGGCGTCCAGCCCGCGTCGGCCCACTCGGCCCTGACCAGCAGTACCCCGGCGGACGGGGCGGTCGTCACCGAACCGCTCGAGTCCGTCGACCTGACCTTCTCCGAGGCGCCGCTCGCCGGCCTCGACGCCGGACTCCGGATCCAGGTGACGGACGCCTCCGGCACCGACGTCGCCACGGGTGACGTGACGGTCTCCGGAACGACCATGCGCCGCGCGGTCGACCTCGACCAGGGCAGCTACACGGTGCTCTGGCGGTACGTGTCGCCGGACGGCCACCCGATCGAGGGCACGCTCGCGTTCGAGTACCGGGCCGCAGCGCCCGTGTCGACCCCGAGCGCGAGCGTCACCCCGACCCCGACGGCGAGCACCGCTCCGACGTCGAGTGCCACCGCGACGGCCACCGGAGCCTCGGACGGTGCTCCGTCCTCGTCGCCGGGCATCGCGCCGGGCGTGTGGATCGGCCTCGGCGCCGGGGCCGTCCTGGTGGCCGGCGCGGTCGTCGTGCTGCTGCTGCGGCGCGGCCGCAGCGCGTAGCGCGCGCGGCGCCGCGACGCGCGCTTCGTGAGCAGAAGCGGTCGGGTCGCACGCGCGCACCCGACCGTTCCTGCTCACCAAGCGCACGCGGCGCACGGAACGCGACCACGCGACGGACGGGAGGCCCGGCGCCGGACCGGCACCGGGCCTCCCGTCCGCACGTGGCGCGTGACGCCGGGGGCGACGCGCCTCACGCCACGGGGGCGGCCTCCAGCGCGGCGTCGGCGCGTGCCGCGCTGCCCTCGGCCAGGCCTCGGGCGATGCGGCCCCGCGTCGCCAGCCAGAGGACGATCGCGGCGACGAACACGATGCCCTCGGTGACGGTGAGTGCCCAGATGATCCCGGCGAGCCCGAACCACACGTTGCCGGCGATCACGATCGGGATGAACAGCACGCCCTGCGCCATCGACAGCACCATCGCGGGCATGACCATCCCGGTCGCCTGGAACAGCGAGGTGAGCAGTCCCGTGAACCCGTTGACGACGGCGGCGACGAGCTGTGCCGTCAGGATCGTCATGCCGATCGCGAGCACCGAGTGGTCGCCGGAGAAGATCGTGAAGACCTGCTCGCGGAACACGAACACGGTGCCGGAGAAGACGAGCACGATGCCGCCGACGGTCAGGGCCGCAGCGCGCAGGCCGGAACGGAGTCGAGCTGCGTCACCCGCTCCGAACGCGTAGGCGAGCAGCGGCAGCACGCCGATGGTCACGCCCATCACCAGGAACTCCGGCACCTGGGCGATGCGGACCGCGACGCCCATCGCTGCCAGCGGGTCGTCACCGTAGGCGGCGGCGAGGTTGTTGAGGACGAGTGTCGTGATGATGAGGAACGCCGACTGCAGCAGCTCGCCGACGCCGATGCCGAACACGGGCTTCAGGATGTCCGCCCGCAGGGTGAACCACTTCGGCGCGAAGCTGACGTTCTCGCTGTTCCGCTGCAGCCAGGTCACCCAGTAGGCGATCGAGACCACGTTGGCCAGGCCCACCGCGAGTGCGGCGCCGCCGACACCCCAGTGCAGCCCCAGGATGAACAGGACGTCGAACACCAGGTTGCCGACCGTGGACAGGACCAGGCCGATCATCGCCTGCCTCGCGGCGCCCTCCGAGCGGACGATCTGCTCGAGCGCGAAGGACGCGGCGAGGACGGGGACGAACGCGAGCATCACGGCGACGTACTCGCTCGTGGCGGGGACCGCTGCCGCGTCGGCACCGAGGACGGCGACGAGCGGGCGGAGCAGCAGGAGTCCGACGACGCCGAGCACGGCGCCGGTCACGACGGCTCCCCACAGGGCGAACGAGGCGACGTGCTTGATGTCCCGCGCCTTGTCGGGATCGTGTTCCGAGGCGCCGAGCAGCCGGGACATCAACGCGCTGCCGCCGACGCCGAACACCCCGCCCACGGCCATCACGAGGCCGAGCAGCGGCGTGCCGAAGGTGATCGCGGCGAGCAGGGACGTGTCGTGCTGGGCGCCGATGAAGCCCGCGTTGATGACGTTGTACAGGGCGCTGACGACCATCGCGGCGGCCATCGGCACGCACAGGTGCACCAGGGCTCGGGCGATCGGGGCAGCGGAGAGGTACCAGCGGTTCGTCGCCGCAGCGGTGGTGGTGGTGGAGGACATGACGGTTCCCTTCCGGGCATGACGGTGGGCGCGCCGACGGACGCCGGCACGGCAGGGGGGAGCGCGCGACCGGTGGGGTCGCGGGATCGCAGGGTCGCGGGTCGGGAAGGCGCGGGATCGCGGGGTCGCGAAGGCGCGCCGGCGGATCCGGCCGGGAGGCGCGTGGTGCGTGAGCGGGTCGGTGCGGTGGCGCGGGTGGTGCGCTGGTGCGCGTGGCGCCGGTGGTGCGGTGGTGCGGCTAGCGGGTCGGCGGCGCGAGTTCCGCGGTCACCTTCTGCAGCAGTCGCCGCAGGGTTTCGCGTTCGTCCTCGTCGAGGGGTGCGAGCAGGGAGTCGTCGAGGGCGACCATCGCGTCGGTGAACCCGGCGATGAGGTCGATGCCCGCCTGGGTGGCGTGCACCGTCTTCGTCCGCCCGTTCGTGGCGTCCGGTCGTCGTTCGATCAGGCCACGCCGCTCGAGCCCCTGCAGGAGACTCGAGACGCTGGCCGCGCTGGTCCGGGTGGCCTCGGCGACGTCCCGCTGGATGGCGCCGGGGTGTTCCTGCAGGTACCCGAGCACGAAGGACTGCTCGTGGGTGAGGTCGCGCTCACGGACCCACTCCTCGGCACCCTTGCGCTGTGCCCATCCGATCCACCGCATGAGCTGGAGCGGTGTCGTGAAGTCCGGTGCCTGCATGATCAGGACTCTAACTGTTAGCCATCGAACTGTCAACGAAGGCAGCCCCGGTCCTGACCCCACAACGGGGGTGTCGAGCCCTGCCTGGACCCTGATACCTTCCACAGGAAGCGGCCTCACCAGCCGCCCTCGGCCCGTTCGACGGGCCCCACATCCCCTGGCTCACCACCGGGGGCGGATCAGCGGCGGAGACCCCGTCGGGGGAGGAGGCACCGTGCCACACCACGGACCACCCACCGCGATCCCGGCGCGACGGGTTCGTCGCGCCTGACCAGGACGGGCGCCGGCGGGTACCGGCGTCCGCCTCACCGGGTCCGCGACGCGTTCGGGTCGTCGCGGATCCCCGGGGCGGTGGTGATCGGGTCACCGCCGTCCCGGGACCTCCCGGTCGATCCGATCGACGTCTTCGGGAACCCGCCGGTCCACGGAGCCGGATCGGCGTGATACTGGGGTGGTGCGTGAACTCCAAGCCGCCATCGCAGCGGACCTCAACGTCCAGCCGACCATCGACCCGGAGCAGGAGGTCGCCCGTCGTGTCGGGTTCCTGCGCGACTACCTGCTGACGACCGGGGCGAAGGGGTACCTCCTCGCCATCAGCGGCGGGCAGGACTCCACCCTGGCCGGCCGCCTGACCCAGCTCGCGGTCGAGTCGCTCCGCGCCGAGGGGCACCCCGCCGAGTTCACGACCGTGCGCATGCCCTACCGCGTGCAGGCCGACGAGGACGACGCCCAGCTCGCCCTGCAGTTCATCGCGGCCGACCCGGGCGTCACCGTGAACATCGAGCACGGGGTCGACGGGGTCATGCAGGACACCGCGGCCTCGGGCGTCGAGCTGAGCGACTTCGTCAAGGGCAACGTCAAGGCGCGCATGCGCATGGTCGCCCAGTACGCGATCGCCGGGCAGCGCGGCCTGCTGGTGGTCGGCACGGACCACGCGGCCGAGGCCGTCACGGGCTTCTTCACCAAGTACGGCGACGGCGGCGTCGACCTCACCCCGCTCACCGGGCTCTCGAAGAGCCAGGGGCGGCAGCTGCTCGAGTACCTCGGCGCACCCGCCCGCCTGTACGAGAAGGCGCCCACCGCCGACCTGCTCGACGAGCTGCCCGGACAGACCGACGAGGCGAACCTCGGACTCACCTACGCCGAGATCGACGCGTACCTGCAGGGCCACGACGTGCCGGTCGAGGTCGCCGAGGCGATCGAGTCGCGCTACCGCGCGACGGAGCACAAGCGCCAGGTGCCGGCGACGCCCTTCGACGACTGGTGGCGTGCGGGCGCGTAGGCGCTGACGCAACCCCGGCCGGGAGGCGCGGTGCAGGTGATCCTGCACCGCGCCTCCCGTCTGTTGTCCCCAACCCTCCCCAGCGCGGCCCCGCTGTCCGCGCGCGCTCCTAGGATGGGAGCCAACGGAACAACAGATGCGGAATCCAGGCTGGCGCCTGGTCCGGAGGGGGAGTCATGGAAGTCCTGTTCGCGCTCGGAGCCGTCCCGCTGATCATCGTGGGGATCATCGTCCTCGCCGTGATCGCGCTGATCTACGCCAAGGTCGTGTACCGCAACGCCGGTGCCGACGAAGCGCTCATCATCACCGGCAAGCGCTCCCGCAAGGTCAAGAACGCCGACGGCACCGAGACCGTCGAGTCCGGCATCAAGGTCGTGCTCGGCGCCGGCGTGCTCGTCCGCCCCTTCTTCGAGAAGGTCGCGAAGCTGTCGCTCAGCTCGCGTGCGATCGACATCAACGTCAACGCGCAGGACTCCCGCGGCGTCACCATCGACGTCGAGGCCGTGGCGCTCGTCAAGGTGGGCGAGGCCGACGCGTCCATCCGGGCGGCAGCGCAGCGGTTCCTCGGCCAGGAGAAGAAGATCGACGACTTCGCGCGCGAGGTCCTGTCCGGCTCGCTCCGTGCCTCGATCGGCGCGACCGACGTCTCGACGATCATCCGGAACCGCGACCAGCTCACCGTCGCGGTCCTCACCGTCGCGCAGGACGCCCTGCACAGCCAGGGTCTCGACGTCGACTCGTTCGAGATCAAGGGCATCTCGGACCGCAACGAGTACATCAGCGACCTCGGTCGTGCCGAGCGTGCACGCGTGCGACTCGAGGCCGAGAACGCCGAGGCCCAGGCCGACCGCGAAGCGCGAGAAGCCCGCGCCACCGCCGACCAGGCGATCGCCGAGGCCGAGAACACCCTGGCCATCCGCCGTGCCGCGCTGCAGCTCGACGCCGACCGTGCGTCCGCCGAAGCCGCTGCCGCCGGCCCGCTCGCCCAGGCGCGTGCGTCCCAGGGCGTCGTCGAGCAGGAGCAGATCACCGCGCAGAAGCGTGCCGAGCTGCGCCGTGCCGAGCTCGAGTCCGAGGTCTCCGCCGTCGCCGAGGCCCAGGCGCGCAAGACCCGCGTCGAGGCCGAAGCCGCTGCTGGGGCCCAGGTCGAGACCGCCCGCGCCCAGGCCGAGGCCCGCCGGATCTCCGCCGAGGCCGTCGCGGCCGAGGCGAAGGCCGAGGCGGATGCCCGCAAGCTCGCCGCCGACGCCTCACGCGCCGAGGGTGAAGCCGCCGCCGACGCGATCCGTGCGAAGGGTCAGGCCGAGGCCGATGCGACCAAGGCGCAGGCCGACGCGCTCGCACAGCACTCCGAGGCCGTCCTGCGGGTCAAGGCCATCGAGACACTGCCGAGCATCGCCCGCGAGCTCGCTGCTCCGATGAGCAACATCGACACGCTCACCGTGGTGTCCTCCGACGGCGCCGGTGCACTGTCGAAAAGCGTCGTCAGCCAGTTCAGCGAGGTCGATGCGCTGCTCGGTGCCACCGCCGGGTTCACCCTGAGCGACATCGTGAAGAGCACCACGACGGGTCAGGCGGCGGCCCGTGCCGTCGTGCGCGAGCAGTCGGTGCCGCAGGTCGAACCGGCCGAGTAACCGAGCGGGTCCCTGCAGCGGGCGCGACGGGGGATCAGCCCTCGTCGTGCCCGTTCTCGTTCTGCGGGTCGCGCTGCTGTGCGCCGGCGTCCTCACGCTCGTCCGCGAGCCGCTGCTGCCACACGACACTGCGGGCCGCACCCTCGAGCACGTCGTCGACGCTGCGACCGCTCTGGGCGGCGAGGGCGCCGCTGAGCCCGGCGGTCAGGGTGCCGCCAGCCGCGGCGAGTCGCTCGACGACCTCCTCCTGCCGCGGGGTCAGGGGCTCGTCGACCAGTTCGTCGATCGTGTCGCGGATGTTCTGCTCGCTCGCGTCCAGTGCCGCCTCGTCGCCGGACTGCAGGGCTGCTGCTTCTCCGACGACGACGAGACCGAGGCGCGCGGCGTCGTCTTCGGGACGCGGGGTGCGGTGCTCATCAGTCATGCGGTGGACCGTACGCTCCGGTGCGCTGCGCTCCCTGGACAGACGCGTCCCCCGGGCGTGCGGGCGCGCTGTCAGTCGGCCCAGCGCCGGAGCAACCAGTCGGCGGCGGCCACGCCCTCGCGACGCTGGAAGTCGCGGATCGTGGGCATGTTCGGCGGTGCCGGGGGCAGAGCGTGCTCGAAGAACAGCCCGGCCAGCCCGGCCAGCACGGCGTCGATCGTGGTGGCGGACACCCCGGCGAAGACCGGGTGCGTGGCGAGGTGGTGTTCGACGTCGGCGTCCTCACCGCGGACGAGCGTGTCGAGCAGGTAGGTCAGGGGGTCGAGCCACTGCGCGCCCACGCTCGCCCAGGGCCAGTCGACCACCCAGACGAGCCCGGCGTCGTCGACGAGCAGGTTGTCCGCGCGGCAGTCGGCGTGCACGAGGTGTTCGCCGTCGACGAGTGCCGCTGCCCCGGATGCCGCGCGGGCGATCGCGGGGCCGGCGTCGAGGACGTGCGGCGGGACGACCTCGGCGACGCGGGCAGCGTCCGCGTCGTCGGCCAGCATCCGGTCCCAGGCGCCGAACTCACCGCGCAGGTCCTCGGCGATGCGGGGGAGCGTCGCCAGCCCACCGGTCGCGGGCGGCAGCGTGTGGAGTGCGTCGAGCACGGCCGTCGTGTCCGAGCCGTCGAGGTGCCGGCCCGGGTGCTGACCCGCGACGTCATCGAGCACGAGCGCGACCCAGTCGTCGCCGTCGACCGTGGCGTGCAGCGCGTCGAGCAGCCGCGGTGCCTGCACGGTGGTCGGCAGCTGGGCCATGACCGCGGCCTCGCGGCGGTGCAGCTCGAGGGCTGCCTCGTTGCGCGATCGCGACACGGTCTTCACGAACGCCCGTCGTCCGGCCGCGGTCGTCACCCGGTCGGCGCTGCCGGGAGACCACCCGCTCGCCTGGGACTCGGCGGTCACGACCGGACCGCCCAGCACCCCCTCCACCTGCTGCCGCAGCGTCGTCGGTACATCGGTCCAGGTGGTTCGCCCCATGCGCCGACGTTACCTGAGAACCCGTTCACGAACGTGCACGGTCGGCAACTTTGCGTTGGTAGCAAAGGTGCTGGCGGTGTAAAGTTGCAGAGCCTGCAAGGTTGACACCCGTTCGGGGTCCCGACCAGGCCGACGACCACCACGCCACATCCCCTGTGAGGAACTCCGCATGTCCACTGCCACCGCACCCGTTGAGGTGTCGCGCGGACGACAGGACTCCCCGGCGAGCACGCCGGGCAAGCCGATCATGTCGCACCGCCAGATCCTGCTCGTCATCTACGGCCTGATGGCGGGCATGTTCCTGTCGTCGCTCGACCAGACCATCGTCGGCACGGCGATCCGCACGATCGGTGACGACCTGCACGGCCTCGACCAGCAGGCCTGGGTCACGACGGCCTACCTGATCGCGTCGACCATCACCACGCCCATCTACGGCAAGCTCTCCGACGTCTTCGGACGTCGCCCGCTCTACATCTTCGGCATCGCGGTCTTCATCCTCGGGTCGCTGCT
The DNA here is from genome assembly GCF_003234405.1 of Curtobacterium sp. MCLR17_045. Lineage (NCBI taxonomy): Bacteria > Bacillati > Actinomycetota > Actinomycetes > Micrococcales > Microbacteriaceae > Curtobacterium > Curtobacterium sp. MCLR17_045. Next base: position 27,817 of record NZ_QKTB01000013.1, read on the forward strand.
CTCGACCCTGTCGACGTCGATGACCATGCTCGCCGCCTTCCGCGCGTTCCAGGGCATCGGTGCCGGTGCGCTGATGTCGCTGCCGCTGGCGATCATGGGCGACATCCTCGCGCCCCGTGAGCGTGCGAAGTACCAGGGGTACTTCCTGGCGGTCTTCGGCATCTCGTCCGTGATCGGCCCGCTGATCGGCGGCCTGTTCGCCGGTGCGAGCTCGATCGTCGGCATCACCGGGTGGCGCTGGGTCTTCCTGATCAACGTGCCGATCGGCGTCGCCGCGCTCCTCATGGTGATCGCGTTCCTGCACCTGCCGAAGTTCGGCGAGGCCAAGGCCAAGCCGCGCATCGACTGGTGGGGTGCGACCTCGGTCATCGTCACGCTCGCGCCGCTGCTCCTCGTCGCGGAGCAGGGCCGCACGTGGGGCTGGGGTTCGGCCAGCGCGATCGCCTGCTACGTCATCGGTGCGCTCGGCCTCGTCGCCTTCCTGGTGATCGAGACCCGCATGCAGGACGACGCGATCATCCCGCTCAAGCTCTTCCGCTCGAGCACGTTCTCGATGGCGACCATCCTGGGCTTCCTGGTCGGTTTCGCGATGTTCGGCGCGATGCTCACCATCCCGCTCTACCTGCAGATCGTCACCGGCCTGACGCCGACCGAGTCCGGGTTCGCGACGCTGCCGATGATCGGTGGCCTGATGATCGCCTCGATCGCTTCGGGGCAGATCGTGGCCCGCACCGGCCGCTACCGGATCTTCCCGGTCATCGGCACGGCCCTGGTGTCGCTCGGCTACGTCGTCCTGACGTTCATGACGATCGACAAGCCGCTGTGGTTCCTGATGATCGGCATGTTCCTGATCGGCCTCGGGCTCGGCCAGCTCATGCAGAGCATCACCCTGGCATCGCAGAACTCGGTGCAGCCGCGTGACATGGGTGTGGCGACGTCGTCCGCCACGTTCTTCCGTCAGATCGGTGGCACGCTCGGCACCGCCGTCCTGCTGTCCGTCCTGTTCTCGCTCATGCCGACGAACATCCTGCACGCCACGGCGGACGAGTCGAACCTGAAGCCCGCCCTCAGTGCGGCGCTCGACCCGGAGATCGCCAGCGCGAAGGCGAACCAGGGCGTCATGGACCAGATCTGGAACCCGATCGTCACCCCGCTCCAGCAGCAGGTGCAGTCCGGCCTCGACACCGCCACCGACCAGGTGACCCAGGCCACCGCCGGGGCTCCCGACGCCGTGCAGCAGCAGGCGCTCACCGCCGCCGCCGACAAGGCGCACGCCAGCGTGCAGGACGGCCGGCTCGTCGTCGACTGGTCCGACTCGTCGCAGCGCACCTACTGGGTGGACCAGCTCGCACCGGAACTGTCGAAGCAGATCGACAAGGGCGCGAACGACTCGAGCGACTCGAACGCCGAGACGAGCGACACGTCCTACCTCAACGGTGCGGATTCGGCCCTGACCCGGCCGTTCATGTCCGGGTTCAACGCCTCGGCCGTGACCGTCTACTGGGTCGGCTTCGCGGTGATCCTGCTCGCGTTCGTCCTGAGCTTCTTCTTCAAGGCGCCGCCGCTCCGCAAGAGCTCGGCCCTGCAGGAGCAGGCGGACGACGCCGGCACCGCCGACGACCTCGAGGCGCAGGCCGTGCGGGCCGCGGACACGATGGGCTCGCCCACCGCACCGGTCACCGGTTCGATCCCCGTCCAGGGCGGTCGGTCGCAGGTCTGAGTCACGCCGGGCCTCCCCGTCACACGACGCGGAGGCCCGGCGTCGCACGGACCCGAGAGCAGGACGGAGCGCAACACGTGCACCAGCCCACCACCAGCGAGGACCTCGTCGCGAGCGACTGCGGCCTACGGGAGCGCAAGAAGCAGCAGACCCGGTCGGCCATCCATCGGTCGGCACTCGCCCTGGTCACCGACCACGGGCTCGCCGGGGTGACCGTCGAGCAGATCTGCGCGGACGCCGGGGTCTCCCCGCGGACGTTCTTCAACTACTTCCCGTCGAAGGCCGAAGCAGCCCTCGGACTGCCGGCGACGACGGTCCCGGACGCGGCGCGCGCTGCGTTCCTCGGTTCTACTGGTCCGCTCGTGGCCGACCTCTGCCACCTCGTCGCGCACACGGTCACCCTGCCGCAGGACCGCCGGCGCATGAAGGAGCTCGTCCGAGCCCGCCCCGAGATGGTCCCGGCGATGATGCAGTGGATGGCGCACGCGCGGCAGACCGTGCTGGCGGTCGCCGCCGAGCGCGTCGACGAGGACACCGCGCGGACCGCGACCACCCTCGTGATGGCCGCCGTGATCGAGTCCGCCCACCGGTCGGCGGACGGCTCCCGCGACGAGCTCGCTGCGCGGCTGCGCGCGGTCGTCGCCGAGATGGGGCGGCTCGCCACCGCCTGACCAGCGTGACCATCGTGTCGCCCCCGGCGCGGGGCGACCACGGCCTGGAGGCGCGGTGTGGGCCGGACCCGCACCGCGCCTCCAGGCCGTTGTCGCGTCCACGCCGTCGGTCGCGCAGTCATCGGACGGTTGGGCGACCACTTTCGCCGTAACGGCAATAACAAGGCTCTTGACGCACGAGACATAGGATGTTTTGATTGCACCGTTCGGTCGACGGAGACCGGACGGCAGGAGACACAGATGAGCCGCATCACCGGTCTGCACGTGCACGACATCCGGTTCCCGACCTCGCGAGAGCACGACGGGTCCGACGCCATGAACCCCGCACCCGACTACTCCGCCGCCTACGTCGAGCTCACCACCGACGCGCTCGACGGTCTGGTCGGCACCGGCTTCGTCTTCACCATCGGCCGCGGCAACGAGGTGCAGGAGTCGGCGATCGCAGCCCTCCGTGGGCACGTCGTCGGCGCCGATGCCGAGGCGGTCCTGGCCGACATGGGCGGCACCTGGCGCGCGATGGTGCACGACTCGCAGCTGCGGTGGCTCGGCCCGGAGAAGGGCGTCATGCACATGGCGATCGGCGCCGTGGTGAACGCCCTGTGGGACCTGCGTGCGAAGCGTGCGGGGCAGCCGCTGTGGGCCCTGCTCGCCGACCTGCGCCCCGAGGAGCTCGTCGACCTGGTGGACTTCCGGTACCTGACCGACGCGATCACCCCGGCCGAGGCGCTCGAACTGTTCCGCACCGCCGAACCGATGCGTGCCGAACGTCGAGCGCGCCTGGAGCGTGAGGGCTACCGCGCCTACACGACGACCCCGGGCTGGCTCGGCTACGACGACGAGAAGCTCGCGCGGCTGTGCCGGGAAGCCGTGGACGACGGGTTCACCCAGATCAAGCTGAAGGTCGGCGGCGACGTCGACGAGGACGTCCGACGGATGGGCATCGCCCGCGCCACCGTCGGCCCGGACGTCCGGATCGCGATCGACGCGAACCAGCGCTGGGACGTCGACGAGGCCGTGGCGTGGATCGACCGGCTCCGCCCCTTCGACGTCGCGTGGGTCGAGGAGCCGACGAGCCCGGACGACATCCTCGCCCACGCCGAGATCGCCCGGCGCATCGCCCCGATCCCGGTCGCGACGGGGGAGCACATGGCGAACCGGGTGATCGCGAAGCAGCTGATCCAGGCCGGGTCGATGTCGGTGCTGCAGATCGACGCCACCCGGGTCGCCGGGGTGAACGAGAACCTGGCGATCCTGCTCCTCGCCGCCAAGCACGGCGTCCGTGTGTGCCCACACGCCGGCGGCGTCGGCCTGTGCGAGGCGGTGCAGCACCTGTCGATGTTCGACGCGGTCGCCCTGACCGGCGACCTCGACACCCGGTGCATCGAGTTCGTCGACCACCTGCACGAGCACTTCGTGACACCGGTCGACGTCCACGACGGCCGCTACTGGCCGCCGACCACGCCCGGCGCCGGCACCGAGATGCTCGCCGACACCCTGACCACCCACGCGTTCCCGGACGGCCCGGTCTGGGCCGAGTCCGATCCCGATCGGGTCCCGGACGCCGTCCGGGTCGCCTGAACACCCCACCGCACACCCCATCACCACGACGAAGTGGAGACACCGATGCAACGACGACGTACCGCCGGGCTGGCGGCAGCAGCAGCTGCCGTGCTCGTGCTCACCGGCTGTTCCGCTGGCAGCAACGCCAGCGACGGCCAGTCGAAGGACTCCCTCACCTGGGCCATGTGGATCGCCGGGAAGGAGGACAAGGCCGCGTGGCAGAAGGTCGCCGACACCGTCAAGACGGACGACGACGTGGACGTGTCGATCCAGGGCTCCCCGTTCAACGACTACTGGACGAAGCTCCGCACGCAGCTGTCGACCGGCACCGCCCCGTGCATCGTGAGCATCCAGTCGCTCCGCGCCGCGAACTACACGGACGTGCTCGTGCCGATCGACGACATGGCGAAGCAGGCCGACCTCGACCTGGGTGAGTACGACCAGACCGGGCTCGACGGCATGAAGGTCGACGGCAAGCTCTACGGGCTGCCGTACGACACCGGCCCCATGGTCATGTTCTACAACAAGGACATCTTCGAGAAGGCGGGCGTCGACGAGCCGAAGCCGGGCTGGACGGTCGACGAGTTCGAGGACGCTGCGAAGGAGCTCAAGGCCGCGGGCACGCCGATCTGGGGCACGAGCGTGGAGGACATCCCCCTGGAGTCGATGATCCTCGGCTACAACGGCGGCCGGGTGATCGATGCCGACGGCACGCTCGACGCCTCGAACGCGGAGTTCGCCGAGGGGCTCGACTGGATCGGCGGTCTGGTGAAGGACGGCTACGCCACGCAGGCGAGCACCGACGGTTCCACCGACGACAACGCGTTCGTGTCCGGTGACGTGGCGATGTACAGCGACGGCCCCTGGTCGATCATCAGCCAGAAGGCCAAGGTCAAGTTCGACCTGGGCATCACGACGATCCCCTCGGGAACGGACGGCCCCAGCTCGTTCGCCGCCGGGTCGGGCTTCGGCATCTCGAAGCAGTGCAAGTACCCCGAGCAGGCGTTCAAGGCCATCACCACGATGACGAACGAGGCCACGCTCACCTCGCTCGCCGAGCAGGGTCGCGCCTTCCCGGCACGCACCGCGGCGCAGCAGGCCTGGTACGACAACGCCGGCATCGACGGGGTCGAGGACGCCCTGAAGACCGGACTCGAGAACGCCACCCCGTTGCCCGGCAACAAGCAGAGCGACCAGCTCAACCAGCTCTTCGCGCAGTACGCCCTGCAAGCGGTGAACGGACAGACCTCCGGCAAGGAGACGATGTCGTCCATCGCGAGCCAGCTCGGCTCGCAGTGACGGGCGTCACCCCCTGACGGACGGGCGCGGCCCGCTTCGAGCGACGCGAAGCGTTGCGCGGGCCGCGCCGACGGAGCCTGCGGAGTCGGAGGTCGGCCCCGCCACGGGCCTCCCGTCCGATCCCCACCCTGACCAGGACCGCGCGAACGACGAGGAGGTCGTCGCATGACCACCATCCAGGACCCACCCGCCGAGGCGGCGCTGCCCGCCCCAGCGGTCGCGGTCGCGACCGGCGCAGCTCCGCGCCGGAAGGACAGCGGCGCCGACGCCGAGCTCGGCCGCCGCTCCTGGTGGGGCGCCGCCTTCGCCGCTCCGCACTCGATCGGCCTCGTCGTGTTCACGGCGTTCCCGATCCTCGCGTCGCTCGTCGTGAGCTTCATGAACTGGCCGATGCTCGGCGAACGCTCGTGGGCCGGCCTGTCGAACTACGCGCAGCTGTTCTCCGACCCGATCTTCCGCACCGTGACGCTGAACACCGTGCTGTTCGTCGTGCTCTACGTGCCGCTCAACCTGGTCGTGTCCCTCGGACTCGCGGCCTGGCTCACGCCGAAGATCCGCCACCGGCACGTCTTCCGCGTGCTGTTCTTCATCCCGACCATCACGCCGATCGTCGCGAACGTCGTCGTCTGGCGGATGCTGTACCAGCCGGGCGGTGCCATCGACGCGACGCTGCAGTCGACCGTCGGCGTGAACGCCCCGAACTTCCTGGCCGACGACAACTGGGCCATGCTCGCCGTCGTCGCGATGAGCGTCTGGCAGGGGTTCGGCTACAACATGCTGATCTTCTCGGCGGCGCTCGACTCGGTGCCGGAGAACCAGATCGAGGCTGCGCAGCTCGACGGGGCGAACGCCTGGCAGATGTTCTGGCGGATCAAGTTCCCGCTCATCTCGCCGTCGATCTTCTTCGCGACGATGATGACCCTGATCACCTCGTTCCAGGTGTTCGTGCAGCCGTTCGTCCTGACGAAGGGCGGACCCGGCACCGCCACCGAGACCCTGGTGCAGTACATCTACAACACGGGGTTCCAGACCCAGCAGCTCGGACTCGCATCGGCCGGGGCGTGGGTGCTGTTCGTCATCATCCTCGGCATCACGGCCATCCAGTTCCTCGGACAGAAGCGGTGGGTGCACTATGAGTGAGCTGACCTCGTCCAACCGGACGATCAACCCGCGGGCGCTGCCCCGCACGCACCGGCAGACCGGCCGGGTGCGCCACACGGTGGGCTACGTGCTGCTCTGCCTGGTGGCCCTGCTGTTCGTCTCGCCGCTCATCTACATGGTGGCGACGAGCCTGAAGCCGTCGGCCGACGTGTTCACGACCCCGCCGACGCTCTGGGGCTCGTCCATCGAGTGGGGCAACTACGCACAGGCGTTCACGTACCTGCCGTTCGCCCGGTTCATCCTGAACGGCGTCTTCGTCGCCGCGGCCGGCACGGCGATCAACGTCGCCGTCGCGGTGCTGTCTGGCTACGCGTTCTCGCGACTGCGGTGGCGCGGCCGGAACACGGTGTTCGTCCTGTTCCTGGCGACGCTGATGATCCCGCAGGACGTCCTCGTCATCCCGATGTACGTGATGATGCAGGGCTTCGGGTGGGTCGACACGTTCCAGGCGCTCATCATCCCGTGGGCGTTCACGGCACTCGGCGCGTTCCTGGTGCGGCAGTTCTTCCTCACCGTGCCGCAGGAGCTCGACGACGCCGCCCGGGTGGACGGAGCCGGAGCGATCCGGACGTTCTTCTCGGTGATGCTCCCGCTGGCCCGACCGACGATGGCAGTCCTCGCCGTGTTCTCGTTCATCGCGTACTGGAACTCGTTCCTCTGGCCGCTCGTCATCGTCAACGACGTCGAGGCCCGTGGCACCATCCCGCTCGGCCTGCAGCAGTTCTTCGGGCAGCAGGGCTCCGAGTGGAACCTCGTGATGGCGGCCTCGGTGATCTCGATGCTGCCCACGGTGGTCCTGCTGATCCTGCTCCAGAAGCACCTCGTCAAGGGGATCGTCACCAGCGGTCTCGGCGGCCGGTGACACCGCCGACCGTCCCCCCTCGCCCTCCACTGAAAGGAACACTGGCCTCATGACCATCACCGCACCTGCCGAGCCGCAGACCGCGACCGACTCCGCGGGGTTCCCCGCGTGGTTCTCCCACGACCGGTTCGGCATGTTCATCCACTGGGGGCTGTACGCCCTGCCGGCACGGCACGAGTGGGTGAAGAACCGCGAACGGATCACCGACGAGGACTACCAGAAGTACTTCGACCACTTCGACCCGGACCTGTTCGACGCCGCGGACTGGGCACGTCGGGCACGGCAGGCGGGGATGAAGTACGTCGTCCTCACCACGAAGCACCACGAGGGCTTCTGCCTGTGGGACACCGCGCTCACCGACTACAAGTCCACGAACACCCCCTTCGGCCGGGACATCGTGCGGGAGTTCGTCGACGCCGTCCGTGCCGAAGGGCTGCGGGTCGGTTTCTACCACTCGCTCATCGACTGGCACCACCCGGACTTCACCGTCGACGGCGTGCACCCCCGGCGCGACGACTCGCCGGAGGAGATCGAGGCGTTCAACGAGGGCCGCGACATGTCGCGCTACCGCGAGTACCTCCACGGTCAGGTCGAGGAGCTGCTCACCGACTACGGGCAGATCGACTACCTGTTCTACGACTTCTCGTACCGGGACAACGACCACGAGGACATCTGGGGCGGCAAGGGCCGGGACGAGTGGGGGTCCGAGGAGCTCATGGCGCTGACGAAGCGGCTGCAGCCCGGCATCATCGTGAACGACCGGCTCGACATCCCCGGTGACCTGGTCACCCCCGAGCAGTACCAGCCCGACAAGCCGATGGAGGTCGACGGCGTCCCGGTGCCGTGGGAGGCCTGCCAGACGCTGAACGGCTCGTGGGGCTACGACCGCGACAACGTGAACCTGAAGCCGGTCGACCTGCTCGTCCGCATGCTCGTCGACGGGGTCTCGAACAACGGGAACATGCTGCTCAACATCGGGCCGACCGGTCGCGGCGAGTTCGACGGGGTCTCGCGGCAGACACTCGACGGCATCGGGACGTGGATGCGCCAGCACGCCCGCTCGGTGTACGGGGCGGGGCCGTCGCGGTTCGTCGCCCCGCGGAACACCGTCTACACACAGAACGGCAACCGCCTGTACCTGCACCTGTTCGCGTGGCCGTTCGAGCACGTGCACCTGCCCGACCTCGCCGGCCGGGTGGCGTACGCGCAGCTGCTCAACGACGCATCGGAAATCCACTTCCGCGAGATCCCGCCGGGCACCCGGGCGCAGAACACCGGGCTCGGCGGTCAGCCCGCCGGCACGCTCACACTGAGGCTGCCGATCGTGCGGCCCGACGTCGCCGTGCCCGTCGTCGAGCTGTTCCTGCGCGACTGATGCAGCGGATCCTGACGCGGACGCGACTGCGGGCCGGGAACGAGGCGGCGTACGACACCGTGCACGCCTCGGTCCCGCCCGCGCTCGCGGCGCGACTGCGCGAGGCCGGCGTGCACGACTGGACGATCTGGCGGGACGGGCTCGACCTGGTCCACCTGATCGAGGTCGAGGACCACCGGGCGATGCGCCGGGCGCTCGCCGACGACCCGGTCAACGCCGAGTGGCAGGAGACGATCAACCCGCTGCTCGAGGCGGACGACGACTACTCGGGCGCCGACGACGGGGTCCCGCGGGTCTGGTCGCTGGTGGACCAGGTGCACAACGCGGACCAGGTGGACCCGTGACGGCCCTCGACCTCGACCTCGACCGCGGTCCGTTCTGGTTCGGCGGGGCCGGCATCGGCAACCTGCTCCGTCCGGTGTCCGACGACGAGGCCCGCGCCACGGTCGACGCCGCGTGGGACGCCGGGGTGCGCGGGTTCGACACCGCCCCGCACTACGGCCTGGGCCTGTCCGAACGGCGGCTCGGGGCGGCGCTCGCCGGACGCCCCCGGAGGGAGTTCCTCGTGTCGACGAAGGTCGGGCGGGTGCTCGTGCCCGGGCGCGGTGACGGCGACGACCTGGCGTCCGGGGGCTTCGCGGTGCCGGACGACACCGTGCGGCAGTGGGACCCGTCGCCGTCGGGCGTGCGCCGCTCGCTCGACGAGTCGCTCAGCCGGCTCGGGCTCGACCACGTCGACGTCGCCTACCTGCACGACCCGGACGTGTACTCACTCACCGACGGTCTGACCCAGGCGCTGCCGACGCTCGCCGAGCTCCGCGACGAGGGCCTGGTGCGGGCGGTCGGCGTCGGGTCGAACTCCGTCGAGGCGCTGTCGGCGGCCGTCGACACCGGGCTCTGCGACGTCGTCATGCTCGCCGGGCGGTACACCCTGCTCGAGCAACCGGCGGCGGCGCTCGTCGACCGGTGTGCGTCGCTGGGCGTCGCGGTCGTGGCGGTCGGCGTCTACAACTCGGGGATGCTCGGGCAGGAGCGCCCTTCGGCGGGTGCGACCTACGACTACGCCGAGGCCTCTGCGCAGCTGCTCGCGCGGGCGAATTCCATCGCCGACGTCTGCGAGCGCCACGGGGTCACGCTGCCCGAGGCCGCGCTGGCGTTCCCGCGTCGGGCCCCGGCGGTCGCGGCGATCGCCCTCGGGGTGCAGTCTGCCGACCAGGTGCGCTCGAACGTCGCCCGGGCCGCCGCCGTCGTGCCCGAGGCGCTCTGGGACGACCTGCGTGCAGCGGGCCTGCTCGCGATGTGACGCCACGTACGACGAAAGTCACCCCGAACCACGCGTCTGCGTGGTTCGGGGTGACTTCGGTGGTGCGCCGGTCGGACCGGCAACACGTGGTGCCTAGCGGCGCGAACCGCGGCCGGCGACGCGCGTGTAGATGAACAGCACGATGATGGCGCCGATGATCGAGCCGATGATGCCGGCGGGCTGGAAGAAGCCGTCGTTCCCGTCGTGGTTGAAGATCAGGTAGCCGAGGAACCCGCCGACGAACGAGCCGACGATGCCCAGGACGATCGTCATGAGGATGCCGATGTTCTGCTTGCCGGGGATGATGAGCCGGGCGAGAGCGCCGGCGATGAGTCCGATGATGATCAAGCTGATGATGAGACCGAGCACGGTGTCCTCCTCGTGGGTGCGGTTGCCGCGGCATGGTTGCCGGAGTCAGGGCCGAGGACCGACACAACTCCGAGGTTCCTGGGAGGATTGTCGGGTTCAGTCGAGGGAGCGCCGCAACCAACGCTCGACACCTTCGACGTGGGACACGACGAGGGCCTGCACGAGCTGCGGATCCCGGCGGCGGATGGCGTCGACGATGGCCGCGTGCTCGTCGAGCGTGCGCTGCACCGACCCGTTCTGCGTCAGTCCGCGCCACACCCGCACCCGTACCGTCTTGCTCGACAGTGCGTCGAGCAGCCCGGACAGGTACTGGTTGCCGCCGATGCCCGCGATGGTCGAGTGGAACAGCAGGTCGTGGGCGACGAGGTCCTCGACGCCGGTGTCCTCGCCGACGGACTGCATCAGGGTCGCGAGTTCGTCGATCTGCTGCTCCGTGGCACGGGCCGTCGCCAGGACGGCGGACGCCGGTTCCAGGATGCGGCGCACCTCGAGCAGGTCGACGAGCGACCGGTCGTGGTGCATGTCGACGACGAACGACACCGCCTCGAGGAGGACGCCCGGTTCGAGCGACGTCACGTAGGTGCCGTCGCCGCGTCGGACGTCGAGCACGCGGATCAGCTCGAGCGCCTTCACCGCTTCACGGAGGCTGTTGCGCGACAGCCCGAGCGACTCGCTCAGTTCCTTCTCGGGCGGGAGGCGCTGGCCGGGTTGGAGCTCGCCGCTCACGATCATCTGCTGGATGCGTGCGATCGCATCGTCGGTCAACGACGCCACGTCACCACCTCCTGTGGACCCGGCCGCGTGCGCGACGGGACGTCCCGACGATACCCGGGACGGGCCTCCAGGCCGGTGCGGCGGAGCCGCGGGACGACCATCAGGCCGGCCGCAGCCGGAGCGCCTGCATCCCGCCGTCGACCGCCAGCTCGACGCCCGTCGTCGACCGGGCGAGCGGGCTCGTCAGGTAGGCGACCGCCTCGGCGACCTCCGCCGCCTGCACCAGACGTCCGTGCGGCTGGCGTGCCTCGAGCGCGGCGCGTTCGGCGGCCGGGTCGTCCGCGGACGACAGGAGTCGCGCGATCCACGGGGTGTCGGCGGTGCCGGGGTTGACGGCGTTGACGCGGATGCCCTCGCGGACGTGGTCGGCGGCCATCGCGCGGGTGAGTGCGGAGATCGCCCCCTTCGTGGCGGAGTAGAGCGCCCGCTGGGGCAGCCCGGCGGTGGCCGCGACGGAGCACGTGTTGACGATGCTCGCGCTGTCCGACGCTCGGAGGTGGGGGAGCGCGGCGCGGGACAGGCGAACGGCGCCGAGGACGTTGACCTCGTACACGCGGCGCCACTCGTCGTCGGTGTTGTCCTCGACCGTCCCCTGGGCGCCGATGCCGGCGTTGTTCACGAGCACGTCGAGACCGCCGAGCTGGTCGACGGCCGACGCGACGGCGGCACGGACGGACTCGTCGGACGACACGTCGCAGGTGACGGAGATGAGTGCCTCGGCGGTGGACGGCTGCAGGTCGAGCACGGCGACCGCCGCGCCGCGCTCCTGCAGTGCGGCCGCGATGGCCGCGCCGATGCCGGAGGCGCCGCCGGTGACGATCGCGCGGAGACCCGCGTGGGTGCTGGGCATCCCGGTCGCGGTGGTGTCGGTCATCAGGCTGCTCCCACTGTCTGGCGCTGCGAGCCGAGCCCGTCGGCGGTGAGCTCGACCACGTCGCCGGGCTGCAGGTACGGCGCGTGCCCAGCCAGGGCGACCCCGGCCGGTGTGCCCGTGCTGACGACGTCGCCCGGGTACAGCACCATGAACTGCGACAGGTACCGGACGATCTCGACGGGTCGGAAGATCATGTCCGCCGTGGTGCCGTCCTGCCGCACCTCGCCGTTGACGGTGAGCCGGAGTGCGAGCGCCGCCGGGTCGACCTGGTCGGGGGTGACCAGCCACGGGCCGAGCGGGTTGAACGTCTCGCAGGACTTCCCCTTGTCCCACTGCCCGCCGCGCTCGAGCTGGAAGGCCCGTTCGGAGACGTCGTTCGCGATGGCGTACCCGGCGATGCAGGCGCTCGCGGCCTCGTCGGAGTCGCAGTAGCGGGCGGTCTGCCCGATGACGACGGCGAGTTCGATCTCCCAGTCGGTCTTCTCGCTGCCGCGGGGGATCAGGACCTCGTCGTCCGGGCCGATCACCGTCATCGGGTCCTTCATGAACACGATCGGCTCGGTCGGGATCTCGGCGCCGGTCTCGGCGGCGTGGTCGCGGTAGTTCAGGCCGATGCAGACGACCTTGCCGGGACGGGCCACCGGTGCTCCGCGGCGGAGACCCTCGGCGTCGGGCAGCGCTCGGAGGTCCCCGGCGCTCCTCGCGTGCCGGACGCGGGCGACCGGGTCGGACGCCAGGAAGGCCCCGCCGATGTCGGTCGTGATCGGGCGGAGGTCGAGGACCTCGCCGTCGGTGTCGACCGCGACGGGGATCTCGCCGCCCGCGGGGCCGAGTCGTGCGAACTGCATCGTTCCTCGCTCTCCGGTTGCACCGGCGCAACCAGAGACATCCTATGTCTGCGCCGGGTTGCCGACAAGGTCGCGGGTGCTGAGGGTCCTCCCATGCAGGTACGTGCGCTCCGCCGTCCCGCTCAGCACCGACTGCCGTTCGTCCGGGGTCAGGTCGGCCAGCGCGTCGGTGGTCCGCCGCACCACGTCGTCGTAGGTCGTGGCGAGCGTCGAGACGGGCCAGTCCGAACCGAACAGCGACCGCTCCGGGCCGAACCGCTCGACCACGGCACGCACGTACCGGTCGACGGGCTGTCGGCGCCACTCCGGTCCGGCCTCGGTGAACAGTCCGGACACCTTGCAAGCCACGTTCGGACGCGCGGCGAAGTCGTCGATCCGGGCCGCCCACCCGGGATCCCCGCCCGCGATGTCGGGTTTGCCGGCGTGGTCGAGGACGAACGATCCCTCGGGCACGGCGTCGAGCAGTGCGAGGGCAGCGCGGTGCTCCCGCGCTCGGACGAGCACGTCGAACACCAGGCCGGCGGCGGCCACTGCACGGACCCCGCGGACGACCTCGGGGCGGGCGAGCCAGTCCGGGTCCGGTTCGTCGTGCGCCTGGTGGCGGATGCCGACCAGGCGGGTGCTGGCCGGCCGATTGCCCACCAGCTGGCTGCTGGCCGGCCGATTGCCCGCCAGCTGGCTGCTGGCCGGCCGATTGCCCGCCAGCTGGCTGCTGGTCGGCCGGCCCCCGCCGGACCCCGCGATCAGTGCGGCGATCCGGTCGACGACGTCCGGGGCGGTCAGGTCCACCCAGCCGACGACCCCGGCGACCGGCTCGGACTGCTCGAGGAGCCAGGCGGTCTCGCCGGGGTCGTGCACGGCCTGCACGACGATCGTCCGGGTGACGTCGGTGCTCCGGGCGGCGGCGCGGAGGTCGTCCACGTCGAACCGGCGGCGGATCGGAGCGACCGAGTCGTCCATCCAGGGGTACGGCCGGTCGGCGGGATCCCAGAGGTGGTGGTGAGCGTCGATGATCACGCGCTCATGATGCCCGATTCATCCGATGTCCGCTCGGGGTGCCGGTGCGGCGACCGCTCGCGCTCAGCGACACCTCACGCGCCACAGTGCCCGTGAGGTGTCGTTGGGCGCGTGGAGTCGCAACCGCCAACGCCGATCAGACGACCCCGGAGGCCTCGAGCTCTGCCCGCAGCTCGGCGTCCGACGGCTCGACGAAGTGCTTGCCGTTGGGCAGCACCACGACGGGGATGTTCTTCCGGCCGCTGATCGCCTCGGCCCGGTCGGCCGCGGACAGGTCCTGCTCGACGTCGACGTACTCGTAGTCCACGCCGAGGGTGTCGAGCAGCGCCTTGGACCGACGGCAGTCGCGGCACCAGTCGGCACCGAACATGGTCACGCGGTCGGGGGCAGTCGTCGCATCGCTCATGTGCAGAGAGTACGTCGGAGTGCCCCCGGGCATTCCCGGAGCGCCGCCGGACCCGCGCCGCGCTCGCCCTACGATTGGCACATGCCGCCAGCACCCGATCCCGCGACGCTGGCCTGGGCCTCGGCGGCCGTCCGGCGCTTCGCCGCCGCGACCAACCTGCTCGTCGCCGCCCGACGGTTCCGCATCGTCGGCGGTGACCCCCGTGACGCCGCGGCACTGCGGCACCTGCTGACCGCACTCGGGGCGCGCGAGGCCGAGCAGCCGAACCACCAACACCAGCACCGGCAGCACCCGTCCGACCTCGTCGACCAGCTCTGGTGCCTCGGCACGCCCGAGGAATCGACGCCCGCGGTCGAGCAGGCGGCCGACCGCCCGCGCGGCACCACCCTGGTCGTCATCGACGCCGGTCGGCACATGCCCGCCGTCGACGAGGACGCCTTCGGTCCCGTCACATCGGCCCGCCCCGGCGTGCTCGCCGTCCCGATGCTCTCCGACGACGTCTTCCTGGTGTCCACCGGCCGCGACCTCGAAGACGACCCCGCAGCGGACGCCCGCTTGCGCTGGGCACGACGTTCCATGCCGGTCGCCCGCTCGGTCGCCGCGGAGCTCCGCGACGGCGGACTCCTGCGCGGCACCCGCATCGGCGTCGCGATGTTCCTCGAGCCCAAGACGGCGGTGCTGAGCCTGCTCCTCCGTGACGCCGGCGCCGAGGTCGTCGTCTACGCCCACGCCGACGAGACCGACGACGCCGTCGCCGAGGCACTGCGGTCCGCCGGCCTGGCGGTCTTCGCGAGCAGCACGGCGACGCTCCCCGAGCAGAAGCAGCTGGCCCTCGCGATGCTCGACACCGCGCCCCACATCCTGCTCGACGACGGCTCGCACGTCATCCGGCTCGCCCACCAGGAACGCCCGGACCTGCTGCCGACGATGCTCGGAGCGGCCGAGGAGACCACGAGCGGCCTGCGGCCCCTGCGTGTGCTGGCAGCGCGCGGCGAGCTCGGCATCCCGGTGATCGCGGTGAACGACGCCCGCACCAAGACGTTCTTCGACAACCGGTACGGCACCGGGCAGTCGACGGTGTTCGCGGTGCTCGACCTGGTCGACGGGCTCGCGTCCGGCACACACCGGGTGATCCCGGGAGGCGCGGCGGTCGTCGCCGGGTTCGGGCACGTCGGCGAGGGGGTCGCCCTGGTGCTCACAGCCCTCGGGTTCCGGGTGACGGTCGCCGAGACCGACCCGGTCCGCGCCCTGCAGGCGCGGTTCGCCGGGTACGCCGTGGCCCCGCTCGTCGAGGCGGTGTGTGACGCCGACCTCGTGATGAGCGCCACCGGGGTGTCGCACACCATCGACCTCGAGGTGCTCCGGGCCTGCGCCGACGGTGCGGTCCTCGCCGTCGCCGGAGGGGTCGACCAGGAGATCGCCATCGACGACGCGCTCGCCGCCGGGGCCCGGCGCCAGGACGTGGGGCCGAAGGCCGAGCGGTTCGTGTTCCCCGGGGTCGACGGTGGGCCGATCGTGCTCGACGACGGTGGCTGCATCAACATCACCGCGGCCGAGGGCAACCCGGTCGAGATCATGGACCTGTCGTTCGCCGTGCAGCTCGGCGCCGTCCGGATGCTCCTGGAACGCGGCGACGAGCTGGAGCGTGCCGTCGTGCCGATCGACCCCGCGGTCGACGACGTGACCGCCCGCACGGCGCTCGCCGCCTTCGGAACGCACGTCGGCCCTCCCGGCCTTCCCCCTGAACACCCGGCGGACCGCGAGCCGGACGTCCGGACGCACCGTTTCGGAGACCCGGCGTGAGCGCCCGACAGCACCCGGTCACGGTGCACTCGGCGCGCGTCGTCGTCCCGATGACGGCGCCACCGATCGCGGACGGCGCGGTCGCCGTGCAGGACGGCCGGATCCTGCACGTCGGCGACCGGTCGTGGGTCATCGACCAGCTCACCGGGTCCGGCGCGACCTTCACCGAGCGGCAGTGGCGTGGCGCGCTCCTGCCCGGACTCGTGAACGCGCACTCGCACCTCCAGTACACCGGCATGGCCAGGGTCGGCCAACGGCAGTACAGCGGGTTCGAGGACTGGGCCGCAGCGTTCAACGTCGACTACGCCGAACCGCACGACTGGCGGGCCGAAGCCGCGGACGGTGCACGGGCGTCGATCCTGGCCGGCGTCACGAGCATCGCGGACATCGTCACCGACATCGAGGCCTCGACCGCGCTGCAGGACGCCGGGCTCGGCGGCATCGCGTACTGGGAGGTGATGGACTGGGAGAACGACGCCTGGCAGTCGCACGGTCGCGACCAGGTGCTCGACGAACTCGACCGGATCCCCACGATGCCCGGTGCGGGTCTGTCGCCGCACGCGCCGTACTCGCTCGAGGTCGCCCCGCTGCTCGAGCTCCCCGACATCGTGCGGCAGCGCGGTCTGCGACTGCACCTGCACCTCGGTGAAGCGGCGTTCGAGGGGGAGCGCACCGCCCTCGGTCCGGTCCCCGGGCTCGACGGGGTCGACGGCGTCGGCCACGGGAACGACTGGCACCTGGCGAACGTGCCGTCGTTCCGGGCGCTGCGAGCCCTGGGCTTCGGTGCGAGCGCGACCGCGTTCGTCGACCGTCTCGGCGTGCTCGGGCCGGACTGCCACATCGCCCACGGCGTGTACATGACCGCCGCCGACCGGGCGCTCCTGCGTGCCCGGGGCACCGCCGTCGCACTGTGCCCGCGGTCGAACGCCGTCATCGGCCTCGACCCGCCGCCCGTCGCCGACTACCTGCGCGAGGGCAGCCCGATCGCGATCGGCACCGACTCCCTGTCGTCGTCGCCGTCCCTCGACCTGATGGCCGACGTCACCGCGCTCCACCGCATCGCCCGCGCCCAGGGCTACGGGCACCGTGACCTGCACGAGCGGCTGCTCGCGGCGGCGACCCTCGGTGGTGCGCACGCGATGGGCCTCGCCGTCGGGTCGGACCGCATCGGGCACCTCGCCGTCGGGGCGCGCGCCGACCTGGCGGTCTTCGACGTCGACGCCCGGACGGTGCCGGACGCGCTCGCCGAGCTCGTCGAGGACGGCGCCGGGCGGGCGGCCGCCACCGTGATCCGTGGGGTCGTCCGCGCCGCGGCGGGCGTCGTCACCGAACCGGCTTCCCCGCACATGGACATCCCCACACCGCACCAGGAGGAACGATGACCGAGTCCGCACCCCACCCCGGAATGGCCGCACGCCGAACCGTCACCGGTGAGCTGATCGAGTGGCTCGACGTGCCGAAGCGCGCGATCGCCCTCGGCATGGAACCGCACCCCGAGGGCGGCTGGTACGTCCGCACCTGGACCTCGCCGGCGACGGTCACCACCCCCGCGGGGGACCGTCCCGCCGCCACCCTGATCCACTTCCTGCTGCCCCCGGGCGAGGCCTCCGCCTGGCACCGGGTCACGAGCGACGAGATCTGGATGTGGCACGGGCCGGACACCGTCGACCTGCAGCTCGGCGGCGACGGTGACGTCCCCGAGCCCGGCGCGACGATCACGCTCGGCCCGGACGCCGGACGCGACCGGGTGAACGACGCGCAGGCGTTCGTGCGCGGCGGGGTGTGGCAGCGGACGATCCCGGGCGACGGCGAGGTGCTGCTGAGCTGCCTGGTGTCGCCGGGCTTCTCGTTCGACGACTTCACGATGGCCGACGACGGGGACCCTGCCGCCGAGTAGCACCGCGACACCGTTTCGCGTTGGTATCCCACTGCGAAGTACACTTCGACCTGCCCCCACCCCCCTCGCACGAAGGCCCGACCGTGACCCGTCACCTCCGCTTCACCCTCGCCGTCGCCACCGCCGCGGTCGCCGCCCTCGCCCTGTCGGCCTGCTCCGCCGGGGGCAGCAGCAACGCCGACGGCACCGTGACCGACGGCAAGCTCACGATCGCCACCGGTGACCCGGCGTACTCGCCCTGGGTCGAGGACAACAAGCCGCAGTCCGGCAAGGGCTTCGAGTCCGCCGTGGCCTACGCGGTCGCGAAGGAGATGGGCTACGGCAAGTCCGACGTCGTCTGGAAGCGCAGCACCTTCGACAGTGCCATCGCGCCGGGCCCGAAGGACTGGGACCTCAACGTCCAGCAGTTCTCGATCGACGCGAAGCGCAAGAAGGCCGTCGACATGTCGAGCGCCTACTACACGACGACCCAGGCGGTCGTGACGACGTCCGGGTCGAAGGCCGCCGGCGACACCACGATCGCCGCGCTCAAGCAGGACGCGATCGGCGTCGCGACCGGTTCGACGAGCATCGCGAGCGTCAAGGACGTCCTCGGGGTCACGCCGCAGGTGTTCAACTCCAACGACGACGCCGTGCTCGCGCTCAAGTCCGGGCAGATCGACGCGATCGTCACCGACCTGCCGACGGCGTTCTACATGGCCTCGGCCCAGGTCGACGACGGCACCGTGTCCGCGCAGTTCCCCGACGACGGCAAGGGCGACCAGTTCGGCTTCGTCCTGCCGAAGGACTCGGAGCTGACGAGCAAGGTCGACAAGGCCCTGAAGACCCTCGACGACGACGGCACCCTGCAGGACCTGCAGACCAAGTGGCTGTCGTCGGAGACCGGCACGCCGGTCCTGAAGTAACCGGATGACCCTGCCAGCAGGGGCCGGCACCCCGGTCGCCGCACCCGCGCCGAGCCAGGTCGAGCTCGAGCGTCGGCTCTACCGCCGCCAGCGTGGCCGTCGCTCGGTCGTGGTGTCGGTCGTCTCCACCCTGGTCGTGCTCGCCGTCGTGTACTTCGGCGTCGTGAACACCCCCGGCTGGGCAGCGGTGCAGCAGTCGTTCTTCGACCCGCAGACCGCGGTCGACACGTTCCCGGACATCCTGCTGGGCCTCTGGCTGAACGTCCGGATCCTGTTCTTCAGCGCCATCGGCGTCGCCGTGTTCGGCACGCTGCTCGCGGTCGTCCGCGGCCTGCGCAACCCGGTGTTCTTCCCGCTGCGGATGCTCGCGACCGGCTACACGGACCTGTTCCGCGGTCTGCCGCTCATCATCGTGCTCTACCTGGTCGGCTACGGCATCCCCGGGCTCGGGGTGTTCCCGCGGCTCCCCGCCGAGGTCTGGGGCACGATCGCGATCACCCTGACCTACTCGTCCTACATCGCCGAGGTGCTCCGCGCCGGCATGGAGGCCGTGCACCCCTCCCAGCGCCTGGCCGCCCGGTCGCTCGGACTCTCGCACGCCAAGACGCTGCGGCTCGTGGTGCTGCCGCAGGCGATCCGCAAGGTCACCCCGGCGCTGATGAACGACTTCGTGTCGATGCAGAAGGACGTCGGTCTGGTGTCGATCCTCGGGGCCGTCGACGCGGTCCGCTCCGCCCAGATCGCGCAGGCCGAGACCTACAACTTCACGCCGTACTTCGTCGCCGGGCTGCTGTTCGTGGTGATCAGCCTGCCGCTGATCCGCGTCACGGACGCGATCGCGCGACGCCAGCAGCGGCGCGAGCAGATCGGAGGGACCGTATGAGCGAGGCCGGCCTGGAGGCCCGTGGTGCGTCCGGTACGGACGCCGCGGTCCTCGAACTGCGCGGGTTGCGCAAGGCCTTCGGCGAGCACGAGGTCCTGCGCGGGATCGACCTGACGGTCCACCGCCACCAGGTCATCTGCGTCATCGGGGCCTCGGGCTCCGGCAAGTCGACGCTGCTCAAGACGGTCAACCTGCTCGAGGGCATCGACGACGGCGAGATCCTGCTGCAGGGCACGGACATCGCCGATCCGCGCGTCGCCGTCGACGCCGTGCGGGCACGCATCGGCGTGGTGTTCCAGCAGTTCAACCTGTTCCCGCACATGAGCGTGCTCGACAACGTCACGCTCGCGTCCCGCCAGGTGCACGGCATCGGACGGGCCCAGGCCGAGGACACCGCGCGCCGGCTGCTCGACCGGATCGGTCTCGCCTCGTTCGCCGATGCGTACCCCGACCGCCTGTCCGGCGGGCAGCAGCAGCGCGTCGCCATCGTCCGGGCGATCGCGTCGGACCCGGAACTCCTGCTGCTCGACGAGGTCACGAGCGCCCTCGACCCGCAGCTCGTGGGCGAGGTGCTCGACCTGGTCACCGAGCTGAAGCGGCAGGGTTCGACGATCCTGATGACGACGCACGAGATGCACTTCGCGCGGAACGTCGCCGACCGGATCGTGTTCCTGCACCGCGGCGAGGTCGTCGAGCAGGGTTCCCCCGCCGACGTCCTCGACCACCCGCAGCACCCGGCGCTCGTCGAGTTCCTCGCCCGCGTGCACGCCTAGGGCGTCAGCAGCACCTTGCCGATCACCTCGCCGTCGCGCACGCGGCGGTGGGCTTCCTCGACCTCGGCCAGGGGCAGCACCGAGTCGATGACCGGGCGCACCCGGCCGTCGGCGACCAGCGGCCAGACGTTGTAGCGGACCGCCTCGACGATGGCGGCCTTCTCGGCGAGCGGCCGTGCGCGCAGGGTCGTGCCGCTGATCGTCGCGCGCTTCCGCATCAGCACCCCGAAGTCGAGCTCGGCGGTGCGGCCGCTGCCCGAGGCGATGACCGCGATGTGCCCGTTCGGGGCGAGGGCCTGCAGGTTCCGCTCCAGGTAGGACGGTCCGACGACGTCGAGCACCACGTCGACGCCGACACCGTCGGTGAACGCCATGACGCGCTCCACGAAGTCCTCCGTGCGGTGGTCGACCACCAGGTCGGCGCCGAGCTCACGGGACGCGGCGACCTTGCGGTCGCCGCCGCTCGTCGCGATCACCGTCGCACCGAGGGCCTTCGCCCACAGCACCGCGTGCGATCCCATGCCGCCGGTACCGCCGTGCACCAGGAGCGTCTGCCCCGGTCGGAGCCCGGCGAGCATGCCGATGTTGGAATAGACGGTGCAGGCGGCCTCGGGCAGGCCGGCCGCCTCGACCAGGTCGACGCCATCGGGGACCGGCAGCACCTGCGTGACCGGCGCGACGACGAGTGCCGCGTACCCGCCGCCGGAGAGCAGCGCGCACACCCGGTCACCCACCGCCACGGTCGTGACGCCCGCACCGACGGCCCGCACCGTGCCGGAGACCTCGAGCCCGAGGATCTGCGAGGCCCCGGGCGGCGGGGGGTAGTTCCCGGCGCGCTGCTGCAGGTCGGCGTTGTTGACGCCGGCAGCGGCGACCTCGATCAGGACCTCGTCCGTACCGGGTTCCGGGTCGGGCAGGTCGGTGACGGACATGGAAGCGTCGTCGAACGTGATGGCTCGCATGCCCTCGACGGTACGCGCCACGTGCCTCCGGCCGGGTGCCGATCGCCCACAACCCGGCCGGTCTCCCTGTGGATGTTCCCTGTACGCTCGATGACGGATCTGCACCTCATCCGGGGGAGTGCGGACAGATCGAGGGGGACTCTCCACCATGCCCAAGAAGCTCATCGCGCTGGCCACCGCCGGCCTCGCACTCACGCTGCTCGCCGGTTGCTCGACCGGGCCGTCCAAGGCCGAGCAGTGCACGCAGTTCGAGAAGACCGTCAAGTCCGCCGCCCAGGGCGTCCAGTCCGAGGCCGCGAACCTGCAGTCCGACCCGGACGCCGCCGTCACGAAGCTCAAGGAGCTCGACGAGAAGATCTCCGACGGCGTCGACGACCTGTCGGACGACGACCTGAAGGCCAAGGGCGACGCCTTCGAAGAGGCCTACGGCGACCTGGTCGACGACATCGAGGACATCGCCGACGACCCGCAGTCGGCCGACGTCTCGGCCCTGACGAAGTCCAGCACCAAGGTGCAGGACGCCGGCAACGCGTTCCAGAAGGAGTGCAACTCCTGATGCGCCGCACCCTCACCGCGCTCGCCACCGCCGGCCTCGCACTCACGCTGCTCGCCGGCTGCTCGGGCGGCGACGGCGGTTCGTCCGACGGCGGCTCTTCCGGGGGCGACTCGGGCTCGTCCAGCGCACCGTCGGCCTCGAAGACCGCCGCAGCGGCACCCGCCCAGACCAAGCAGGAAGCCTGCTCGCTGCTCGAGAACGAACTCGCGTCGTTCCTCAAGGAGCAGGGTTCCAGCTCTGCCCCGGCCGAGCCGAAGTCCCGTGCGGCGCTCGTCGACGAGTTCGTCCAGCGCATCGACTCGGCGCTGACGAAGGTCTCGAACGACCAGGTGCGCGACACGTTCGAGGACTTCTCCGGCGCGGCCAAGGGCTACAGCTCGGCCATCCGCTCCGGCGCGGCCGAGGACTCCACCGAGGTCACGAAGGCCCAGTCCGAGGTGCAGACCACGCTCGACCAGGTCTCGGCGGTCTGCCCCGCCAAGAGCTGAGCGGGCGCACGCCCGGCCACGCACGACGACGCCCCGCCGCTCCTGGACCAGGAGCGGCGGGGCGTCGTGCTTCCCCCCGTCGGGCGAACGGGCGTCAGACGGCCGCGGGCTGCGAGGCGTCGAGGCGTGCGACGTCCTCCGGCCGCAGCCGCACGGTCGGCGCCGTGATCGAGTTCAGGATCGACTGCGGCCGCGACGCACCGGGGATCGGCACGACGACGTCGCTCTTCTGCAGCTCCCACGCCAGGGCGATGACCTGCGGGGTGACCCCGCGGTCCCGGGCGATGTACGCGAAGTCCTCGAACGCCGTGCCGAGGTCCGCCGCGCTCCCGATGCCACCGAGGGGGCTCCACGGCAGGAACGCGATGCCGAGCTCGTCGCACAGCTCGAGTTCCGGCTCACTCGACCGGAACTTCGGCGAGTACTGGTTCTGCACCGACGCCAGGCGTCCGCCGAGGACCTCGTTCGCGGTGCGGATCTGGTCCGGGTCGGCGTTCGAGATGCCCGCCATCCGGAT
Organism: Curtobacterium sp. MCLR17_045; assembly: GCF_003234405.1. NCBI lineage: Bacteria > Bacillati > Actinomycetota > Actinomycetes > Micrococcales > Microbacteriaceae > Curtobacterium > Curtobacterium sp. MCLR17_045. The sequence continues at coordinate 50,840 of NZ_QKTB01000013.1, forward strand.
GACGCCCTCGTCGAGCAGCTCGGCGAGCGCCCCGATCGAGTCGGCGTACGGCACTGCCGGGTCGGGGCGGTGGAACTGGTACAGGCCGATCTGCTCGACGCCGAGCCGCTTCGCCGAGGCCTTCGCCGCCTCCTTCAGGTACTCCGGGTGCCCGTTCTGTGCCCAGTTGCCGGCTTCGGGGCGCAGGTGTCCGCCCTTCGTCGCGATGAGGACGTCCGAGGTGTCGTCGTGGAACTCCCGGACGGCCCGCGCGATGAGCTCCTCGTTGTGCCCCACCTCGTCGTGGCCGCCCAGGTGGTACGCGTCGGCGGTGTCGATGAGCGTGACACCGTTCTCGAGCGCTGCGTGGATCGTGGCGATGGACTGACGCTCGTCCGGTCGGCCCTCGATCGACATGGGCATCCCGCCCAGACCGATGGCACTGACGGACACGTCTCCGATGACTCGTTGCTTCATCGGCCCAGCATGCGCCGGGGGTGCGCTCGCACGCCCAGGTGGTCACGCCGTGGCCGTGACCGACAGGCGGACTGGAGGCGCGTGGCGGCCCCGCCTTCGCGCCTCCAGGCCGGAACGCACACGCGTTCTCGGACAGGACACGCGTCGATCGACGCGTGTCCTGTCGGAAGCGTGGTGTCGGTCAGGCGCTGGCGGACACCGACGACGAGGCGGAACCGCTGTCGACGGCGTTCGCGAAGACGACCCCGCCCCACACGATGACGACGATCGCGAGCACGAAGCCGATCGCCGCGATCCACCACGACGGCTTCCGCCGGATCCACGCGCCGATCGACAGCACGATCGTGGCGACCCCGATGACGAAGGCGCCACCGACCGCGATGGCCGCGCCACCGAAGTACCCGCCGGGCGTGCAGCCCGACGAGGCGTCGCACTCCGCCGTGGCCGAGGCGATCGCGACGATGCCGACGACCGCCGTGATCGCGGTCATGACGGCACCGAACACCAGGAGCAGCACCGTCGAGATCCGGTCGGCGAGCTTCGCCGGCGGGAACAGCGTGGTGCCACCGTGCTCCCACGCCACGCGCTGCGCGTCCGTGGGACCGGAGGAGGACTGCGGCGGAGGGCCGGGGACGTTGGACCAGGTCATGCGTGCAGTCCTACCGCGCCTCGACCCCGAACGCCTGTGCGAGCCGCTGGATCTTCTGCGCCCGACCGAGCCGCGGCAGGTCGGAACCGTCGCGGATGACCCGGCCGCGGGCCTCGAAGTCGTCGAGGAAGTCCTGCGCCCAGGCGACGTCGGTCGGGGTGGGGGAGATGACCTCGTTGATGACGGGGAGCTGCTCGGTGTCCAGGCAGAGCTTGCCGGTGAGGCCGAGCGACACGGCCACCTGCGACTGCTCGCGGAGGATCGGGTGCGACGACCCGACCGTGGGGCCGTCGATCGGGCCCGGCAGGTCGCCGACGCGCGAGGCGACGACCAGCTTCGACCGCGGGTACGCCATCGCGAGCGTGTCGGCGCTGGTCCCGGTGTCGCGGCGGTAGTCGCCGGAACCGAAGGCCAGGCGGAACGCGCCCTGCGCCTTGGCGATCGACACGGACTCCTCGATGCCCAGGGCCGACTCGACCAGGGCGATCACCGGCGTCTGGCCGCCGAGCCGGTGCCACGTGTCGGTCACCTGGGCGGGGGACTCGGTCTTGGCGAGCATGACACCCTGCAGCCCGGGCAGGCCGCGGAGCTCCTCGACGTCGTCCGCCCAGAAGTCCGTCGTGACGTCGTTGATGCGCACCCAGGCCTCGCCACCGCCGGCCAGCCAGGCGGCGACGCCCTGCCGGGCCGAGGGCTTCGCGGCGGGGTCGACGGCGTCCTCGATGTCCAGGATGATCTGGTCGGCGCGGGAGCGCTGGGACTTGTCGAACCGGTCGGTGGCGGTGCCGGAGACCAGCAGCCACGACCGTGAGATCTCGGCGGGGACCGATCGACGCCGGTTCGGCGTGGGGGCGGACGGAGCGGTGCGGTCGTCGATGGCCATGCCCCGTTGGTACCACACCGAACGGGGCTGCCGTCGGATCGGGCGCGCCGCACGTCGGGTCGGACGGTGGCGCACGTCGGGCCGGACGGCGGTCACGTCCGTGCGGAAACCCCGAAACCTCGGTTCATTGCCAGAGAGGCCGTCCGGTTCCGCCTACAGTGTCGGATGTGTGGCGAGCGGACAGGGTGACCGACGGTGAGGACGACGTGAACGACGACGTCCCCGTCGAGGGTGCCCGCGCGCGCCCCGACGACGATCGAGACGAGCAGCAGGACGTGGACCAGGAACGGACCGACGACGAGCCGGACCGCACGCTCCGCCCGGAGCTGCAGATGACGAGCCCGCAGGCGATCAGCCTCGGCGACCCGCGGTTGCAGGCCGGCAACGCGGCCGAACCGACGTGGGACGGCTGGCGCACCCAGCTGACCGGTGTCGGCGGCACGAGCCCGCTCACGCACTTCAGCGACCACCCGCGCGCCCGCATCGAGCTCTCGACCACCCACCCGGGCGGTCTCGCGCAGTTCATCACCGGCAAGACGACCCTGCTGTCCAGCCTGATCCGCGACGAGGTGGCGCTCCGTGCCGCCCGCGTGGCCGCCGGACACGTCGAGGCGAAGGGCACCGAGCTCGCCACCGTGCGCGGCATCGACGCCGTGAAGCTCGGCATCGGCATGGCCGACTGGAAGCACGGCGACGAGCAGTTCCGCGGCCCGGTGCTCCTGCGTCCCCTGGCGATCCGCCGGCACGGACGCGACTTCGAGGTGCGCCTGCTCGGCGAACCGGTGCTCAACCCGGGCCTCGCCGACGCGCTGCACGAGCAGTTCGGGGTCATCCTCGACGCGCAGTCCTTCGTGGCCCTCGCGCAGCAGGACGGCTCGTTCACGCCGAACCCCGTCATCGACCGCCTGCGTGGCCTGACCGCGCACATCCCCGGCTTCTCGGTGCACGCACGCCTCGTGGTGTCCACCTTCGCCGAGGTCGCGACCGGCATGGTCGAGGACACCGGCGACCTGTCGCACCCCGTGCTCGACGCCCTCGCCGGTAACCCGAGCGCGAAGTGGCAGGTCGAGCAGTCCTACCACCCGGTCGAGCAGACCCCGTCGGACGAGCGCAGCCCGGAGACCGACACGCTCCTGCTCGACGCCGACGACGAGCAGGAGAACGTGATCGCGCAGATCACGGCCGGCAACTCCATCGTCGTGAAGACCCTGCCCGGCACCGGTGGCACCCAGACGATCGTGAACGCCCTGGGTGGCCTGGTCGCCGCGAACAAGCGCGTGCTCGTCGTGAGCCCGCGCCGCGCCACCCTGCGGGGCATCGCCGCTCGCTTCGGCGAGGTCCAGCTGCCCGGGGTCGCGGTCACGCCGTCGACCCTGCGCCGTGACGTCGTCCGTGCGATCGCCCGGAACGAGAAGGCGGCGCGTCCGAACCTCCGCGAGGTCGACGACGCCCTGGTCCGGCTGCGCAAGGTGCTCAAGGACTACCGCGGTTCGCTCACCCGCAAGGACCCCGACTTCGGCGTCTCGGTGCTCGACTGCCTGGTGGAGCTGTCGCGCCTGTCGCTGCTGCCCGTCGCCCCGTCGACCACCGCACGCCTGTCGAAGCAGTCCGTCGCCTCGATGGTCGAGGGCCGTTCGCGCGTCGCCGAGACGATGGTCAGCGCCGCGAACCTCGGTGAGTTCCGCTACGGCCCCGACGACTCGCCCTGGTACGGCGCGAAGTTCGGTTCGAGCGACGGCGCCCAGCGTGCGCACCGCATCGCGAAGGACCTCGACGCCGACGGCCTGCCGACCCTGCTCCGCCGCGCCCACGACCTGGTGAGCTCGACGCACATGCGCCAGTTCACGACCATCAACGAGCTCGGCATCTACCTGCGCCTGCTCACCGAGATCCGCGACACGCTCGACCGCTTCCTGCCGGTGGTCTTCGACCGCTCGGTGTCCGAGCTCGTGGCCGCCACCGCCCCCCGCGGCGAGGGCGCCCCGATGTCGTCGACGAACCGTCGCCGGCTCAAGAAGCTCGCCCGCGAGTACGTCCGCCCGGGCGTGCACGTGTCCGACCTGCACGAGGCCCTGACCCGCGTCCAGCAGCAGCGGGTGCTCTGGCAGCGCTACGTCGCCGCCGGCGTGAACCCCGAGGTGCCCACGGGCATCGCCGACGTCCAGGTGCTGTTCTCGAACGTCGCCGAGGACCTCGCGCGCCTCGACGAGCCGCTGGGTCGCACCGAGCGTGACCGCCAGCTCGCGAACACCCCGGTCGACCAGCTCGTCCCGACCATCGCCGAGCTCGCCGCCGAGTCCGACGTCCTGCACAACCTGCAGGAGCGCACCGAGCTGATGCAGACCCTGCGCGACCTGCAGCTCGAACCGCTCATCACCGACCTGGCGAACCGGCACGTGCCGGACGTGCAGGTGCCGGCCGAGCTCGAGCTCGCCTGGTGGCAGTCCGCCCTCGAGACCATGCTCGAGTCCGACCGGGCGCTGCTCGGCGCGAACACCGACATGCTCGACCGGGTCGAGGCCGACTTCCGCCTGGTGGACGACGCCCACGCGGCCGGGGTCTCCCAGGGCCTGGCGTGGCAGCTCGCCGAGAACTGGAAGGTCGGTCTCGTCGACTGGCCCGAAGAAGCGACCGCGCTCAAGACCCAGCTCCGCGACGGCGCGATCACCTCGCGCCTGCTGCAGGACTCCGCACCGCACCTGTCCCGGTCGATCGCACCCGTCTGGCTCGCCAGCCCGTACGAGGTGCCGCAGATCGCCGACACGATGCCGTTCGACACCGTGATCCTGGTCGACGCCGGCGCCGTGACGATCGCCGAGACCGTCGGTGCCGTCCGACGTGCCCGGCAGACCGTCGTGTTCGGCGACCCGGTCACCCAGACGCCGTCGCCGTTCCGCATCGCCGTGGACCCCGAGCACCGGGCGCTGCAGGTCGACGAGGGCACGCTCGACGCGTTCCACGCCGACTCCGCCCTGGCGAAGCTGTCCACCCTGCTGCCGACCCTGTCGCTGTCGCGGTCGTACCGCGCCGGCGGCGAGGACCTGGCCGAGCTCGTGAACCGTCGCTTCTACGGCGGCAAGATCGAGTCCCTGCCGTGGGCCGGCTCGTTCCTCGGCCACGGCTCGATCGCGCTCGACTACGTCAGCGACGGCAAGGCCGTCCCGGACCCCGAGTCCGGTGCCGTCGAGAGCGTCGACGCCGAGGTGGACCGCGTGGTCCGCCTCGTCATCGACCACGCCCGCACCCGTCCGACCGAGTCCCTCATGGTCATCACCGCGTCGGCGAAGCACGCCGTGCGTGTCGAGCAGGCCGTGCTGACCGCCGCCCAGGGGCACAAGGACCTGACCGAGTTCGTCATCGGCGACCGTGCCGAGCCGTTCATCGTGGCGACGCTCGAGCAGTCGGTGGCGCAGAGCCGCGACCGCGTCGTGTTCTCCATCGGCTACGGCCGCACCCCGCACGGCCGCGTGCTGCGCGACTTCGGTCCGCTCGGCAAGCCCGGCGGCGAGCGGCTGCTGGCCGTCGCCATGACCCGCGCCCGTCGGTCGATGGTCATCGTCACCTGCTTCCAGCCGTCGGACATCGAGGCCGAGCGCATGGGCCACGGCACCGTCGCCCTCGCCGAGATCCTGGCCGAGGTGCGTGCCCGCACCACCGCTGAGTACGTGCCGGACGACTCCGACCCGCTGCTCGTCGACCTGGCCCGGCGCCTCGAGATGCGTGGCATCCCGGTGGCGCTCGGACACCGCGGCAAGCTCGGCCTCGTCGCCGCGCACGGCGGGGTCTGCGTCACGATCGAGACCGATGCGTCGCTCGTCAAGGGATCGCTGCGCGAGTCCCTGCGCCTGCGCCCCGAGGTCCTCCGCCGACTCGGCTGGCACTACGTGCGCGTGCACGCGTTCCAGCTGTTCTCCGACCCGGACCGCGTCGCCGACACCGTCGCGTCCGTGCTCGGGGTCGACCGCGGTGCCACGCAGGAGATCTCGATACCGCCGATCCCCGCCCGCCGATGAGCACGCAGGATCTCCATCCCGTCGTGCCCGGCATCGGCCCCGCGCGCCGATGAGCCGCCGGGCCTCGCGGCCCGCCGGTCCGGTGACGCCGGAGTCGGACCAGCTGGTGGGCACGTGGACGCGGGTCGACGACGCGTCGTCAGCCGCGCCTCCCGTCCGTCCCGCCGCTGACGGAGGCGAGACGGCGGACCAGCCGGGAGGCCCGGTGCGGCGCCGCAGACGCGTCACCACCCAGCCGGTGGCGGGCTACGACCCGACGCCGCCACCGGAACCGGCGCGGCACCGCGACGGTGAGAACGACGACCAGCTCCGGCGCGACGTCCCCCCGCACTGGTAACCGGTAGCCTGGCCCGTGATGACTGACACCGCGCGGCAGCGCCCCGACTGGCAGACCTGGCCGAACCTGATCACGCTGTTCCGCCTCGTGCTGATCCCGGTGTTCATCGGCCTCGTCGTCGCCGGCCACCCGGGGTGGGCGCTCGTCGCCCTCGTCGTGATCGGCGTGAGCGACTGGGCGGACGGCTTCATCGCCCGCAAGTTCGACCAGGGATCCAAGCTCGGCAAGGCCATCGACCCCGTCGCCGACCGCCTGGCCATCATCGCGATCGTGCTGTCCCTGGTGCTCGTCGGCCTGCTGCCCTGGTGGGTGGTGGCCGTCGTCGTGCTCGTCGACCTGGTGCTCGTCGTCCTGTCGAGCGTGCTGTTCCACGGCAACCCGGACCTGGACGTCACGTGGACGGGCAAGATCCGCTCGGCCCTGCTGTTCGTCGGGCTGCCGGTGCTGCTGTTCTCCGCGGTGCACACCGTCGACGAGAACGCGCCGTGGGTCCGGGTCGTGGCCCTGGTGTTCGTGTACCTCGGCACCGCGGGGCACGTGCTCGCCGGCGCCCAGTACGCCGTCGCGATGTTCGCGAAGCGCCGCGCGGTCCCCGCCGCCTGACGGGCCGCCCTCTCCGCAAAACACCGGTGTTCACGCTGCGCACCGCGGTTTGCGGGTGTGCAGAGCGGGAACACCGGTGTCTTGCGAAGGCGCCTGGGCTAGAGCTTCGTCGAACCGCCGATGCCGGGCCCCTCGGGAGCGTTCGACGGGGCGATGTGCGCGCCCGTGCTGGTCGCGCCGCCGGTCTGCGGGCGGAGCAGGTCGCGGATCTCGAGCAGCACCTCGACGTCGGTCGGGGGGACGTCCTGCGGGGTCTGCTCCTCGTCGTTCTTGACGCGCTCGAACGCCACCTTCTTCAGGTGGTTGACGGGCACGACGAGCGCGAAGTACACGACCGCGGCGACGATCACGAAGTTGATCACCGCGCCGATGACCGCACCGAAGTACATCGTCGCGTTCCCGCCGGACACGGTCGGGATGACGACGGGCAGCGCCTTGTCCAGGCTGGACGCGTTGAAGACCGCGCCGATTGCCGGATTGATCACGGCGTTGACGATCGCGTTGACGATCGCGGTGAACGCACCACCGATGACGACTGCGACGGCCAGGTCGATGACGTTGCCGCGGAGCAGGAACTCCTTGAAGCCCTTCATGCGAGGGTCTCCTTCCGGGTCGAGGACGGCCGCCGAGTGGCGACGCGCCCCAACCTATCCGGAGAGCGCAGACTGCGTCAGGACGCGGCGGGCTTCGAGCCGCTGGGCTTCGACTCGGCCTTCTTCGCCGGCTCGGACTTCTTCGGCTCGGACTTCGCGGGGGTGCTCGACGAGCCCTCGGACTTCGGGGCCGGGCGCGAGTCGGTGCGGTAGAAGCCGCCGCCGTTGAAGGTCACGCCGACCGGGGAGAACACCTTCCGCAGGACGCCGCCGCAGACCGGGCACTCCGTCAGGGTGGCGTCGGAGAAGGACTGCTTGATGTCGAACGCGTTGTCGCACTCGGTGCAACGGTACGAGTAGGTGGGCACGTCAGCTCCGGAACGTGATGATGCGCGACGGCGTGATGATGCCGTCAACGGGTTCGTCGTGGGGTTCGCGCGGGACCTCGTCGAGGTACTCCGCGTCGAAGATCACAGCATAGACGGGCGGACGGTTCGCCATGGACCCGAGGGTCTTGTCGTAGTAGCCGCGCCCCCAGCCCATGCGGACGCCGTCGTGCCCGACCGCCGCCGCCGGGGCGAGGATCGCGTCGACGTCGTTGATCGCGAGCGGGGACAGGACCTCGCCGACGACCTCGGGCAGGCCGAGCAGGCTCTCGGTCTCGCTCTCGCCGTCGCCGACGGCCCAGTCGAGCAGCCCGTCCTCGCGGGTGATCGGCAGCAGCACGCGGATGCCCTGCCCGAACGCCCAGTTCAGGAACGGCCGCACGTTCGGCTCGTCCGGTGCGGACAGGTACAGGGCGAGGGACGTCACCTGGCGCTCCTCGACGAAGCGCTGCAGGGTCGCGGTCAGGGTCTCGGTGTCCGCGTCGCGTTCGGTCGTGGTCCGGGTGCGCCGCCGCTGCCGGAGTTCGGCTCGCAGGGCGCGCTTCTCGTTCCCGAGATCGGCGATCATGCGCAGGAGTCTACCGAGGGGCACGGTTGCGGCTTCCCGCCGGGAACACGCGGTGTCCCGTGTCCCCCGGAGCGACGACATGCCCTCGAAAGGGGGATCGGATACGGTCTGAGCATGGGCTTCCAGATTTCGAAGGCGGTGATCCCGGCCGCAGGGCTGGGTACCCGCTTCCTCCCCGCGACCAAGGCGATGCCGAAGGAGATGCTCCCCGTCGTCGACAAGCCGGCCATCCAGTACGTGGTGGAAGAGGCTGTCGGTGCCGGGCTGACCGACGTGCTGATGATCACCGGGCGCAACAAGAACGCGCTCGAGAACCACTTCGACCACGTGTCGGAGCTCGAGGAGACCCTCCGCAAGAAGGGCGACCACGAGAAGCTGCAGAAGGTGAACCAGTCGACGGACCTCGCCGACATGCACTACGTGCGACAGGGTGACCCGCTCGGCCTCGGCCACGCGGTGCTCCGCGCGAAGATGCACGTCGGCCGCGAGCCGTTCGCCGTGCTCCTCGGTGACGACATCATCGACGCTCGTGACCCGCTGCTCCAGCGCATGATCGAGGTCCAGGGCGAGAAGAACGCCACGATCGTGGCCCTGCTCGAGGTCCCCGAGTCGCAGACGCACCTGTACGGCATCGCCACGGTCGAGCCGACCGACACCGACGACGTGGTGAAGATCACCGGCCTCGTCGAGAAGCCCCCGCAGGGCGAAGCGCCCTCGAACCTGGCCATCATCGGCCGCTACGTCATCCGTCCCGAGGTCTTCGACGTCCTCGAGAAGCAGGAGCCGGGCAAGGGCGGCGAGATCCAGCTGACCGACGCGCTCATGAAGATGGCGAGCGCCGAAGAGTGGACCGGCGGCGTGTACGGCGTCGTGTTCCGTGGACGCCGGTACGACACGGGTGACAAACTCGACTACATCAAGGCGATCGTGCAGCTCGCCTCGGACCGCGATGACCTCGGCCCCGACCTCAAGTCGTGGCTGAAGGAGTTCAACGCGGGCGAATAGTCGGCCATCCCGCTCGGGTCCGGTGATCACGGACCCGGGCGGGACACCCCGTCCCGCACCGGGGCGGGACCCCGGAGGAACCCAGCGATGACGACGATCCCGACCCTGTCCCACGGGCGGGTCACCATCCGGCCCCTCCGGCTCCGCGACACCCGCGACCTCGACGCGGCACTCGCGACGAACCGTTCGTGGCTCCGCACCTGGGAGGCCACGAACCCCTCCGGACACGTCTCCACCGACGTCCGGGGCAGCATCCGCGCGCTCCAGGCCAACGCCCGCGCGGGACTCGGACTCCCGTTCGCGATGGAGCTCGACGGCCGCTTCGTCGGGCAGCTCAACGTCTCCGGCATCTCCTACGGCTCGCTCGCGAGTGCCTCCATCGGCTACTGGGTCGTCGAGGACGCCGCCGGCCACAACGTGACGCCGATCTCGGTCGCCCTCGCCGTCGACCACTGCTTCCGCTCGCTCGGCGTGCACCGGATCGAGATCTGCATCCGGCCGGAGAACGCCCCGAGCCTGCGCGTCGTCGAGAAGCTCGGCTTCCGGTACGAGGGACTCCGTCGCCGGTACATCCACATCAACGGGGACTGGCGCGACCACTTCTGCTTCGCGCTGGTGGCGGAAGAGGTCCGCGGGGGCGTCCTCGAGCGCTGGGTCCAGGGACAGGTGCCGCCCGGTGTGGGGACCGTTCCGCTCGCCGCACGCGACGAGGCGGCGATGCCGCTGGACACGACGCCCCGCATCTGACGCCCCACGTCTGACGGGCCTGGAGGCGCGGCTCGCCTCCCACGGATTCCGCCCCGACACGCGCAACACGCGTCCGGCAATGACGCGGCGCGGGAACCGCCGCCCCTACCGTGTTCGCATGGCAGGAATCGGCTCGTGGGGTGGCGGCATCGTCCTGCTCGTCGCGGCCGTCCTCTGGCTCGTCTACCTGATGCCGTCGTGGGCCGCCCGCCGCCAGTACCTGGCCACCGAGCGGAACGCCATCCGGCTGCAGCAGACCCTCCGGATCCTCGCGCAGACCGCCGAGCTGCCGGACGAGGTCCGCATCGAGATGAACGCGAAGTCCCTCGCCCAGGCGCAGCGCGTCGCCCGGTCCGAAGAGGCCAAGCGCACCGCCATCGTCCGAGCCCACGAAGCCGCGCGGCAGCGTGAGATCACCCGCCGCCTGGCCGAGCAGGCTCCGGTGCTCGAGCGGGCGTCCGCCGTGCCGGCCCTGACCGCGATGCGCATGCGCCGTTCCCGGCTCGGGGCGACCCTGTTCGGCACGCTCGGCGTCGTCATCGCCCTCGTGGTCTTCGTCGCGGCACCGTCGCTCTGGCTCGTCCGTGTCGCCGGACTCGTCGCCGCCGGTGGGTCCGCAGCGGTCCTGGCCCAGCTGCACCAGGTGGCGACGGCGCGGAAGCAGCGTCTCGCGGCCGCCGAGACGGGCGCGACCCGCGCCTCCCGGCCGGCCACCGCCTGGACGGACCCGGCGCCGCCCCTGTCGACCGAGCAGCCTGCTGAGCCCGCAGCAGACCGCTCCTGGACCCCGAACCACGTGCCGAAGCCCCTCTACGTGGAGCGGCCGGCTGCTCCGGTCGCCTCGCCCGAGTCGTCGGCGGAACTCGCTGCCCGCCTGAAGGAGCGCGTCGCCGCGGCCAAGGCGGAAGCCGAGGCCGAAGCTGCCGCGATCCGCGCCGGCGAATCCGACCCGTCGCTGGCGCGGGTGTCGCGGATGCGACCCGAACTGGAAGAGGCTGCGGCCTCGCTGTCCGCGCACGACCAGGGGCGTCTGGCCGAACGGCTCGGGCTCCGGGCCCCCGCCGCCCCTGCTGCGTCGGCCGGCGTTGCTCCTGGCGCTCCTACTCCTGGCGCTCCTGCTCCTGCCGCTCCTGCTCCTGCCGCTCCTGCTCCCGCCGACGAGCCTGCCGGGCCGCCGAGCAAGTGGGCCGGCATGGGTGTCCTCGACGACGACGCCTACCAGCAGGCCGACCTCGACGCGATCATGCGACGGCGCCGCGCGGTCTGACCCGCGGCACGCCCGAAGGGCCACCTGCGATTTCGGCTGGGCCGAACGAGGGTGCTAGTGTGGTCGAGCACTTGGGGCTATGGCGCAGTTGGTAGCGCGTCTCGTTCGCAATGAGAAGGTCAGGGGTTCGAATCCCCTTAGCTCCACCAGGTAGCGACCACGAGAACGGCCCGGAACCCACAGGTTCCGGGCCGTTCTGTCGTTGGCGGTCGTGTCGAGTGGATCGTCCTCCACGGGCCGAGTCAGGTGGATCGTTCGACACAGTTCACGGACAGGGGTGGTGTGTTGTCCAACGCACCGCCCTAGACTCCCCGTGCGCCGACCGGCGCGGGAAACGGGGGAACACGTGCGCTTCAGGACCGCCATCGCATCGATCGGCACGGTGCTCGCCGTCGCCGCCGGGCTCGCCGTCGTCGGGCCGGTCGCGCCGGCATCGGCAGCGGCCCCGACGACCGGCCGGTTCACCCCCGTCGCACCGGCACGAGCCTGGTCCGGCACCGCGACGAGCACCGCGACGACGGTCACCCTCGGCGGCAGGAACGGCATCCCCGCTTCGGCCACGGCTGTCGTGCTCACCGCGACGGTGAACGCCCCGAGCGCCGCCGGGTACGTCAGTGTTGCCCCTGCCGGCAGCACGGCGAGCCCCGCGATCCAGAACTTCCGCCGGGGGCAGCCGATCTCCGGCACGACCACGGTCGGCCTCACCTCGGGCAAGGCCCAGGTGAAGGTGTCCGCGGGCAAGGCCACCGTTTCGCTCGACGTTGCGGGGTGGTACGGCACGAGTGCATCCGGTTCCACGTACACGCCGCTGGCGCCGACGAACGTGCTGAACGGAACGGTGTCCACCGCGGCGAAGAAGATCGTGGTCGCGGGGAAGGCGGGTGTCCCGGCGAACGCCACCGCAGTGGTGCTCCAGACCGACGTCTCCCGCCCCGCAACGAGTGGTCGGCTGCGGATCACCCCGTCCGGCAACAACGCCGGGGTCGTCTCGTTGATGTACGAGAAGGGCATCACCGTCGCCAACACGACCACGGTCAGGCTCTCCGGGGGCGCCGTGCAGGCGCGAGTCTCCTCCGGATCCGCACGGGTGCTCGCCGACGTGGTCGGGTACTACGCGCCGAACGCCGACGGTTCGGTCTTCGTCCCCGCGCACCCGGTCCGAGCTGCGACCGTCGCTGCCGGGACCACCGCGAAGAAGGTCACCGTCGCCGGCACCGCAGGTGTCCCGCGCAATGCGACCGCTGCGGTCATCAACGCGAAGGTCGGCAAGGGAAGCGCCGGCGGATCACTCCGCGTCGTCGGCGCGGGCCTGGCCTCGAGCGTGCCGACGCAGGTCTACGCCAAGGGTCAGACGATCGGGAACGCCTTGATCGCGCCGCTCGCAGCCGGAGGACAGGTGCAGGCGAAGGTGTCCGGCGGGACTGCAACGGTCTACGTCGACGTCGTCGGGTACTTCCTGGATGGATCGACGGGTTCGGGGACCGGCGTGGACATCTCCTGGCCGCAGTGCGGCAAGACCGTCCCCAGCGACCAGTCGTTCGGGGTCGTCGGCGTGAACGGTGAACGGGCCAACACGACGAACCCCTGCTTGCAACAGCAGCTCGGCTGGGCCGCGGCCTCCGCCGGGGGCACCGCCCAGCCGACGACGCAGGTCTACTCGCTCTTCACGAACCCCGGGGCACGGGCAGCCTCGGTCTGGCCGACGTCGAACCTCGCGCCGAACGGCCAGACAGTCGCTGTGCCCACGGCGTACGGCACCTGCACACCGCAGTCCGGTGCGCAGTCGACCTGGAAGACGACGGCAGCGTGCTCGTACATGTACGGGTACGCCCGCGCCTACGAAGCAGCCAACACCCGCGGAGTCACCAATCCTGGTCAGTACCGCTGGTGGCTCGACGTCGAGACCGGACTGTCGTACGTCACCTCGGACGCCGGGCAGAACCGTGCTGCGCTCGAGGGCATGACGAAGGCCCTGCAGGACGCGGGAGTGACCCAGATCGGGGTCTACTCGACCTCGTACCAGTTCAACAAGATCATGGGGACCGTCCCGGCATCGAGTCCGCTGCGGCCGCTGCCGAGCTGGATCGCGCTCGGTGCAGCCCGTCTCGACCAGGCTCAGGCGGCCTGCTCCGGCGCTCGTCTGCTCGGTGGACCCATCAGGATGACGCAGTACGTGACGCCGTTCGGCTCGACCGCGATCGACCGCGACTGGTCCTGCAGCTGACGCAGGGGCACGCGATCTGCGACGGTTCGCGAGCGGATCGGCGCGCATCCTGACGGCGAGCGCGAGTCACGGACGGACGGGAGGCCCGGTGCCAGCTGGCACCGGGCCTCCCGTCCGTCCGAGGGTCACGTCGGACCCGCGCCCGGCGTCGACGTGTCAGCCGGCGATGCTCTCCGTCAGCACGCCGGACTGCGCGAAGGTGGTGTGGATCGCGTTCGCGGCCTGCTCGAAGGCACGGTTGCCGCGGGAGATGCCGAGCGCTCCACCCTTGATCGCGGACTTGCCCGAGCCGCGCAGCAGTCGGGCGACCGTGCGGCCGTCCGGGGCGATCATGATCTGCACGTCGAGGCGGGTGTGGAACGTGCGGTCGTTCGCCATGCCGCCGATGAGGAGCGTCAGGCCGAGGCTGCCGCGGGTCGCACGGAGTGCCCCCTGCTCGGCGTCGTCGACGGTGTAGCCCTCGCGGGACAGCGCCTCACGCACCTGGGCACGGGCGGTCTCGGGGTCGGTGGCGACGAAGAAGTCGTGGCTCTCGGGCATGTGTGTTCCTTCCGAACGGGTCCGCTGGGACACGGAGGACGCTCGCCCCCGAAGACGATCATGCCGTGTCGGAACGACGGAAGTGTCGCTTACGCTGGTCGTGTCATGACTGCCTCGATGAACCGCCGCGCACTCCTGTCCCTCGCCGGCGTCGCCGGGATCGGGCTCGCCGTCGCGGCGTGCTCCTCCGGCAGCGACAAGGGCGGCGACTCGGGCAAGGGTTCGGGCGGCGGGCGCGGGAGCTCCGGGGGTGCGGACGCGACGTCCACCCCGACGGCGAAGCCCGTCGCGAAGGCCGTCACTCCAGCGCAGGTCCCGCTCGCCGGTGGCGTCACGATCACCGTGACGGGGACCGGACTCGCCGCCGTCAAGGGTGTCACCGTCGGCGGTGTCGCTGCGCGCGACGTCACAGCGACCGCGTCGAAGGTGACCTTCACGGCCCCGCACCAGGCGATGTACACCGCCGGTGACGCCGACGTCGCGCTCTTCACCGCGGTGATCGAGCCCACTGCGTCGGCGAACCAGTCCTCTGACGGCAACGGCAGCGCCGCGAACGACGGGCAGAGCGGCGCCACCCAGGACACCGCGACGACCACGCCGACCCCGACCGCCGCCGCGACGCCCGCTGCGGGCAGCGCGGTCGCCTCGACCACCCTGGCCTACGCCGCACTGACCGACGTCGACCGGCAGCTCGCCTACGCGATGCGGTACTGGAAGGACTACAACCTCGCCGAGTACGGCACGATGAACCCGATCGGCGGCGACTGCGCGAACTACGTCAGCCAGACGCTCATCGCCCGCGGGTGGGAACAGCGGTCCGACTGGTACAACCGGGCGGCCGGGGCCGAGCACAGCGCGACGTGGACCTACTGCCCGACGATGGACCCGTGGCTCGAGACCAACGCGGCCGAGTTCGGACTCACCCGGCGTTCGTCGGACGAGCGCGACAAGGTGCAGGTCGGCGACATCGTGTTCTTCGACTGGAACGCCAACGGCTCACCGGACCACACGACCATCGTGTCCGAGGTCTTCACCGAGTCCGACGGCACCATCCGCATCAAGTCGGCGAGCCACAACCAGGACGGCCCCTACCGCGACCTCGACGAGATGATCACGGTGCAGCACCCCGGCGGATCGGCCTGGTTCCACACGTTCGACGCGTAGCGCTGTCGCGGCCCGCAAGACACCGGTGTTCGCGCGTCGCACCGCGGTCTGCGCGTGTTCAACCGGCGAACACCGGTGTTTTGCAGCGCCGACGGACAGCACCGCTCACGGGTAGCCGAGGAACCACAGCAGCACGATCGCGACCGGCTGCAGGCACACCCCGACGACCAGCCACGCCACCGCCCGCCGCCGCGTCCCCACGAACACGTCCGATCCGAGCAACGGCGCCATCGGCATGAGCAACCGCGGCAACGACTGCTGCGGCAGGAACACCGCCACCAGGTACAGCCCGTAGGACGCCGTGAACGCGAGCACGTCGGGGCCCAGTGCCCTGGTGCTCCTGCGTGAGAAGAACCACACGGCGCCGGCGAGCACCACCACGACGAGCACGATGCCGAGCGGCCCGAGCCACGTCGACGCCATCGTGAACCACGGTGTCAGCGGCGCGAAGTGCTGCCGCCCGACGAACCCCACCCACCACGACAGCTCGGTGTCCAGGTACGCGTTCGGTCGCCCGGTCACGGCCGTCGCGATGACGGGCCACGCCAGACCCGCAGCCGCGACGACGAGTCCGGTCACCACGATCGCGATCCGGTCCCGCCACGGGAACGCGTCCTGCTGCCGGCGCCAGGCCACCCACCGCAGGACCAGGTGCACGGCCAGTGCCAGCGCCAGCGCGAGGACCCCGGGCTTCGTGAACGCCGCCACGACACCGAGCGGCGCGATCAGCCAGTACCGACGCCGGACCAGGGCGAGCAGGGCACCGAACAGCAGCACGAGCAGCAGGCTCTCCGCGTAGGCGACCTGCAGCAGGAACCCAGTCGGCGCGAACGCGAACAGGGCCGTCGCCCAGCGGGCCCGGTGCGAGCAGCCGACGGCGAGCACCAGCCGGTACAGCAGCACGCAGGCGCCCGCTCCGGCGATCGACGCCACCACGACCCCGGCGATCCAGAACGAGGCGCCGGTCAGCGTCATCACGACCCGCACCACCGCGGGGAACACCGGCAGGAACGCCCACGCGTTCGGCAGGACGTGCCCGGAGTCGTCGACCGGCAGCATCGCCGGGTACCCGTGCTCGGCGATGGTCCGGTAGAACGAGGCGTCCCACGAGCCCGAGAACGTGAAGAACGAGGGGTCCTGTCGGTACGAGGCGAACGGCCAGCCGTTCGCGGTCGCCAGCAGGTACACGGTCGCCAGCAGCACCGTGCTGACCACCCGCGAGGCCGCCCAGATCAGCAGTGGCGCGGTCCAGGCGCTGCGCCGTCCGGTCAGCAGGCTGCGGAACCCCCGCCTGGAGGCCCGGCTCGCTTCCGCCACGCTCGTCACCCGCCCGATCCTCCCAGATCGCAGGCCGCGCCCCGCATCGCGGGCCGCCACCTGCCCGGCGCGAGGCAACCCGTGTGCATCGTGAGCAGGAATGGTCGGGTCCGCCTGCCGGACCCGACCATTCCTGCTCACGAAGTGCGGGCCTCCCGGCTAGCGCCCCGTGACCGCGCGACGGATCTGCTCGATCGGGACCTTCGGGGAGCGGTCTGCGTTGAGCAGGCCGTTCGTCTCCTGCATGGTGTCGGTGAGCTGCGTGTAGCAGGACCCGGCGAGGAACGAGCTCGCGCGGATCGCGTCGTACAGCGCGGTGATCCGAGCGACCCAGTCGTCGCCGTCAGTGGCCGACGTGTACCCCCAGCCGTCCTCGCGCTGGACGCCGGGCTGGTAGTTCACGCCGCCGAACTCGGTGAGCATGACCGGCTGGCCCAGGTCCTCGGCGCCGCCGACGAGGATGCGGCGGTCCGCCGGGCCGATGCCACCGAGGAGTCGGGTCCGTGCGGTCTCGTCCGCGTAGGTGGCCGCGAGCCGGGGTCCGTCGCCCTCGTAGTCGTGGATCGTGACGATGTCGGAGTTCGTGTGCTCCCACCCGTCGTTGGAGATCACCGGACGCGTCGGGTCCAACGCCCGCGTGACGTCGGCGAGGGCCCGCGCGTAGGCCTGCTGGGCCGGGTCGGTGGCGATGTGCTGCACACCCCAGCTCTCGTTGGCGGGCACCCACGTGACGATCGACGGGTGCGAGGCGTCACGCTCGACGGCGTCCATCCACTCGCGCATCAGACGTTGCACGGCTCGGGGGGAGAACGCGTAGGCGCCGGGGGCCTCGCCCCACACCATGAGTCCGAGCCGGTCGGCCCAGTACAGGAACCGGGGGTCCTCGATCTTCTGGTGGTTGCGGGCCGCGTTGAAGCCGAGCTCCTTGATGAGTTCGACCTCGCGGCGGAGTGCCTGGCGGGACGGAGCGGCGATGTGCGACTCGGGCCAGTAGCCCTGGTTCAGGACGCTGCGGACGTCATGGCGTCGGCCGTTGAGCAGGAACGCGCCGCCGTCGACCCCGACCGTCCGGATCCCGAAGTAGCTGGCGACGGCGTCGAGCGCGCCCGTGCCCACCGTCGTGCCGTTGCCGGAGCGCGGCAGCAGCGTGACCGTGGCGTCGATCAGCCGGGGCGTGTCCGGCGTCCAGTGCAGCTCGTCCTCGGCCTGTCCGTTCGTCTGCCGCGCGATCGGTACGACCACGTCGAACTCGTCCCCGGTCTCGCCGACGGTGGTCTCGATCGTGGCGAGGTGCTCGTCGCGGTCGTCCCAGCGGGCCTCGACGCGCAGGCGCTCGCGGCCGGTGCGGTGACCGTCGAGCCGGACCGTCAGCCGCATGGTCGCGTGGTCGACGTTCGTCCAGCGCAGGGAAGCGATCGAGGCGGTCGGCACGGCCTCGAGCCAGACCGTCTGCCAGATCCCGGTGGTCCGGCGGTACCAGATCGCGTGCGGGTCCTCGTGCCAGTCCTGCTTGCCGCGCGGCTGGGTCAGGTCGTGCGGGTCGTCCTCGGCGCGGACCACCAGGGTGTGCACGGCGTCGGGGTCCGTGGTCAGCGCCTCGGTGACGTCGAAGGAGAACGGGGTGTGGCCGCCCTCGTGTCCACCGATGAACTGCCCGTCGATCCAGACGCGGGCACGGTGGTCGACGGCACCGAAGTGCAGCACGAGCCGGGGCGCGCCGGTGCCGAAACCGGCGGCGTCGAGCTCCGAGCGGGTGATCGCGCGGGAGTACCAGACCACCGGGTGGAATCCCGGCTCGTCGATGCCCGAGGCCGGGGACTCCGGCGGGAACGGGACGACGATGTCGCGGGCGTCGGTGAAGCCGGTGCGCCAGGCCTCGTCGTCGCCGTCGTTCCGGAACGACCACGTGCCGTCGAGGTCGGCCCAGGCGGTGCGGAGCATCTGCGGCCGGGGGTACGTGCCGTCCTGCCGCGAAGCGACGGGGAGGCCGGGGGCGGAAGCGGAGTCAGGTGCGGCCACGATGCCGTCGAGCGTGCTCATGCGTCCATGCTCCCGTGCTGGTACATCGTTGTAAAGAGGGAGTCGGGATTGCGCGGAGCAGGTTCCGCAGGGCGCTCGTCGAGCGGTCGCTCAGTCGATCGCGGCGTCGCGCGTGAGCACCATGACGTCCATCCGTCCCTGCTGGACGACCACGCCGTGCTGGTTCCGCAGGGCCACCGCTCGTTCGACGATCCCGGTCGTTCCCGAGCTCGTCAGCCGGGTGCCGAGGACCTCGACGGTGCAGGTCACGGTGTCGCCGATGAACACGGGCTCGGTGAACCGCCACTGGTCGATCCCGAGCAGTGCCACCGCGGACCCCTCGAAGACGCCCGTGCGCGCGATGAGCCCGAGGCACAGCGAGGTGCCGAGCAGCCCGTGCACGATCCGCTGCCCGTACCGGGTCTTCCCCGCGAACTCGACGTCCGTGTGCACCTGGTTGTTGTCGTTCGTCCACGAGGCGAACGACACCACGTCCGCCTCGGTGATGGTGCGCCCCGGCGTGGTGAAGGTCTGTCCGGCAGCGAGGTCCTCGAAGTAGTGCGGCACGGCCCGATTCTCGCACCCGGTCAGAGCCGCGCGAGCAGCTTCCGCGATCGGCGCAGGCCCTGCGTGCTGGCCGCCTGCTCGGTCGTCGCCAGGACGCCGTACCCGAACGTGTCCTCGCCGTGCTGCGCTGCCACGGCTGCCAGCCGTCGGTACGCATCGGCGGCGTGTGCGGCGTCGAGCGTCTCGCCGAGGGTCTCCTGCACCCGTCGCAGTCGACCGAGCCGGCGCTTCCCGACGTCGGGCACGTCACCGGCCGCCTGCAGTGCGTAGCGCAACCGGCGCGCGGCCTTCCGGACCTCGTGCAGGGTGTCGAGGTCATCGCTGGGATCACCCAGCAGCCGACCGACGCGTACCCGCTCGTGCCGGATGCGCCTGGTGGCGAACGTGGCCGCGTCGTCGTCCGCGTGCGGGCCGGCCGGTGCCCGCAGCAGCAGGTCGTCGAGGGCATCGAGTGTCCGGAACCAGGCGTCGGAGCGCAGCGCTCGCCGGAGTTCAGCAGCGGTGACGCTGCGACGTTCCGCGGTCTCGGCACCGATGCGGTCCAGGGTCTCGGTGTCCACGTACCCGTCGGGGGCGTCTGCCGCCGACCGGGACAGGCCGGCGTGCAGCACCTCGGCGTCGCGAGCGGTCCCGGCGAACCGTCCGGTCTCGGCCAGGGTGGCACGGAGGTCCTCGGTCGCCTGACGGTCGAGCGCGCCGCGGAACGCCGCGAGCACACTCCGCAGGCGGCGCAGCACCTTCCGCAGGTCGTGCACGGCTTCGGGCTCGTCGGCCCGTACCCGGGGATCCACCGCGACGAGGTCACTCCGCAGGACATCGAGCACCCGGAGGACGAACCCGGCGGCGGTGTCCGACCGGGGGCGCTTCGCTCGGCCGCGTCGGCGTTCCGGCGCCGGCTCCGGGCCTCGGGGGAGCGGTACCGACGAAACGTCCACCGGGTCCGTCGCCGCGTCGTGCAGCGCTCGTTCGGCCGCTCGTTCCGTGGCGCCGTCGCGTCCGTCGTCCGTCAGGGCCCACCACCGCGACGACCGCAGCACGGTGGTGTCCGGGTCGCCGTCGTCCACGCGCACGTCGGCGACCTCGGCCCGCACCCGGCCGTCCCTGCCGCGGAGGGTCACGAGCGTCGTGGTGGTGTCACGGACCAGGACGGTCCGCAGTGGACGACCACGCAGGAACACCTCGACGGCGTCGCGTGGGGGATCGTCGGACGCAGCGTCGAGCGGTTCCGGACCGACCCCGTGGGCACCCCGGTCGATCGTCCAGGTGTCGTCCGGCGAGCGTGTGAGCACGACACCCTCGGTGGCGAGCACCCGGTCGTCGGAGTCCCACACCGTCTCGCGCACCGTCACCGCTTCGTGGCGGCGGACGTCGGCGGCGAACGGCTCGAGCGCGGGGAGCCTGCGGTCGTCGAGGATCCGCCAGGTCCGGCGGGGGTCGGGGAGCGCACGTGCAGCGTCAGCGGCGGAGGCAGGAGCGGCAGCGGATCGGGGCATGCCGCAAGTGTCGTCCGACGCACCCGTGTCAGATCGGGGCAACGGGGTTCTGTGGACGGAGTCCTACCCGGCCCGTCCTGTGGGGGACTCGGCACCTCGCCAGGCCCCGGCGCGTAGGTTCCGCTGCATGAGCGACGGAGCACCCAGCGCCCCCGACACCCGCGCAGACACGAGCGCAGACACCAGCGCCCCCGACACCAGCACGCCGAGCGACCGCGACCTCGAGTCCTGGATCGCCGACCGCCGCTGGTACGCCTCGAAGGGGTCCGTGCCACGCCTCCGGACGATCTCGACCGACGACGGAACCCGGCTGGTGCTCGACGAGGCACCCACGGTCCCCGTCCTCTACCAGTCGCCGATCACCAGCGGCCCCGACGGCACGGTCGTCGACGCCACCACCGATCTCGCGTGGGTGTCGGCACTCGCCGCTCGCATCGACGCGGCACCGGACAGCCTCAGCCCGATCGGTCGGGTCACCACCGCCCGCGTCCTGACGGGTGAGCAGTCCAACACGTCGGTCATCTGCGACACCGAGTCCGGCGACCGCGTCATCATCAAGGTCTTCCGCGTGCTGCACCACGGCGACAACCCCGACGTGACCACGCAGCTCGCGCTCACGGCGGCGGGCAGCATGCGCGTGCCGCGGGTCTACGGCGCCCTCCGCGCCGACTGGCCCGACGTCGGACGCCCGGACGGCACGGCGACGGGGCACCTCGCCTTCGCCCAGGAGTTCCTCCCCGGGCTCGACGACGCCTGGCGCGTCGCCCTGCAGGAGGCGCAGGCCGGCACGCCGTTCGGTGACCGCGCCGAGCAGCTCGGCACCGCGCTCGCCGACGTGCACCGCACCCTCGCCGGAGCGCTGCCGACGGAACCGGCCGACGCGCCCCGGCGGGACGCCGCCGTCGCGACGATGCACGCCCGACTCGACACAGCCGCCCGCGAGGCCCCGGCCGTTGCCAACCACGCCGACGCCATCCGCGCGGTCTACGCCCGTGCCGCCGACGCGACGTGGCCGGACCTGCAGCGCATCCACGGTGACCTGCACCTCGGACAGGTCCTGTCGGCACCGGACCCTCGCGGGTGGGTCTTCCTGGACTTCGAGGGCGAGCCGCTCCGCCCCCTCGACGAACGCTCGCTGCCGGACGTCACCCTTCGCGACGTCGCGGGCATGCTCCGCTCGTTCGACTACGTCGCGGGTGCGCTGGCGCACGACGCCGAACCGGTCGACGCGGCCGCCTGGGCGGCCGAGGCGCGGGCACGCTTCCTCGAGGGCTACCAGCGGGGCACCGGCGCGGACCTCACCGCCCACGGCGCGCTGCTCGACGCCTTCGAACTCGACAAGGCGGTCTACGAGGTCGTCTACGAGACCCGCAACCGACCCGACTGGGTCGGCATCCCGCTCGCGGCCGTCGCGCGCCTGGTCGGCGACAGCGGGTCCTGACCGCGACCCACGAACGGACGGGAGGCCCGTGGCGACACCGCCACGGGCCTCCCGTCCGTCACCGGGTGACGTCGTCTAGTTGACGGGACCCGTGTACTTCTCGCCTGGTCCGGCACCGATCGGGTCCGGGATCGCCGACGCCTCGCGGAAGGCGAGCTGCAGCGACCGGAGTCCGTCGCGGAGCGGACGTGCGTGGTGGTCGCCGATCTCGGTCGCGGCTGCGGTGACGAGGCCGGCCAGCGCGGTGATGAGCTTCCGCGCCTCGTCCAGGTCGGTCTGTTCCTGCGGGTCGTCTGCCAGGCCGACCTTGACGGCCGCGGCACTGAGCAGGTGCACCGCAACGGTGTTGATGAGTTCGACCGCCGGCACCTCCGCGATGTCCCTGGCGGCGTCGATGCCGGTGTCGTCGATCGGGGTGTCGCTCACGGTGCTCCTCTGCTAGGCTTGCTCGCGGCAGATGCTGTCCGTGTGCCGTCAGTTCCCTTGACATCAGTTCTCCTGAGATCAAGATCCTCGACAACACCCGGACGGTGTCACGAAAGAGGAGTCTCTCCCACCCGCGGCCGCGTTCCACCAGGCTACCGGGTCACCACCGCTCCGCGAGTGCACGTGTTGCACCCGTCGGTCGGATCCCACGGATCCGATGCAGGGCGGCTGCCGAACGGGTCGACATCCCGTGCGTCAGATCTCCTCTCTCGTGCTGTCGTCCAGGGCAAACGCCCCGGACAGCCACCACCTGATTGAAGGAGCTCCGCATCACCGATCCCCGTACCAACGACCGAATCCGCGTTCCCGAAGTCCGACTCGTCGGTCCGCAGGGTGAGCAGGTCGGCGTTGTCCCGATCGCCATGGCACTGCGTCTCGCGCAGGAAGCCGAACTGGATCTGGTCGAGGTCGCGCCGAACTCGAAGCCGCCCGTGGCCAAGATCATGGACTACGGCAAGTTCAAGTACGAGGCCGCTCAGAAGGCCAAGGAAGCCCGTCGCAACCAGGTGAACACGGACCTGAAAGAGGTCCGTTTCCGCCTGAAGATCGACGTGCACGACTACGAGACGAAGCGCAAGCGCGCCGAGGGGTTCCTCCTCGGCGGCGACAAGGTGAAGGCGATGATCCTCTTCCGTGGCCGCGAGCAGTCGCGTCCGGAGCAGGGTGTCCGTCTCCTCCAGAAGTTCGCGGAAGAGATCGCCGAGTTCGGTGTCGTCGAGTCGCGTCCGACCCAGGACGGTCGCAACATGACGATGATCATCGCCCCGCTCAAGAACAAGTCCGACGTCAAGGGCGAGCAGAACGCCAAGCGTGCTGCACAGAAGGCCGAGCGTCGTGCCACCGAGCACGCCGCGAAGGGCAAGGACGAGGCCGAGGCCGGTTCCACGTCCGAGGCAGCTGCGGAATCCACGGACGCCGCGGCCGAATAGGTCCCCGGACCGAACCCGCAACGACGCGGCCCCCCATCCATCCCACGGAAAGGCACCACCATGCCCAAGCAGAAGACCCACTCCGGGTCGAAGAAGCGCTTCAAGGTCACCGGTACCGGCAAGATCATGAAGCAGCAGGCCGGTATGCGTCACAACCTCGAGGTCAAGAGCTCCAAGCGCAAGGCCCGCCTGAACGAGGACCAGGTCCTCTCCAAGGGTGACGCGAAGAACGTCAAGAAGCTCCTCGGCCACTGAGCCCCCGGATCGTAAAGGAATAGTGCAATGGCACGAGTAAAGAGAGCGGTCAACGCCGCCAAGAAGCGCCGCGTCATCCTCGAACGCGCCGAGGGCTACCGCGGCCAGCGTTCGCGCCTGTACCGCAAGGCCAAGGAGCAGGTCACCCACTCCCTCGTCTACGCGTACCGCGACCGTCACGCGAAGAAGGGCGAGTTCCGTCGCCTGTGGATCCAGCGCATCAACGCTGCGTCCCGTGCGAACGGCCTGACCTACAACCGCCTCATCCAGGGTCTCAACCTGGCCGGCGTCGAGGTCGACCGTCGCATCCTCGCCGACCTCGCGGTGAACAACCCCGAGACCTTCACCGCGCTCGTCGAGACCGCGAAGAAGGCCCTCCCGGCCGACACCTCGGCCCCGAAGGCTGCGTAGTCAGTTCTTCTGCTCGCGAAACCCCCGCCGTACGGCGGGGGTTTCGTCGTTCCTAGACTTGGGTCGTGAGCGATCTCCTCGAGAACCCCCGTGCCGGACGCGTGAAGGCCGTTGCGGCCCTGGCCAAGAAGGACGTCCGGGCCGAGACCGGCCTGTTCCTGCTGGAAGGACCCCAAGCCGTCCGCGAAGCCCTGGAGTACGCCCCGGAGCTCCTGCGCGAGCTCTACGTGACGCCGACCGCCGCAGCCCGCTACGGGCTGGACGACGCGCCGGTGGACACCTGGTTCGTGACCGAGCAGGTGCTCGACGCGATGGCCGACACGGTCACCCCGCAGGGCGTGGTGGCGGTGTGCCAGCAGTTCCCGACGTCAGTGAAGGACGTCTTCCCGGACCGCGCTGCGGCCGCCGCCGACCGGGAGGCCCGTGATGCGTCCGACGAGCAGGCCGCGTTGCCCGGACTGGTCGCCATCCTCGAAGAGGTGCGGGACCCGGGGAACGCCGGCACGATCATCCGGGCCGCCGACGCGGCCGGCGCCGACGCGGTGGTGCTGACCGGACGCTCGGTCGACCCGTACAACCCGAAGGTCGTCCGGTCGACGACCGGGTCCCTGTTCCACGTCCCGGTGTCCGTCGGCGTGACCCTGGCCGACACGATCGAGCGCGCGAAGGCCCTCGGCTACACGGTGCTCGCGGCGGACGTCTCGGGCGACGACCTGCCGGTGGTCCGCGCTGAGGGGATGCTCGACGGTCCGACCGCGTGGGTCTTCGGCAACGAGGCCCGCGGACTCACCGCCGACGACCTGGCGCTCGTCGACCGGGCCGTCAAGGTGCCGATCTACGGGCAGGCGGAGTCGATGAACCTCGCCACGGCCGCGTCGGTGTGCCTGTACGAGTCGGCCTTCGCGCTCCGGAGCTGACGCTCCTCCCTCCCCAGGCCGGTCGTCGGCATCGGTCATCCACCGTCCGCTCGGTGCAGGTGGGTGGTATCCCGACGGCCGGTAGGCTTGGGTCTCGTGTCAGAACCTCTCGAGATCAGCGAATCGGCCGTCGCCGACGCGGTGGACGCGGCCCTCGCCGCCGTCCGTGCCACGACGACGGTCGCCGAACTGAAGCAGGCCAGGGCCGAGCACACCGGTGAGCAGTCACCGTTGGCGCGGATGAACGCATCGATGCGCAGTGTGCCGCCGGAGCAGAAGGCCGCGGCGGGCAAGCTCGTCGGGCAGGCCCGTGGGCGGGTGAACGCGGCGATCGCCGAGCAGGAATCCGTCCTCGCGGTGGCCGAGGAACGCGCACGGCTCGAAGCCGAGCGCGTCGACGTCACCGCGTTGCCGGTCCACCGCGCCACCGGCTCCCGCCACCCGCTCTCGCTGCTGAACGAAGCCGTCGCCGACATCTTCGTCGGCATGGGGTGGGAAGTGGCAGAAGGCCCCGAGCTCGAGCACGAGTGGTTCAACTTCGACGCCCTGAACTTCGACCAGGACCACCCGGCCCGGGCCATGGCGGACACCATCTTCGTCGAGCCCGTCGACCGGCACCTGGTCATGCGCACCCACACCTCGCCGGTGCAGGTGCGGTCGCTGCTGTCGCGCGACCTCCCGCTGTACGTCATCGCGCCGGGTCGCGTCTACCGTGCCGACGAGCTCGACGCCACGCACCTGCCGGTCTTCACCCAGGTCGAGGGCATCGCGATCGACAAGGGCCTGACGATGGCGCACCTGCGCGGCACGCTCGAGCACTTCGCCCGGCAGATGTTCGGCGCCGAGGCGCAGATCCGGCTCCGCCCGAACTACTTCCCGTTCACCGAGCCCAGCGCCGAGATGGACGTCTGGCAGCCGAACGCCAAGGGTGGCGCGCGGTGGGTCGAGTGGGGGGGCTGCGGCATGGTGAACCCCAACGTCCTGCGTGCCGCCGGCATCGATCCCGACGAGTACCAGGGCTTCGCGTTCGGCATGGGCATCGAGCGGACACTGCAGTTCCGCAACGGCCTGAACGACATGCGTGACTTCCTCGAGGGCGACATCCGCTTCTCGCAGCAGTTCGGAACGGTGGTCTGATGCGCGTCCCACTCCGTTGGCTCGGTGAGTCCGTCGACCTCCCCGAGGACGTCACCCTCGAGCACGTCCACGCGGCGCTCGTGTCGGTCGGCTTCGAGGAAGAGGACGTCCACACCTTCGACCTGACCGGCCCCATCGTGGTCGGTCGGGTCCTCGAGCGCGTCCCCGAGCCGCAGAAGAACGGCAAGACCATCAACTGGTGCCAGGTGGACGTCGGCGAAGCCGAGCCTCGCGGCATCGTCTGCGGCGCGCACAACTTCGACGTCGGCGACCTCGTCGTCGTCACGCTGCCCGGCGCAGTCCTGCCGGGGCCGTTCCCGATCGCCGCCCGCAAGACCTACGGGCACGTGTCCGACGGCATGATCGCCTCGGCCCGCGAGCTCGGGCTGGGCGAAGAGCACGACGGCATCCTGCGCTTCGCCGACCTCGGCATGGACCCCACCGTCGGTGCCGACGCCATCGCGCTCCTCGGCCTCGATGACGCCGCGGTCGAGATCAACGTCACGCCGGACCGCGGCTACGTCCTCAGCATGCGCGGGGTCGCCCGTGAGTACGCGCACGCCACCGGAGCCAGCTTCCACGACCCCGTCGACCGCGTCGCGCCGCGTGCGGCCGAGGGGTTCCGGGTCACGATCGACGACCAGGCCCCGATCCGGGGTCGAGTCGGAGCGTCGACGTTCGTCACGCGCGTCGTGCGCGGGATCGACCCGGCCGCCAAGACACCGTCCTGGATGGTGTCGCGCCTCTCGCTGGCCGGGGTGCGCTCGATCTCCCTGCCCGTCGACATCACGAACTACGTCATGTTCGAGCTCGGCCAGCCGCTGCACGGCTACGACCTGCAGACCGTCGCGGGCGGCCTCGGCGTGCGTCGGGCGACCGCTGGCGAGACGCTCGAGACCCTCGACGGCACGGTCCGGAAGCTCGACCCCGAAGACCTCGTCATCACCGACGACGACGGTCCCGTCGGCCTCGCCGGCGTCATGGGCGGAGCCCGCACCGAGATCTCGGCGAGCACCACCGACGTCCTGATCGAGGCCGCCGGGTTCGACCAGGTCTCCATCGCCCGCACCGCTCGTCGCCACAAGCTCCCCAGCGAGGCATCCCGTCGCTTCGAGCGCGGGGTCGACCCGCAGGTGGCCGAGGCCGCGGCGAACCGTGCCGTCGAGCTCCTCGTCGAGCTCGCCGGCGGCACCGCTGACGCCTTCGGGTCCACGCTCGTCGACACCGAGCCGCGGGCGACCGTGACGATGCGGCTCTCGCGTCCGTCCGAGCTCGTCGGCGTCGACTACACCGACGCCGAGGTCATCGACACGCTCCGTGCGATCGGCGCCACGGTCGAGGCCGACGGTGAGCAGCTCGCGGTCACTCCGCCCACCTGGCGTCCCGACCTGACCGACGACACCACCCTCGTCGAAGAGGTCGCGCGCATCGTCGGCTACGACCGGATCCCGAGCGTGCTGCCGGTCGCGCCGCCCGGCCGGGGCCTGACCCGGCACCAGCAGGCTCGTCGTCGGGTCGCCTCGGCGCTGGCCGCGGCGGGCCTGACCGAGGTCGTCACGGCACCGTTCGTGTCGGCGGCCACGCAGGACGCCTACCCGGGGATCGACCCGCAGGGCGGACCGAGCGTCGTGCTCGCGAACGCCCTGGACAGCGAGCAGAACCTCCTGCGCCGCAGCGGCGTTCCGGCCCTGGTCGACGCCGCCCGTCGCAACGTGTCGCGCGGGCTCGTGGACGTCGCGCTCTACGAGACGTCCCGGGTGTTCCTGCCGGTGACGGGCGTGACGCTCGGCACCGACGAGGTCCCGGCGGGCGCCGCCCGGCCCGACCGTGCGACGCTCGAGGCGCTGGACGCCTCGCTGCCCGCCCAGCCCTTCCACGTCGCCGCACTGCTCACCGGCCACCGGGTCGTCAAGCAGCCCGGCACCACGGCAGAGCCGTTCGGCATCGCCGACGCGATCGATGCGGCCCGCCAGGTCGCCTGGGCCGTCGGTGTCGAACTGACCGTCGCGCAGACGACCCACCCGTCCCTGCACCCGGGCCGTGCCGCGTCGCTGCTCGTCGACGGCACGGTCGTGGGCGTCGCCGGTGAGCTCCTGCCCGAACTGGCCGAGGCCGCCGTCCTGCCCCGGGTGGTGGCGGTCGTCGAGCTCGACCTCGACGCGCTGGTCGCCGCTGCCCCGGAACTCGTCGCGGTCGCGCCGATCGTCTCCTACCCGGCGGCCACGCAGGACCTCTCGCTCGTCGTCGATGCCAGCGTGCCGGCCGGTGACGTGCTGGATGCGGTGCGCTCTGGCGCCGGAGACCTGTTGGAGTATGCTCGGCTCGTGGATGACTACCGGGGCTCCGGCGTGGACGAGGGACAGAAGTCCCTGACGTTCGCCCTGCGCTTCCGTGCCACGGACCGCACGCTGACCGCTGCCGAGGCCACCGAGGCCCGTGACGGCGCTGTCCGACGTGCCGGCGAGCGATTCGGGGCGACCCTGCGCGACTGACCCACACGGGATCAGCACCGCCCGGGGTCGCCGCCTCCGACTCTCTCGACGACCAGTCCGACCAAAGGTGGAATCCCATGTCCGTATCCGTCGCCGTGGCGGGAGCCTCCGGCTACGCGGGTGGTGAGCTCCTGCGCGTGCTCTCCGCCCACCCCGAGTTCGAGGTCAGGACGGTGACGGCGTTCTCGAACGCCGGACAGCCCCTGATCGCGACCCAGCCGCACCTCCGTTCCCTGTCGCACCTGACGCTGGCGGAGACGACGGCCGAGACGCTGCGGGGGCACGACGTGGTCTTCCTGGCGCTGCCGCACGGCCAGTCGGGTGCGATCACCGCGGAACTCGGCGACGACACGCTCGTCATCGACTGCGGCGCGGACCACCGGCTGACGGACCCGGCGGCGTGGGAGCGGTTCTACGGCGGTGACTACTTCGGCGCGTGGACCTACGGGCTGCCCGAGCTCCTGCTCGCGGCGCCCACCCCGGGTTCGGCCGATGAATGGCGCGAGGTCGACGACATCGCGTCGCAGGGCAAGCAGCGTTCCGCCCTGGTCGGCACGAAGCGCATCGCGGTCCCCGGCTGCAACGTCACCGCGGTGACGCTCGGCATCCAGCCGGGCATCCAGGCCGGCCTCGTCGAGTCCGACGACCTCGTCGCGGTGCTCAGCGTCGGCCCGAGCGGTGCCGGCAAGAAGCTGGCCACCACCTACCTGGCCTCCGAGATCATGGGGTCCGCCAGCGCGTACGCCGTCGGCGGCTCGCACCGGCACGTCCCCGAGATCCAGCAGAACCTGCAGGTCGCGGGGGCCGCCGACGTGACGATCTCGTTCACGCCGGTCCTGGTCCCGATGTCGCGGGGCATCCTGGCGACCACCACCGCGAAGCTCTCGCCCGGCGTCAGCGCACGCGACGTCCGACTCGCCTGGGAGCAGGCGTACGCCGACGAGCCGTTCGTCCACCTGCTGCCCGAGGGCGAGTTCCCCCGGGTCGCGGACACGATCGGTGCGAACACCGCGCTCGTCGGCATCGCCGTCGACGAGGCCGCCGGCCGCGTCGTCGCGGTGACCGCGCTCGACAACCTCGCCAAGGGCACGGCCGGCGCCGCCGTCCAGTCGGCGAACATCGCCCTCGGTCTCCCCGAGACCACGGGCCTCAGTGTGGACGGAGTCGCACCGTGACCGACGCAGGCACGACCACCCAGACCGAGCCGGGCCTCCAGGGCGTCACCGCGGCAGCGGGCTTCCGCGCCGCCGGTGTCACCGCAGGCCTCAAGACGAGCGGCAAGCCGGACGTGGCCCTCGTCGTCAACGACGGCCCCGACGCGGCCGTGGCCGCCGTCTTCACCAGCAACCGAGCCCAGGCGCACCCCGTGATCTGGTCCCGCCAGGTCGTCGGGGACGGCGTCGCCCGTGCCGTCGTCCTGAACTCCGGCGGCGCGAACTGCTTCACCGGCCCGTTCGGCTTCCAGACCACGCACCTGACGGCCGAGGCCGTGGGCGACGCCCTCGGGATCGGAGCCGGCGACGTCGTCGTCTGCTCCACCGGGCTCATCGGTGTCGGCGACCAGACCTTCCGCGACAACGTGCTCCGTGGCGTCGACCTGGCGAGCACTGCACTCAGCAGCGACGGCGGTCCCGATGCGGCGACCGCGATCATGACGACGGACACGAAGGCCAAGCAGTCCGTCGTGACCGAGGACGGCTGGACCGTCGGCGGCATGGCCAAGGGTGCCGGGATGCTCGCCCCGGGCCTCGCGACGATGCTCGTCGTCATCACGACGGACGCCGTGCAGACGCCGGACCAGCTCGACCAGGCGCTCCGTGCCGCCACCCGCATCACGTTCGACCGCGTCGACTCCGACGGCTGCATGTCCACGAACGACACCGTCGTGCTGCTGTCGTCGGGTGCGAGCGGCGTGACGCCCGAGGTCGGTGACTTCCAGGAAGCCCTGACCGCGGTCTGCGCCGATCTGGCCCGCCAGCTGCAGCAGGACGCCGAGGGTGCGAGCCACGACATCGCGATCGAGGTCGTGCACGCCGCGACGGAGGACGACGCCGTGACCGTCGGTCGGAGCGTCGCCCGGAACAACCTGTTCAAGGCGGCCGTCTTCGGCAACGACCCGAACTGGGGCCGGGTGCTCGCGGCGATCGGCACCACCGACGCCGAGTTCGACCCGTACGCGGTGGACGTCAGCATGAACGGCGTCCGGGTCTGCCACGCGGGCGCACCCGACGAGCCGAGCGACTCCGTCGACCTGACGCCGCGTGACACCCACGTGCGCATCGACCTCGGTGTCGGCACGCACTCGGCCACGATCCTGACCAACGACCTCACGCACGACTACGTGCACGAGAACAGCGCGTACTCCAGCTGATGGCGGCGGACACGAACGGGGCCGGTACGCCCCTCACGAAGGAAGAAGAACACGAGTTCGCCGCGGTCAAGGCCGCGACGCTCATCGAGTCGCTGCCCTGGCTGAAGCGCTTCTCGGGCAAGGTCGTCGTGGTCAAGTTCGGCGGCAACGCCATGGTGAACGAGGACCTGAAGCGCGCCTTCGCCGAGGACATGGTCTACCTGCGCTACGCCGGCCTGCACCCGGTCGTCGTGCACGGTGGGGGGCCGCAGATCTCCGCCGCCCTCAAGGAACAGGGCATCGAGTCCGAGTTCCGCGGCGGCTACCGCGTCACGACGACCGAGGCGATCACGGTCGTCCGCGACGTCCTGGCCGGCGAGGTCAACCGCGAGATCGTCGACTTGGTGAACGAACACGGCGAGGGCCTGGCCGTCGGCGTTTTCGGCGACGGCGGCTCGCTGTTCACCGGCGAGAAGAAGGGCGTCGTCGTCGACGGGCAGGAGTACGACCTCGGCCACGTCGGGGACATCACCCACGTCGACCCGTCGGGTGTGCTCGCCGCGATCGAGGCCGGCCGGATCCCGGTCGTCTCGAGCATCGCGATCGACGACGCGCACCCCGACCAGGCACTCAACGTGAACGCGGACGCTGCGGCGGGTGCCCTGGCGATCGCGCTGCGGGCCTCGAAGCTCATGATGCTCACCGACGTCCCCGGGCTGTACCGCAACTGGCCCGACCGTGACTCGATCGTCGACCTCATCGCGGTCGACGAGCTCCGCGAGCTCCTGCCGAGCCTCGAGTCGGGGATGATCCCGAAGATGACCGCGTGCCTCGACGCCGTGGTCGGCGGGGTCGGCGGTGCGACGATCATCGACGGCCGGATCCCGCACTCGATCCTGCTCGAGGTCTTCACCCTGCGGGGTGCGGGCACCGAGGTGATCCCGGACCCGAGCCGACGAACCGAGAACCAGATGACCCACGCCGAGATCGGCCGTCGCGTCGCGTCGCCGTCGATCGACAGCAGTACCGGCCAGCACGTGGCGGGTACGGACGAGAAGGGACACCAGCAGTGAGCACCGAGACGCAGACCGAGACCTGGAACGACCGGTTCGGGGCGTCGCTCATGCGATCCCTGACCCCGCCCAAGATCATGCTCGAGCGTGGCCAGGGCTGCCGCGTCTGGGACGTCGACGGCAACGAGTACCTCGACTTCCTCGCCGGCATCGCGGTGAACTCGCTCGGCCACGCGCACCCCGCCCTGGTGGAGGCGATCGCCGACCAGGCCGCGAAGCTCGTGCACGTGTCGAACTACTTCGCCACCCCGCCGCAGCTCGAACTCGCCGAGCGCCTGAAGCGCATCACCGGCGCGGGCGACGCGGGCCGTGTCTACTTCGGCAACTCCGGCGCCGAGGCGAACGAGGCCGCGTTCAAGCTGGCCCGCCTCAACAAGGGTGCGGACGGCACCAAGACCCGGATCCTCGCGCTCAAGCAGGGCTTCCACGGGCGCACGATGGGTGCCCTCGCGCTCACCGGCAAGCCCGCGCTGCAGCAGGACTTCCTGCCGATGATCCCGGGCGTCGAGCACATCGAGACCTCGATCGAGGCGCTCGAAGCGTCGATCGACGACTCCGTCGCCGCCCTGATCCTCGAACCCATCAAGGGCGAGGCCGGCGTGGTCGACCTGCCGGAGGGCTTCCTGCTGGCGGCACGCCGACTGACCGCGGAGCACGGCGCACTGCTGATCCTCGACGAGATCCAGACGGGTGTCGGCCGGACCGGCAACTGGTTCGCGTTCCAGGGCCACGGTGTGACGCCGGACGCCATCACCGTCGCGAAGGGCATCGCCGGGGGCTTCCCCATCGGCGCCCTGGTCACGATCGGCTGGGCATCCGACCTGTTCTCGGCCGGGCAGCACGGTTCGACCTTCGGCGGCAACCCGCTCGGCACCCGCGTCGCCAACGCGGTGCTCGAGGAGATCGAGCGTGCGGAACTCGTCGCCGGCGCAGTGGTCAAGGGCGAGCGGATCCGTGACGGCATCAGCGCCATCGGTTCCCCGCTGGTGGAAGAGGTCCGTGGCACCGGCCTGCTCATCGGCGTCGGTCTGACCGGTCCGATCGGCCCGGCCGTCAACGCAGCCGCCCTCGAGCGCGGCCTCATCATCAACGCCCCCAACGAGTCGAGCCTGCGCATCGCGCCGCCGCTCATCGTGTCCGACGCCGAGATCGACGAGTTCCTGTCGATCCTCGCCCAGAGCCTCGCGGCCGTCGCCGCAGCGCAGGAGCCCACCGCATGACCCGCCACTTCCTCCGCGACGACGACCTGAGCCAGGCCGAGCAGTCCGCGATCCTCGACATCGCCGACCGCATGAAGGCCGACCGCTGGGCGGAGAAGCCGCTGGCCGGTCCGCAGAGCGTCGCAGTGATCTTCGACAAGTCGTCGACCCGTACCCGGGTGTCCTTCCACGTCGGCATCTCCGACCTCGGCGGCAGCCCGCTGATCATCTCGACGGCGAACAGCCAGCTCGGCGGCAAGGAGACCCCGTCGGACACGGCCCGCGTGCTCGAGCGCATGGTGTCGGCGATCGTGTGGCGCACCTACGGTCAGGCCGGGCTCGAGGAGATGGCCGCCGGCACGACGGTCCCCGTCGTCAACGCGCTGTCCGACGACTTCCACCCCTGCCAGCTCCTCGCCGACCTGCTCACCATCCGTGAGCACCGCGGCGCCCTCGCCGGGCAGACCGTGGCGTTCATCGGCGACGGTGCGAGCAACATGGCGCAGTCGTACCTGCTCGCCGGGGCGACAGCGGGCATGCACGTCCGCGTCGCCGCCCCCGCCGAGTTCTCCCCGTCGGCGCAGGTCGTCACCGACGCCGAGGAACGCGCCGCCGTGACGGGCGGCTCCGTCCTCGTGGTGACCGACCCGGTTGCCGCGGTCGCGGGTGCCGACGTGGTCGTCACCGACACCTGGGTGTCGATGGGCAAGGAGTCCGAGAAGCAGTCGCGCCTCGACACCTTCGCGGGGTACCGCGTCGACGACGCGCTCATGGCGCACGCCGCCGACGACGCCGTCTTCATGCACTGCCTGCCGGCCGACCGGGGGTTCGAAGTGACCGCCGACGTCATCGACGGCCCCCGCAGCATCATCTGGGACGAGGCGGAGAACCGTCTGCACGCCCAGAAGGCGCTGCTGGCCTGGCTGCTCGCCAACGACTAGCCGACGGATCGGACACCAGTGGCTGACCGCGTCGTCCTCGCGTACTCCGGCGGTCTCGACACCTCCGTCGGGATCGGCTGGCTGCGCGACGCCACCGGCAAGGACGTCGTCGCACTCGTGGTCGACGTCGGCCAGGGCGGCGAGGACCTCGAGGCGGTCCGGCAGCGTGCGCTCGACTGCGGCGCCGTCGAGTCACTCGTCGTCGACGCCAAGGACGAGTTCGCCGACGAGTACATCGTGCCGGCGCTCCGGGCCAACGCGCTCTACCAGAAGCGGTACCCGCTCGTCTCGGCACTGAGCCGCCCACTCATCGCGAAGCACCTCGCGCTGACGGCGAAGCAACTCGGTGCCGACAGCGTCGCGCACGGCTCCACCGGCAAGGGCAACGACCAGGTCCGCTTCGAGGCAGCCGTCGCGGCGATCGCACCGGACCTGCGGACCGTCGCACCGGTGCGGGACCTCGCCCTCACCCGCGACCGCGCCATCGCCTACGCGCAGGAGCACCGGCTGCCGATCCAGCACTCGGAACGGGAGCCGTGGTCGGTCGACCAGAACGTGTGGGGCCGAGCGGTCGAGACCGGGCTCCTCGAGGACCCGTGGACCGCCCCCGCTGACGACCTCTACGCGACCACCCAGGACCCGGCGCTCCCGCAGCAGGCCGACGAGGTCACGATCACCTTCGACCGCGGTGTCCCGGTCGCCCTCGACGGGCAGCGGTTCAGCGTGCTGCGCATGGTGCAGGAGCTCAACGCGGTCGCCGGCAAGCACGGCGTCGGGCGGATCGACGTCGTCGAGGACCGGGTGGTCGGCATCAAGTCGCGCGAGGTCTACGAAGCGCCGGCCGCGATCGCGCTCATCGCCGCGCACGAGGAGCTCGAGAGCCTCACCCTCGAGCGCGACGTCGCCCGGTTCAAACGCGGCGTCGAGTCCGAGTGGGCCGACCTGGTCTACGACGGCCTGTGGTTCGGCGGACTCAAGCGCAGCCTCGACGCCTTCGTCGAGCACACCCAGCAGCACGTCTCCGGCGACGTCCGGTTGCGGCTGCAGGGCGGGCGTGCCACCGTGACGGGCCGTCGGTCGGAGCAGAGCCTCTACGACTTCGACCTGGCGACGTCCGACACCGGCGACGCGTTCGACCAGTCCGTGTCCAGGGGGTTCATCGAGCTCTGGTCACTGCCCAGCAAGATCTCCGCCCGCCGCGACGCGGCGAACTGACCGACAGCAGCCCCGCACCGACCAACAGCCCCCGGCCCGACCCAGCACCGACGAAACGACGCAGGACGACATGACCGACGAGAAGACCGACGCCACCAACACCGGTGCCCTCTGGGGCGGCCGCTTCGCCGACGGCCCGAGTGCGGCCCTCGCCGCGCTCTCGAAGTCGACGCACTTCGACTGGCAGCTCGCGCCCTACGACATCGCGGGGTCCCGTGCCCACGCCCGAGCGCTGCACACCGCGGGCTACCTGACCGCCGACGAGCTCGAACGGATGCTCGCCGGCCTCGACCGGCTCGAAGCGGCGCACGCCGACGGCACGCTGCAGCCCGACGACTCCGACGAGGACGTCCACGGCGCCCTCGAACGCCTGCTCATCGCCGACCTCGGTCCCGAACTCGGCGGCAAGCTCCGCGCTGGTCGCAGCCGCAACGACCAGATCGCAACCCTCGGCCGCATGCACATGCTCGACCACGGGCGGCGCATCGGCCGGCTCGTGATCGACCTCGTCGACGCGATCACCCAGCAGGCGACCGAGCACCCGGCCGCGATCATGCCGGGGCGCACGCACCTGCAGCACGCGCAGCCCGTGCTCCTGGCCCACCACCTGCTCGCGCACGCCTGGCCGCTCGTCCGCGACCTCGAGCGCCTCCGCGACTGGGCCAATCGCGCGAGCGTCAGCCCGTACGGTGCCGGTGCGCTGGCAGGGAGTTCGCTCGGCCTCGACCCCGCCGCGATCGCCGCGGAGCTCGGCTTCGACCGCCCGGCGGACAACTCGATCGACGCCACGGCCGCCCGGGACGTCGTCGCCGAGTTCGCGTTCGTCCTCGCGCAGATCGGCATCGACGTCTCGCGCCTGTCGGAAGAGGTCATCCTCTGGAACACGAAGGAGTTCGGCTTCGTCCGGCTCCACGACGCCTTCTCGACCGGCTCGAGCATCATGCCGCAGAAGAAGAACCCGGACATCGCCGAGCTCGCCCGGGGCAAGTCGGGGCGCCTGATCGGCAACCTGACCGGGCTGCTCGCGACGCTCAAGGGACTGCCGCTGGCGTACAACCGCGACCTGCAGGAGGACAAGGAGCCGGTCTTCGACTCCGTGGCCACGCTCGAGGTCCTGCTGCCCGCGTTCACCGGCATGATCGCGACCCTGACCTTCGACACCGACCGGATGGCCGAGCTCGCGCCGCAGGGCTTCTCGCTCGCGACGGACGTCGCCGAGTGGCTGGTCCGGCAGGGCGTCCCGTTCCGCGACGCGCACGAGGTCTCCGGCGCGCTCGTCCGGTACTGCGAGGAGCGCGGCATCGAGCTCGACGAGCCGACCGACGACGAGTACCGGTCCGTGTCCGAGCACCTCACGCCCGACGTCCGTGCCGTCCTGACCATCGAGGGCAGCGTCGCATCGCGCTCCGGCGTCGGGGGCACCGCGCCCGACCGGGTCGCCGAGCAGCTCGCGTCCGTCACCCGTCGCGTCCGCGACCTGGCCGAGGGCGCGCCCTTCTCGCGATGACCGAGGGGATCGCCGCGCTGCTCGCCGAGCCCGCCCCGATCGCCGCGCCGGCCCTGCTCGGTGCGACGATCGCTGGGCGCGGCGTGGCGCTCCGCATCACCGAGGTCGAGGCCTACTCCGGCCCCACCGATCCCGGATCACACGGTCACCGGGGGATGACGGAGCGCAACCGCCACCTCTTCGGGCCGCCCGGCACGCTGTACGCCTACCGCTCGTACGGCATCCACACCTGCGTCAACGTCGTGAGCGGGCCTGCCGGCACCTCGTCGGGCTCCCTGCTGCGCGGTGCGCAGGTCGTCGAGGGACTCGACGTCGCGCGAGCGCGTCGCGGGTCGAAGGTCGCGGACGGCGCCCTGGCACGCGGGCCCGGCAACCTCGGTGGTGCGCTCGGAGCGGTCCTCGGGCAGGACGACGGCACGTCGCTCCTCGACGGGTCCGGCCCGTTCGTGCTCACCCTGGCACCCGGCCTGGAGGCCCGGCTCGCCTCCGCCGGACCGGCCCACGTGATCGACGAGCTCCTGTCCGAGACCCTGGCCGGTCCGCCCGCGGGCGCTGCGGTCCCGCGGATCTCCCGCGGGCCGCGCACCGGCGTCGGCGGCATCGCCGGCGGGGCGCGGTACCCCTGGCGCTTCTGGCTGACGGGTGACCCCACGGTCTCGACGTACCGGCGGCACAAGGGCGCCCTCGACTCGTGAACCGGCCACGGGCCTCCCGGCCGCCGCGCCTGCCGGACGTCCGTCGCCGCTACGATGGCGGGGTGTCCAGTGATACCGCTCAAGACGTCCTGACGCGCCAGCAGAACGACCCCGCCTTCGACTCGGTGTGGGACGAACTGCAGTGGCGCGGTCTGGTGCAGGTTTCGACCGACGAGACCGCGCTGCAAGAGGCCCTCGACGGTGAGCCGATCACGTACTACTGCGGGTTCGACCCGACGGCGCCGTCGCTGCACTGCGGCAACCTGCTGCAGCTCCTGACCATGCGTCGGCTGCAGCTCGCGGGGCACAAGCCGCTCGCGTTGGTGGGTGGTTCGACCGGTCTCATCGGCGATCCGCGTCCCACGGCCGAGCGCACGCTGAACACGCCGGAGACCGTGGCGGAGTGGGTGTCCCGGCTGCAGACCCAGGTGTCCCGGTTCCTCAGTCCGGACGGCGACAACGGCGTCCGGCTGGTGAACAACCTCGACTGGACCGCCCCGTTGTCCGCGATCGACTTCCTGCGCGACGTCGGCAAGTACTTCCGCGTCAACTCGATGCTCAAGAAGGACGCGGTGGCCGCGCGCCTGAACTCCGATGCGGGGATCAGCTACACCGAGTTCAGCTACCAGATCCTCCAGGGGCTCGACTACCGCGAACTCTGGCGGCAGTACGGGTGCACGCTGCAGACCGGTGGCTCGGATCAGTGGGGCAACCTGACCTCGGGCACGGAGCTCGTCCGTCGTGCCGAAGGTGCCACGGTGCACGCCCTCGGGACCCCGCTCATCACGAACTCCGACGGCACGAAGTTCGGCAAGAGCGAGGGCAACGCGATCTGGCTCGACGCCGAGATGACCTCGCCCTACGCCATGTACCAGTTCTGGCTCAACACGACGGACGCCGACGTGATCGCCCGACTGCGGCAGTTCACGTTCCTGACGCGCGCCGAGATCGAACGACTCGAGCAGGCCGTCGCCGACGAGCCCTTCCGACGAGAGGCCCAGCGGACCCTGGCCTTCGAGGTCACCTCGATCGTGCACGGAGTGGCGGCGACCCAGGCGGCGATCGATGCCGCGGCCGCGCTGTTCGGCAACGGTGACCTCGGTGCGCTCGACCCGGAGACCCTGCGGTCGGCGATCGCCGCGCTGCCGGGGTCGGTCACGCTCGACTCCGGAGCGGACGTCGCACGGGCACTCGTGGAGACCGGACTCGTGAAGTCCCTCGGCGAGGCCCGCCGCGCGATCGACCAGGGCGGCGTCTCCGTGAACAACGTCCGGGCCGAAGACCCGGCCACCCCGCTGTCCGACCTCGCCCTGCCCGGGGGAGTGCTCGTCCTCCGTCGTGGCAAGAAGACCCTCGCCGGAGTGACGCTCGCCTGATCCCGGTTGCTCGACCCCCTGCGATGCCCGGTTCCCCTGTGGAACCGGGCATCGCTGCGTCCGGGCGACGTGTGTTGCACAACGCGACACGCCCGGGATGGGGGCTGGCTTGGCGCACTCGCTCAGGGCTGCGTATAGTTCTTACTCGTCACCCCAAAGGTGCGGCGGAGCGGCTGGAGCGAAAGCCCAGAGCACGTCGGCCCTCAAGCGGGACCATCCTCCACTGAAGTTCAGATCGGGCCTTGCGCCGGATCGCTTCGACGTCTAGGATGACAAGCCCACCGGTTCTCTCCCCTCGGGATGAGCCACTGGACCTCCGGGTCCGACGAACAACCGGTGGCAAGCCAAGAACACAAGCCTTGTGGCTGAAGCTCGAACTCGAGCCGAGGAGCAAGTGCGTCTGGTCCTTGAGAACTCAACAGCGTGCACATTGTCAATGCCAATTTATTGATTGACCTCGTGCCTGGTCGGCTTGCTGACTGGGTCATGAAGCAATTCCTTTTGGATTGAAGATTGTCAGTAGACAGTCAACAGTCAGAATCAACTCGGTCTGATGCCTTCGGGTGTTGGGTCTGTATTTTTTTACGGAGAGT